>NZ_JAXBRE020000014.1:31340-69739 GCF_047520985.2 Stenotrophomonas sp. BR163
CCCCCCCCCCCCCCCCCCCCCCCCCCCCCCCCCCCCCACTACCGGAACATCTGCGCCTACCGTGCGATCATTCCCCCATGAAGATCTATCTTGTCGGCGGCGCCGTGCGCGACCGCCTGCTGCAGCGCCCTGCCGGCGACCGCGACTGGGTGGTGGTTGGCGCCACGCCTGCGCAGATGGAAGCGCAGGGCTACACTGCGGTTGGCCGTGACTTCCCGGTGTTCCTGCACCCGAACACGGGTGAGGAATACGCACTGGCGCGCACCGAGCGCAAATCCGGCCGCGGCTATCGCGGCTTCGTGGTCGATGCTGATCCGGCCGTAACGCTGGAAGAAGACCTGCAGCGCCGCGACTTCACCATCAACGCGATTGCCTGTGACGAAGACACCGGCACGCTGGTGGATCCCTATGGCGGTGTGCGCGATATCGAGCAACGCGTGCTGCGCCATGTCGGTCCTGCGTTCGTGGAAGATCCGTTGCGCGTGCTGCGCGCGGCCCGGTTCATGGCGCGCTTTGCGCCGCTGGGCTTTACCGTCGCCGAAGAGACCATGGCGCTGATGCGCGAGGTCGCCGCCAGTGGCGAGCTGGACGCGCTGGTGCCCGAGCGCGTCTGGCAGGAACTGCGCAAGGCGCTGGTCAGTGAGCGGCCCTCCGCCTTCCTGCGCACACTGCACGATGCGCATGCCCTGGGCCCGATCCTGCCCGAACTGGAAGCGCTGTACGGCGTGCGGCAGCGTGCTGAATTCCACCCGGAAGTCGATACCGGCATCCACCAGGAAATGGTCAGCGACATGGCCGCGAAGCTGGCCCCCGGCGATGACCTGGTCGGCTTCGCCGCGCTCACCCACGACCTCGGCAAGGGCCTGACCCCGCCGGAGGAATGGCCGCGCCACATCATGCACGAGCAGCGCGGCATCAAGCCGCTGAAGGCACTGTGTGCGCGGTTGAAGATTCCAGCCGAGCACCAGCAGCTGGCTGAAGCGGTGTGTCGCGAGCACTTGAACGTGCACCGCATCGACGAACTGCGCGATGCCACCGTGCTGGAACTGCTGGGCCGCTGTGATGCGCTGCGCCGGCCGGAGCGCGTGGCGCGCATCGCACTGTGCTGCGAAGCCGACAAGCGCGGCCGGCTCGGCTTTGAGGACGCCGACTACCCCCAGGGCGAAACGCTCAAGCGCCTGCACCAGGCGGCGCTGTCAGTGCAGGCGCGGGACCTGGATACCACGCACCTGAAGGGCCCGGCCATCGGTGAAGCGCTGGCCAAGGCGCGGGTGAAAGCCATCGCCGCCGCCCGCCGAAGCACCTGGTGATGCCGGCTACTGGCCGGCACCTATCACCCGTCTATCGACGACGCTTGCGCGAGAAGTGGTCGACAGCATGAGCACCCAACATGATGGGTTGCATCAAGAGGAACAGCCATCCACCCAGCCGGAGCGTCTCCACCGGATTGAACCGGGTGATGAACGCAGCTGCCAGCGTCAAACCCACAAGAAGGCCGATCTCATAGACCCAAAGCGATCGGTTAGAACGCTCGCCCACGATGCTCCTCTCCATTGAACAGGACGCGCTTGCAAGTCATCGCCGCCGTCCTGCACCACGGGTAGTGCCGGCCGCTGGCCGGCAACCCGGCAATCCCTGGATTCAGTGCGCCATGCCGCGGGTGATCGCCGCCGCACGCTGCTTCAGCTGGGCCACGGCATCGGGAATCATCTCCATGCCCACGTCCAGGCCCGGGTTCAGCACCAGACCGACGCCGTCGCCGATACCGGCCAGCAGCGCGTGCACCGCGATCGGCATGGCATGCGCAAACTGCGGCAGCTGCTCGTGCCACAGGCCGGCGCGCTCGGGGGCAGTGAACACCGCGAACATCGGCTCACCGCTCTCGCTGGTCAGCACCAGCGGCGAGATGCTCTCGTCCCAGGCGCCATCTTCGCCGATGGCCTTGTCCAGCAGCACGAACGCCGTCGAGGTCAGCAGGCCGTCGAGGAACTGCGCTGCGGTCAGCGTGCCGTCCTGGGCCTGCAGCAGGCGCACCTCGAGGTCATTGAGGGGTTCGAACGGGGTGTCGTGGTCCATGGTCGGTTCCGGTACGTGGTTGCAGGGCAGACTTTAACAGGCCTAGGGTGAGGCACGACAGCGCATTGGCAGGGACACGCGGGGCGTCGGCGACCGTTGTACCAAAGCGCCCAGCGTTCACCGGTCTGGATCCAGCCAAAGGGAATCGGAGCCGCGGAAATCTTGATGGCCTTGGGAGGAAAGCATGGCGGGCAGGATTCGGCCGGCCGCTGATTCTGCGAACGCTGCTCGCCCCTGAACCGTTCGACGAGGTAATTGTTAAGACCTGCTCCAACAGTTTGACGAAACCGTCAATGTGTCCGATTCACTTGTGGCTGCGTGCCGGCGCCGCACCACTCAATCCTGGAAGGACGTTGAGACTGGCATGACCAAGAGCTTTGAGCACGGCTGGAGCGGGTCATATAGTCGTATGACGTAGAACAATGGAACGCCGATGAACGCTACCTCGCAAGGCCTCGCGCCACAGGCATGCATGGATGGAGGCCAAGGAAGCTGGCAGCACGAGCGGCGCAACCTGTCGCATGTGCCCCTTAACGCGGGACATCGCGTCGTCTTCCTCGGCCATCCCTCCTGTCCAGCCGATCAAGGATCAGGGCAATCCTGCCGGTATCGTCACGCGCAGAGAACCGTGCCCCGTAGTAACGCTGAAGAGGCGCCTACCTCAATAAGCGACATGGACCGCTCATGCTGAAACCCTCCACCCCCCTCACTCACGTGGCGTTGATCGCCTTGATCACACTGGCCGTTTCTGGGTGCAACAAGGAACGCTCATACCCGGTCTATCGCGAGAATCCTGCACCCAAGGATGCGCTACCGATTGTGATCCGGGTCCACGATGCGCCGGTGGAGCTCACCCTCCCGAAGGTTTTCGTCTCCTACGAGATAGATCCGCTCTGCCTCCCGCCGATCAACAACTACGAGGGTGTGCAGTACGCCCCCCAACGGCAGTCAGTAGAGTTCCCAGTACAACGCGTCAGTGCAACCGAGTTCAGCAGCACCGTGTTCGAGGACGGCATGGCAGTCGCTGACTATTACGGGCGCGGGCCATGCGAATGGAAACCCAGCATCATTCGAGCTTCATTCCCAGTCATTTCCGAGGGACGCGAAGGCTTCATATCAGTTGCCGTCCACCATCTCGAACTGAAGAAACTACTCACGTCGATTTCGTACGCAGACAGTCAGATGACCCTGCAAACAAAGAGTTCGACCCCTGGGTGGGTGCGAACGCAGTCCCAGTATAGCTACGACAGATTGTCTGATATCGAGAAGCAGAAGTACTTTGCCATAGAGATATCGTCTCCTTCGAAAGGAATCGTCCCATGAGACCTCTAACCAATGCAGCCCTGGCCAATGCAGCCTACTCTCCACCGTCACATCCAGCTCCAGGCGATAAGGAATCGCTGCGCGTTGAGGGCGAAGACTTCGAAGTTCTAGGGCGACGTGACGCAGCCAGCGGCTATCAAGGGGTTGTGTACCGGAACATCAAGACCAACGAGATCATCATCGCCCATCGAGGCACCGAGTTTGATCGCCAGGCCATACTTGATGGCGGCGTCGACGCAGCGATGGTCAGCGCCAGAGTTAACGCACAGATTGATGATGCCCTCGTACTGACCAAGCAGGCAATCAAGCAAGCTGAGGAAAACGGATACGGTCCGGTGTACGTCAGTGGACATTCCCTAGGCGGCGCACTCGCGCAGATCACTGCCCACCACTACAATCTTCCTGGCGACGCCTTCAATCCCTACGGCGCTGCAGGGTTGGCGTATCGCCTGCCTGAAGGCCAGCCGGCCAATGCGGCGCCCTTCACCAACCATGTGATGGCAGGCGACCTGGTTAGTGCGGCCGGCCCTCATTACGGCAAGGTTGAGATGTACGCACTCCCCAAGGAACTGGGAGTCTTGCGCGATGCCGAGCAGGGCCAGCGCATCGCCTCGCTCGTATCGCTTGGGATGAAAAGCGGCCATGTCATGTCCGCTGCGGTTGCGGTCCAGTTGGGTGATTCCCATCGAATGGTTCACTTCATTGACCGTATGACCGACAAGGGCCCAGTGCAGTCCGTACTGGACGACCCCGAGGCGCGGATCACTGATGCCGAGGACCTACGCCGGATAGCGGAGTATCGCAACGACATCCACCAGTTGCGGCTGGGGGCGACCGTACTTGTCGGCGGTGGCCCTGGACTCCTGCGCGACGGGGTCAATTACCTTCGCGGCACTGAGGAAGCCGGAGCGTACGCCCGTCGCGAAGCCGAAGCCGTGCAGCGCGCAGAAAGTGCATTGAAGCCTGGGGAGCGTCTGGTCCATGAGACAACCGAAAAGGGCTCGCCCTCTCTAAGCAACCCAGGCTTCGCTCCCAAGAGCCCATTGCAGGAAAGCATCGAATCAACCTTGGACAAGGCAGGCCTGGATCCCCGAACGGAAGGCCACCCCGACCATGCGCTCTACCGGCAGATTCGCGACGGTGTATCTGCCGTGGATGCCAAGCACGGGCGCAGCTTCGATGAAACCAGCGAGCGGATGACAGCCAGCCTGCTTGCAACGGCCAAGCGCAGCGGCCTGGAACGCGTCGATCATGTTGTCTTGGGCAATCCTCCCAGCGATGGTTCAGGCCCTCGCATGTTCGTCGTGCAGGGAGCGCTCGACAATCCGGCACACCTGCGGGCGTCGATCGCGGTCAGCGAGGCAGTCAATACACCCGTAGAACAGTCGCTCGCCAAGGCCGAGCAGATTTCGCAGGCACAGCAGGTCGCCCAGCACGAGCAAACCCAAGAGCAGATTCGAACCGCGATGCGCATGGGCTAGGCCAGCGTGATTGCTTGGCCCTACTTGAGACAGGCACCCGTTGGAACGACCAGCTAAGGCCATGTCGGCCCGCCCTCTCTCTAGGAGGCATACAGGTGCCGCCACATCCATCCGGCCACCGCCAGCCCCGCCACCACCACCAGCATCAACGGCAGGCCGAAGCGGTGCCGCCACGGGATCGGCACCCCGCCCAGCTGCTGGTCCATGGTCTCGGTATCGAGCACCCAGCCGTGCTCGCAGCGGGTGCAGGCCAGTTCGTAGCGGCGCTGGTAGGTGAACCCGAACAGCAGGTCGATGCGCGCCATCTTGTAGCGCAGTTGCGGAGCGAACTCGGTTTCCGTCTGGCAGCGCAGGCAGTGGTGCGCTTCGGTGGGGCCGACGATCAGCACCCGTTCCTGTTGGCCGATCAGGATCATGACCGGGTGCCCTGGCAGGCGGGCTGCGCCAGCAGCCAGGCCTGGGCGGCGGCGACGGTGGCCGCGTCACCCTCCACGCGCTGGTCGGGCTCGATCTTCAAGCCATCACCACGATCATTGCGGTCCCGCATCACGCTGGTGGTCAGCAGTAGGCGACTGCCATCGGCAAGCGTGTGCACGACATTGCCAGTGGAGACACCCGCAGTAGGCTGACCGAAACTCCGCGTCTGCGGACGACCACGCCACGCCAGCACCGAGGCCTCGCCCGAACTGCCGGTGCGCGGCCCGAACAGCACCGCCACCGGCGCGCCAGGCTGCCGCAGCACATAGCCGGTCTGGCCGAAGTCCAGCACCGGCTTGCCTGCATGCTGCACGGCGGTCGCGGTCAACGTCCAGCGCTCCGGCCCCTGTGCGGTTTCGAACGACCCCACATCTTCGTTGTTCACAACCGAGGTGCGCAGCAGCGGGGCCATGCCCAGCAGCATCGGCCACATGGCGCCACCGCTGTTGTCCCGCAGGTCGACGATCCAGCCACAGCGCGCGCCGTCGTCCTTGCTGCGGATGACCTGCTGCCACCGCGCGGCACGCTGGATGTCCTGGCGGAATTTCTCCTGCGGCGTCGCGCCCGGCGTGGAGGCATAGCCCTCGATGACCACCCAGCCGATGCGCGCATCCACCGCATCGGCGGCCCTGGCCCGGTCAACGGCGGCGGCACCGGCCTGCTGCGCATGCGCGAGGGATTCGCGCTGGCGCTGGGTCGTGGTCCACGCACCATGGTGGCCGGTGCTGAGCGCAATGGCTTCGCGCAGAACGGCCAGCCGTTGCGCGGGGTCGCCCTGCGCCGATTGCAGGCGTACGCGGGTGGCGGGCCAATCCACCCGGTCGCGATACAGCGCCTGGCGTTCAAGCAGGCTGAGGATCTCGGCCAAGGCCTCCGGCGAGGGCACCTCGACCGTGCTTGGCGTATCGGCCATGGCGCCGGTCGCCAGCAACACGAACATCAGCGCGCCGATGCGACGCACTCCCTTGCGAACCTGCATGCGACGCTTCCTTGTCGTTGAGTCAGGACCGCAGCATAACCGGGGCATGATCGCTTGCGCCACGCGCGAACTGTCGTATCCGGCCCGGTCGCTGGTTGCAGCAAGGCGGCTTGCGTGCAGTCACCACATTGCAACTTTGCCCATGTCATCGCGGCGCACAACGCGCCAAGGTGGCCCCCGTCGGCGCTTCCTGCGCTGACCGGGATTGGCGTCCTGAATGAAGCTTTTCACGAGCGGGCTTGCAACGTCGTTGCCGGCCCGAACAATGCACCGTCCGTCGTTCTGCGGCGGGCGGTGCGTGGGGATCCCCGGATCCGCCGGCGTCATTCCTCGTGAAGAGCTTCACCGGCACGCCAACCCGCACCGCCCGCCACCTTGCATCCCGCAGGTGGCCTTGCCTTGTGAGGTTGCCGCCATGAACACGCCCTACCCCACCTATCCACGCCTGCATGCACTGCTCGGTGCTGCATTGCCCGGCCTGCAGCTGTCCACTACGGCAGCCGAAGCGCTGGAAGATGCGCTCACCGAAGCCCACGAACAGGCGCCGCCCTCCGCGTTCTTCGCGCGGTTGCGCGGCGTCGCTCACAGCCACGGAGCCGACGGCCAGGCGTGGCGCGAGCGGCAACTCAGCGAGGCGCGCGGTCGGGAACTGGCCGAGGCGACGCGCTGTCTTGCCGCATTGTCCGCCTGCGGCGGTGTGTTGCTGGCCGCACAATCGGCGCGCGAGATGGAGGACGCGGCGGCACAGTGTCCGCCGCAGATGGAGGAAGGCCTGCTGCATGCAGTGGTGGTGTTGGCCGATCATGCCGGGGCGTTGGTCGCGCCCGAGCTGCTGCCGATACGAGCCAACGAATGCTGCTAGATGTTGCAACCCTGCTGGAGAAATCGACCCATGAGAAAGCCATCAGATCAAGCCATGGACGACAAGAGATATGAATTACTTCGGAAATTCGTGCAGGCGATATCAGATCGGGATAGCACCACACTGCAGGAAGACTTTGGCCTGACCTCAGTCATGATTCTGGAAATCTACGAACTTCTGCCGGTTTACTTCCTAGAAGGTGCCGCCATTTCCATCCCTCCACCTGCGCACGACGCAGCAGACGACTTGATACCGTTGATGACCACATATGACCGTGGCGATGGTGACAGTGCAGTTGAGTGCTATCTCCTCGAGGACGGCGAGCCCAGCGAAGCCGTTCTTCATGTCCATTTCGAGAAAGGTAATCTCATCTACGGATTCATCAATTCATAGCAATTCCCGATCGCCCAAAGCGAACGACATTTCAGGACGTGTCGACCAAGGTCGACACCCACCAGAACGAGTCATGACATCCGTACCGCGCGCTACCAGTCCGCGCGCAAGCCGATGTTGCCTTCGATGATGCGGCGCTTCTCGTTGCGGTCACCGCCCAGCTCGCGCGTGTAGTCGGCCACCGCGTACGCGCTGATGGTGCGGTTGAAGCGCCCTACCACGCCGACACCGGCTTCGAGTGCACGCGAGCGCTGCGAATTGATGATCGTGTCGTCGTCGAAGCGGATGCGGTCCTCGCCGGAACGACCATGCCAATAGTTGAGCTTGAAGTACGGCTGCCAACCGTTGTCGGCCAGCTGGTAGTCACCGGCCAGGCGCAGGCCGATGCGGCCGGTCCAGGCGTTGTCGTTGTCGAAGCGCACGGTCGAGACCACATCGCGGCGGTCGTCCAGCGACGTGCGTTGCCAGATCACCTGCACCTGCGGTTCCAGCCACCACGCCGACTGTCCGAAGTGCAGCAGCGGCTTGCCCGCCTCCACCGACACGCTGGTGCCGTCGCCGCTCAGGCCGAAGCCGAGCCCGCGCGAGGAGCGCACGCGGCCGTCGTAGCGGCTCTGCATCGCCACAGCGTCGATATAGCCGCCACTGCTGTCGGTGAACGTCCAGTACAGGCCCACGTGCTTGTCGTCCAGGCGGTTCTGGCCCACCTGCACGTTCTCCCAGCCCAGTGCCAGGCCGGTGGTCTTGCCCTGCGCGCGGGTGCGGCCAACGAATACGCCGATCTGGTTGCGGTGGTTGTCAGACGCCGCAGCCCACACGTCGAGGCCGGCCTGCAGGCCCATCACATCGCCATCGAAGCCCGGCTGCGCATCGCCCTTCCAGTGGATCTCGCTGCTCTGCCCCACCAACCGGCCCCAGGCGGTGCGGAACGCACCCTGGCTGTACAACAGGCGCTGCTCGCCCTGGCGCTCGTGGAAGGTACCCAGGCTGGCCAGCGAAGTCTCACGCAGCAGCGGCGGCACCACGGCATAGGTCGCAGTCTCCACGCGGTACAGCGGTACCACTGCGCCCTCGGCGGGCCGTGCGCCCGGCGTCGGCGGCGCACCGGTACCGGGCAGTGCACCGCCGGCTACCGGCACGTCCGGCACCGCCGGGTCGCTGGGCGGCGCCACCGGCGCGGGCTCCGGTGGTGGTGGTGGCGGCGCGGTCTCACCCGCGGTCAGGTCCGGATCGGTGGCGCCTTCCGGCGGCGGCGGCGGTGCCGGGGTGATCGGTGGCGGCGGTGCCACTGGAGGTGTCAGTGGTGGTGGTGTGGCAGTGCCACCGCCGTTGGGGGCCGGTGTTGGTCCGGTCACCAGCGTCGAACGCAGGTACCAGTTCTCGCTGGTACCGGCACTGACACCGCCCTTGAACAGGAAGTACTCGTAGGCGCCGGCCGCGACCGGTGCAAACAGCGAGAACGCGCCCGGCGCGGTGCGGCCACCATTCAAGGCCTGCACCACCAGGATGCCATCGGCCAGCGTGGCCGCGCCGCTGCCACCGGCATTCAGCACGCCGATGCCGGTGGTTCCGGTGGCGGTACCGCCATCGATCACCAAGCGATCGCTGGGTGAGTTGTCCGCGCCCAGCACGGTGCGCAGGTACAGGCCACCACCGTCACCGCGGTAGTTGCCACGCACGGTGAACACGTCGCCGGCGCCGGTACCGGCCAGGTCGATGCGCCCGGCATTGACCATCTCCACCAGTGCAGCACTGTTGAACGGGCGGATGGCATGGCCGCCACTGCCCGCGTAGACGGTGCTGGTGTCGTCCACCGTGAGCGTACCGGTGCCGGTTGCGCTGTCGCCCAGCACCAGGTCGCCATCGAAGCTCAGCTCCGTGCTGTTGGCCAGGCTGATCGCCTCCCAGTTCTGGAAGCGGCCCACGCCTGCGGTCTTGACGTTGCTCAGGCTGAGCTGGTCGATGCCACTGCCCCCGTCGAACAGCGGCACCGCACCCAGGTTGCCCTGGTTGAGGTTGCTGAGGTTGGCCACGTCGTTGTCCGGGCCCATGTCGATCGCACCGTAGACGATGCCACCGCCGTTCCAGTTGAAGGTGTCATTGCCGGTACTGAGCAGCACCTGCCCGCGTACGGTGCCGTCGGTGATGGTCACGCTGTCGTTGCCGCCGCTGACGCTGATGTTGCCGCCGATATAGGCCGTGCCCGAGATGATGATGGTGTCGGTGTCGAAGCCGGTCACCACGTTGCCGTCCACGGTGCCGCCGGACTGGTCCCACAGGTTCTTGTCCAGCTTCATGTTGACGCGGCCGATGCGGCCAGCGGTCATCCAGGCCTGGTCGCCATCCTCGAACGCGCCGATGATGCGACCACCGCTCATGCGGAAGGTATCGATGTTGTCGCCCTGCTGCAGCGCGCCGATTGTGCCGCCACTCATGACGAAATCATCGCGGCCACTGCCCTGCGCTACAAGGCCGGTGACGGTGCCGCCGGTGACGGTCATCTGGTCATCGCCACTGCCCTGGTCGACGCTGTCGATGGTGCCATTGCCCAGCAGCAGCACGTCGTTGCCATCCCCTTGCAGGACACCGCCGCTGATGCTGCCGGCCTGCATGTCCAGGCGGTCGTTGCCTGAATCGAACTGTACGCCGGTACGCCCACTGATCGTTCCGCGGTTGACCAGCACGCTGTCGCCCGCACCGACGAACTGCAGCGCGGTGTTGTTGCCGGTGCTGATGCTGCCCGAATTCTCGACACGGCTGCCGCCACCGAGCTGGACCGCCACCCCCCCCACCGAACTGATCGCGCCCTGGTTGGTCAACAAGTGACCACTTGCACCGACCAGGGTAACGGCCGACGCCCCACCGCTCTGCTGCAACTGGGCACCGCTGGCGACGTTGACGGTGATGCCCGCTTCGCCGCTGGCCGAGATGGGCACCGTCTGCGGATTCGGCGCGTTGGCGTCGCAGGTGACCGTCTGGCCGGCGACCGGAGCGACGGTGCTGCAGCCGGCCCAGGCGGCGCTGGCGGTCAACAGCACCATGGACGGGACTGCCAGTGCCTGAAGCATGGAAACGGTGAGGCGGCGCGGACGGAAAGCGCGCGGGACGGCACGGGTCATACAGTCCTCCTGGACAGGGAATCAGGAACTGCAAATGCACGCTGCTGCGTGTGCAGTCTGCCGTCATGTGAACCGTTTCGATAGGTGAACTTGCGTGCGGGAAATCACACTTCGGATATGAAATCGCCGGGCCCTCACGCCAATGTGATGTGGCTGAAATCGTTCATTTTTTCTGGGCGTTGGGAGCCGCACATGCGTGGATGCCGTTGGCGGATCGGGTCAGGGCCCTTTCCTGCGGAAAGGGGTCCGACCCCGGGACTGCTCAGATCTTCAAGTAGATCTTCCGACGGTCCAGCCACCAGGCCACGCCCCACCACAGCGCGACAAACGCCAGTGCCTGCAACATCGACGCCAGCTCCAGCGCACCCGGCATCGCGTTGGCCAGCTGCTGCCAGATCCAGCCCCAGGCACCGCTGGCCATCAACGCCACCGACATCACCGAGGCCCCCAGATACGCGGTGATCGCATTGACGCCGAAGCGCCGGCCCAGCGCCGGCCATCCCTTCAGGTCGATCAGCACGTGGCCCAGCCACAGCGCCAGCGCGGCCAGGCCGCCGGTCCACAGCACGTAGCTGGGCGTCCACAGCTGCTTGTTCAACGGCAGCACCCCGGCCAGCAGCAGGCCCAGCACGGCGGTCGCCACGCCCAGCCCGGCCAGTGCCGTCGAACGCCCGCTGCGCAGCAGGCCACCGGCCAACAGGCCGAGCACGGTACTGGCCAGTGCACCCAGCGTGCTCAGCAATCCTTCCGGGTCATGGCCGAGGCCGGTATCGGCATGCCATTGATAGATCCACGGTGCGAACAGCGTGGTGTCCAAGCGGCTGGCCGGGTTGGTCCACGGCGCCAGGTCACCGATGCCCAGCAGCAGCACGGTGTAGCCCACCAGCAGCGTGACCAGCACGCCGACCTGCATGCGCGGCCGTGCATACACCGCCAGCACGCCCACCAATGCCGCGCACACGGCGATCCGTTGCAGCACGCCCCAGATGCGGAAGTGGTGCGTATGCAGCGCCCACCAGATCAGCAGATGCAACAGCACGCCGGCCACCAGGATGCGCAGTGCGCGCTCCAGCACGCCGCGTGCCAACACCGGGCGTGCGGCGGCATCCAACGCGCGCGGTGCCACGCTGAAGGCCATCGACACACCCACCAGGAACAGGAAGAACGGGAACACCAGGTCGGTGGGCGTGCAGCCATGCCATTCCGAATGGCGCAGCGGTGCGAACACCGCACTCCAGTCACCCGGATTGTTGACCAGCAGCATCGCCGCCACGGTGATGCCGCGCAGGGCATCGATCGAGCCCAGCCGGCGTGGCGGCGAACTGTTCATCAGGCGGCCTCGTACTGTCCAGCAATCCAGGTGCCGCGCACCTGCAGGGCGTCATCCAGCAGCACCAGGTCGGCCTGATAACCCTCGGCGATATAGCCCAGGCGGTCGTCGACGTTGAGGAACTGCGCCGGATAGGTCGACGCCATGCGCGCGGCTTCGGCCAGCGGCTGGCCCAGCAGCTGCACGGTGTTGCGCACCGCGGTGGCCATGTCCAGCGCCGAACCGGCCAGCGAACCGGCGGCATTGCGCACCACGCCGTCGATCGCGGTGATGGTTTCACCGTACAGCACGTAGCTGGGATCGTCGGCACCGACCGGCGGCATCGCATCGGTCACCAGCAGCAGGCGACCGCGCGGCTTGGCCGCCAGCGCCACGCGCAGGCTGGCCGGATGCACATGCACGCCATCGACGATGATGCCGATCCAGCTGTCGCGGTCTTCCAGCGCAGCGCCCACTGCGCCAGGCTCACGGCCCTGCAGCGGCGACATCGCGTTGTACAGGTGGGTGAAGCCGCGTATGCCGGCATCCAGGCCGGCGCGGATCTCTTCGTACGTGCCTGCGGTATGGCCGGCGGCCACGATCACGCCACGTTCGACCAGCGCACGGATGGTCTCCAGCGGCACGCGCTCCGGCGCCAGCGTCAGCAGGGTCACGCCGTTGTCCAGCGACGCGGCCAGCGCGATCTCTTCTTCGTCCGGTACGCGGAACTTGCTGGCATCGTGCGTGCCCTTGCGCGCCGGCGCGATGTAGGGCCCTTCCAGATGGATGCCGATCACGCCCGGCACGCCCTGCGCGATCGCTTCGCGCATCGCACCGATGGCTTCGCGCATCACCGCCACGTCATCGCTGATCAGCGTGGGCAGCATCGCGGTAGTGCCGAAGCGACGGTGCGCCTGCGCGATGGTGCGCAGTGCCGCTACGTCCGGCGTGTTGTTGAACAGCGCGCCGCCGCCACCATTGACCTGCACGTCAATGAAACCGGGCAGCAGCCAGCCGCCGCCCAGGTCCACCTGCTCATCGGTCTGCCCAAGCTGCGGCGCGGCATCGGGCAACAGGGCGCTGATGCGACCGTTTTCGATCACCACGGCCAGATCGTCGCGGAACTCATCGCCTGCCAGGATGCGGGCATTGCGCAGCACGGTTGCCATCACACGGTCTCCGTCACCTTGTTCAGGTGCGGCGGCAGGTCCGGGTTGAAGCCACGGCGCAGCGCCAGCGCGTTGATCGCGCGATAGAAGCTCTGCACGGTCAGCAGCGGTGCGCACAGCGGGTGTGGTGCGGGCGCCACCGGCAGGTTGCCGCCGGCACCGGCCAGCCACACCTGCGCGCCGCGCGAAGTGAACTCCTCGACCACCGCTCGGGTGCCGGCACCGGTTTCATCGGGCTGCGCGAAGGCCAGCACCGGGAAGCCACGGTCGACCAGTGCCATCGGGCCATGCTTCACTTCGGCCGAGCTGTAGGCTTCGGCGTGCAGGCTGCAGGTTTCCTTGAACTTCAGCGCCGCTTCCTGCGCCGCGCCCAAGCCCAGGCCACGGCCGAGCACGAACAGGTTGGTGGCCTCGACCAGGCCTTCGGTCACCGCGCTCCAGTCGCACTGCCAGGCTTCACGCATCGCGTCCGGCAGCAGGTCCAGCGCGTTGCGCAGGCTGCTGTCCTGCTTCCAGTAGGCGGCCAGCTGCAGCAGTGCAGCCAGCGAGGCCAGGTAGCTCTTGGTCGCCGCCACGCTCTTTTCGGCACCGGCATGCAGCGGAATGACCGTGTCGGCCAGCTGCGCCAGCGGCGAATCCTCGACGTTGACCAGCGCGATCACGCGTGCGCCAGCGGCCTTGGCCGCCTCGGCGTTGCGCAGCAGGTCCGGGCTCTTGCCCGACTGCGAAATGACGATGAACAGCGCGCCACGCAACTGCAGCGGCGCGGCATAGACCGAGCCCACCGACGGCGACGCGGAGGCGACCACCAGGCCCAGCTGGGTTTCCAGCAGGTACTTGCCGTAGGTGGCGGCATGGTCGGAGCTGCCGCGTGCGCAGGTGACCACGAACGGCGGCGGTGCTGCGCGCAGGCTGGCGGCCAAGGTTTCCAGGGTGGCGTGGTTGCGCGAGAACTGGCGGGCAACCACGTCGGCCGCTTCGGCGGCCTCGGCGAACATCAGGGTGGACGTGGGGTCTGACAGCGACATGGCGGGCTCAGGCAGGATCGGAAGGAAGGGGGCGTGCGCCGGCCGGGCGCATCGGCGCGGTCGAGCCGCGCACCACCAGCTGCGGCACGAAGCCCTGGTTGTGCAGCGGTGCCGGCGCATCGTCGTAGGCGTCGCTGCGCAGTTGTGCGATCAGCAGGCGCGCGGCGTGGCGGGCGATGTCCTCGGTGGCCTGCTTGGCGGTGGTCAGCGGCGGCCACGACTGGCGCGAGAACGGGCTGTCCTCAAAGCCGGCGATGGACAGGTCGTAGGGCACGTTCATGCCGGCCGACTTGGCAGCGGCCAGCACGCCGGCAGCGATTTCGTCGTTGGAACCGAAGATGGCGGTGGGCGGTTCGCGCAGCGCCAGCAGGCGGCGCGCCCCACGGAAACCATCGTCGAAGGTGTAATCGCCCTGCACCACCAGGTGCTTGTCCACGGTCATGCCGTAGTCCTTCAGCGCCGCTTCGTAGCCGGCGTAGCGTTCGCCCGAGGAGCGGTGCGAGCTGCCGCCCCAGAGGAAGCCGATGCGCTGGTGACCGAGCTGGATCAGGTGCTCGGTGATCTCGTAGGCGGCCTCGCGGTCGTCGACGAACACGCAGGCGCCGTCGGCCGGGTCTTCGGTGGCGGCGATGATGCGCACCAGCTTGATGCCACGCGCGGTCAGCGCCTGGATCAGGTCTCGGCGCTCGGACATCGGTGCGGTCAGCACCAGCCCGGCCAGCCGCGAGCGCTGCACCCAGTCGGCCAGTTCATCGGCCAGCAACGGCGAGCTCGAATCACAGGGATGGATCTGCAGGCCGAAACCGGTCTCGCGGCACGCGGCCAGCACGCCGTTCTGCACGCCGATGATGTGGTACGGGTTCGGGTTGTCGTAGACCAGCCCGATCACGAAGGTAGTGCCGCTGCGCAGGTTGCGCGCGGACGGATCGGGCTCGTAGTCGAGCTCGGCGATGGCACGCAGCACCCGCGCACGGGTGGCCTGCATCACCGAGGGCTCATTGTTGATCACCCGCGAGACCGTCTTCAGCGAGACCTTGGCCTTCTCCGCAACGTCCTTGATGGTCGCTCTGCGCATGGGTTTTCCCTGGGGTTGGCTGCCGTCCATCATCGCCGATCAGGCCTTGTCCTGCGGCAGGCCGGCACGATGGCCGATCACCGAGTAGAACAGGATGTACAGGTAGCACGGCACCATCAGCAGCACGAACACCAGCTGGAAGTCGATGTGCTGCTTGAGCACGGCGAACAGCTGCGGAATGATCGCGCCGCCGGCGATGCCCATCACCAGCAGGGCCGAGCCGGTCTCGGTGAAGCGGCCCAGGCCGCGGATCGCCAGCGGGAAGATGGCCGGCCACATCATGGCGTTGGCAAAGCCCAGCAGCGCCACGAAGGCCACCGAGACGTAGCCGTGCGTAGCCCAGGCGCCCAGGCAGAACACCACGCCCATCACTGCCGAAATGGTCAGGTAGCGCGACTGCGAGACCAGGCCAGGGATCGCCAGCAGGCCGACCACGTAGCCGGCCAACATCGCACCCAGCGTCAGCGAGGTGAACATCTTGGTCTGGTCCAGCGGCAAGCCGAAACCGTGGCCGTAGGTGCCGATCGCATCACCGGCCATGACTTCCACGCCTACGTACACGAACAGGCACAGCACGCCCAGCCACAGATGCGGGAACTGGAAGATGCTGCGGCGCTCGGCCGTTCCCGGTGCACCTGACGGCGTTGCATTGGCTTCGGAGGACTTGATCTCCGGCAGAGGCGAGAACAGCACGGCCACCGCCAGCACCACCAGCAGCGCGGCCATCGCCAGGTACGGCGCATGGATCTTGGCGGCGAATTCGTTGAGCAGCGCGACCTTGGTGACCGCGTCGGCGGCCTGCACCTGCTTGTCCAGATCGCCGATGCCATGCAGCACCAGGGTGCCGATCAGCACCGGTGCGAGCATGCCGGCGATCTTGTTGCAGATGCCCATCAGTGCGATGCGGCGTGCCGCCGTCTCGATCGGGCCGAGGATGGAGATGTAGGGGTTGATCGCGGTCTGCAGCAGCGCCAGGCCGCTGCCGATCACGAACAGGCCGCCGAGCGCGCCCGGGTACCAGCGCTGGGTGGCGAATTCACCGAACAGCGCGGCACCACCGGCCATCACCAGCAGGCTCAGGCTCAGGCCCTTCTTCATGCCGGTGCGGCGCAGGATCCAGGACGCCGGCAGGGCCAGGAAGAAATAGGACAAGTAGAACACCATCAGCACCAGGAAGGCGCCGACCTCGCTGAGTTCGAAGGCCAACTTGACGAAGGTGATCAGCGGGCCGTTGAGCCAGGTGAAGAAGCCGATCAGGAAGAACAACACGCCAACGATGGCGATGGAGGTGGCCACGTTCGGGCGCGCGCTTGCAGCGGGGACGGCGGACATCAGGAGGGCTCCTGCGGCGACGGCCGCAGAACGCGGCGTCGGAGAGTGGCTGGGAACAACGTTGTCACATTCTTTCGATGGACAACGGCGGTTTGTCAACTTCCATGCACGCCTGCCTGAACCTTGTGCTGCACTGCGCAAGTCCGCCGCGGTACGCCCCGCTGAATGCGCGGCAGGCCTAGAGCCCCGTGCGCCAATGGTTCCCATGTGAAACCCGCACTCACACCGTGTAAACGTTTACTGCGCGCCGCATTCGTTGCGACGCAGCAACGAAAGTGTCACGAACTCGTTGACATCGTTGTCAGCGCGGTTACAGACTCCGCCCCAATCGCCGCCCCCGATCCCCGGGCCGGTCCACCTGCAGCAGGAGCCCGCGTGACCGCCAGCCACCCCGCCCCGTCGCATGTCCTGTCCCGCGTCGCGCCCTCGTTCCTGGCCGCCGACGTCGGTGGCACCCATGTGCGCGTGGCCCGGGTCCAGGCCAGCGGTGACGCCGCCCATCCGGTGCAGGTGCTGGAGTACCGCAAGTACCGCAATGCCGACCATGCCGGCCTCAGCGCGATCCTGTCCGACTTCCTGGGCGAAGGCCCGCGGCCCACGCATTGCGTGGTCGCCAGCGCCGGCTATGCCCGCGAAGACGGCACGGTGATCACCGCCAACCTGCCGTGGCCGCTGTCGGCGCGCCAGGTGGAGGCCGATGTCGGCCTGCAGCGGGTCTACATCGTCAACGATTTCGAAGCGGTGGCCTACGCCGCCGCGCAGGTGGACGCCAGCGGCGTGCTGCACCTGTGCGGGCCGGAGACCGCCGCGCGTGGCCCGACCCTGGTGGTCGGCCCCGGCACCGGTCTGGGCGCCGCGCTGTGGATCCCTACCGCGCACGGCCCGGTGGTGCTGCCCACCGAAGCCGGCCAGCCGACCCTGGCGGCCAGCACCGAACTGGAAATGGCCATCGTTCGCTACATGCAGCGCGACCGCGCGCACGTGTCGATCGAGCATGCGATCTCCGGCCCCGGCCTGATGAACCTGTACCGTGCGGTGTGTGCACTGCAAGGGCTGGCGCCGACCCTGGCAAGCCCCGATGCAGTCACCGCCGCCGCCATGGCCGATACCGATGCACATGCGCGCCAGGCGCTGGACGTGTTCTGTGGCCTGCTCGGCAGCACCATCGGCGACATGGCGCTGTTCTACGGCGCCCACGGTGGCGTCTACCTGGCCGGCGGCATCCTGCCGCAGATCCGCGAATACCTGCACGCCAGCACCTTCGTCGAACGCTACCTGCAGAAGGGGCCGATGGGCGAAGCGCTGGCACGCATCCCGGTGAAGGTCGTCGAACACGGCCAGTTGGGCGTGGTCGGCGCTGCCAGCTGGTACCTGCAGCAATCGGCCGCCTGACACCGCAACAGGCTTCAACGCAATCGCAGCACGCAGTACGTGGCACGCCAACGCACGGGACTTCGCCGCCGCCCCGCGCATGTCATCGCAACCGTAACCGAACACCGCCGCCGGCACCCAATCGAGTGATGAGGAGAGACATCATGAACACCCGCAAGACCCTGCTTTCGGCCGCCATCGTCAGCTGCATCGCCTTCAGTGCGCACGCGCAGCAGGCGGCCCCGACCGCCACCGATCTGGACACCGTGACCGTTACCGGCATCCGTGGCTCGATGGAAAAGTCGCTGGACACCAAGCGCGAAGCCAATGCGCGCGTGGAAGTGGTCACCGCCGAAGACGTGGGCAAGCTGCCCGCGCACAACGTTGCCGATACCCTGCAGCGCCTGCCGGGCGTCAACATCAGCTCGTCCAGCGCCGACGAAGGCGGCTTCGATGAAGCCGACCGTGTCAGCCTGCGCGGCACCAGCCCGAGCCTGACCCAGACCCTGATCAACGGCCACACCGTCGGCTCCGCCGACTGGTTCGTGCTCAGCCAGGGCAACAACGTCGGCCGCAGCGTCAGCTACTCGCTGCTGCCGTCGGAACTGGTCAGCTCGGTGGAAGTGAACAAGTCCTCGCAGGCCAAGCTGCAGGACGGCGGCACCACCGGTACCGTCAACATCATCACCCGCAAGCCGCTGGAATTCTCCAAGCCGTTCACCGCGGAAGGCTCCATCGGTGCGGTGCGTTCGGACCTGGCCAAATCGACCGATCCGCAGTACTCGGCGTTGTTCAATTACAAGAACGACGAAGGCACCTTCGGCGTGATGGTGCAGGGCTTCAGCCAGAAGCGCGAACTGCGCCGTGAAGCGCAGGAAATCCCGGGCGGCTTCTTCAAGATCGGCGCCGGCGACCCGGTCGCCAAGACCAATCCGGACCTGATCGGCGTCAACGTGCCGGGCCTGCTGGGTTCGACCCTGTTCGAACAGACCCGCGAACGCAAGGGCGGCCTGGTCTCGCTGCAGTTCAAGCCGAGCGACAGCCTCACCCTGGGCCTGAATGGTTTCAGCTCCGAGCTGAAGGCCAACAACTACAACCGCAACTTCATGATGTTCGGCAACAGCTTCGCCAAGTCGCAGGCGCCGGATCCGGGCTATGTGGTCAAGGACGGCGTGCTGACCAACGCCACCTACAGGGGCGTGCCGGGCACCGACTATGCGGTGTACGACATGATCTACCGCGAGTCGAAGGCCAAGTCGAACTATGTCACCTTCGATGCCGACTGGCAGATCAGCGACAGCCTGACCGCCACGTTCCAGGCCGGCAGCACCAAGGGCACCGGCGAGACGCCGCGCCAGTACATCGCCGAGGTCACCCTGGCCAACGGCGGCGGCGCCAGCTGGGCCACCCACGGCAATGGCTCGCCGATCGACTGGAACGTCGGCGGCGACCTCTCGCCCAACGGCGTGACCAGCTTCGGCACCTGGGGCAACCAGCAGGTCACCGCTGAAGACAAGGAGAAGTGGGCCACGCTCGACTTCAACCAGTACTTCAATGATGGCGGCGTACTGAGCTCGATCGACTTCGGCCTGCGTTTCGCCGACCACAAGCGCGAAGCGCTGTCGCCGGAAGGTGCAACCCCGGGTGACATCTGGAGCGCGCTGAAGAACGGTGCCACGGCCAACTATCCCAGCGGCTTTGCCGGTGACATCGGCGGCACTTTCCCGCGCAACCTGTGGTACTTCACCCCGGGCGCGCTGAAGGACGCGGTGACCAACAACTCCACCTGGCTGGCCGGCAATGACGGCCCGACCGGTCGCCACAACTATGGCGCCGAGTGGAAGGTGAAGGAAAAGAACTTCGCCGGCTACGTGCAGGCCAACTTCCGCGGCGACTGGTGGAGCGGCAACGTCGGCCTGCGCTACGTCAACATCAAGCAGGACATCGACACCTACAACGCCGTCAGCAAGGCCGCAGATGCCGATGTCAGCAGCCTGTTCGGCATGTGGGAGCGCCTGGCCTTCCAGAACAAGCGCAACCGTGTCCTGCCCAGCGCCAACATCAAGTTCGACCTGGACGACTCGCTGGTGCTGCGTGTCGCCGCCTCGCAGACCCAGACCCTGCCGGACTACTCGGCACTGGGCGCGTCCTCGTATGGCTCGGACCTGAACCGCACCGGCGGCGGCGGCAATCCGAACCTCAAGCCGACCCTGTCGACCAACCTGGATGCCAACCTGGAGTGGTACTTCATGCCGCGCGGCCTGCTGTCGGTGGGTGCGTACCACATGAAGCTGAAGGACTACATCGCCTTCGACGTGGTCTCGCGCCAGCTCTACAGCGAACTGACCAACCAGCTTGAGACCTACCAGATCTCCACCCCGATCAATGCCGACGGCAAGGTCACCGGCGTGGAAGTGGCCTACGAGCAGCCGATCGGCGAGTACTTCGGCATCAATGCCAACTACACCTACGCCAACGGCACCACCTCGCACACCTGGTCGGATGGTTCGCACAACCTGCTGGGCACCTCGAAGAACACCTACAACGTGGGTGCCTACTTCGAGAACGAGCGTTTTGGCGCCCGGGTCAGCTACACCCGCCGTTCCTCGTTCCTGATCAGCCTGTCGGGCACCAACCCGTACTACCAGGATGACTTCGGCACGCTGTCGGCATCGCTGAGCTACAAGGCCACCGACTGGCTGAGCATCAGCCTGGATGGCCTGAACCTCAACAACCCGACCTACAAGTACTACCAGACCGCGGCCATCCCGACCTCGTTCTACAGCAACGGCCGCCAGTACTACCTCAACTTCCGCTTCAAGTACTGATCCAGCGGCAGCAACATCGCCGAGTCGTGCACGCACGCCGGGCCTGGGTCATTCCGGGCCCGGCGTTTTTCATGTATAGCGTTCATCGCACCGTTCCAAGGAGTCGTTCCGATGGTCAAGCCTTCCCGCGCCCGGATGCGCAGCGCAGTACTGCTGGGCAGCCTGCTCGCCCTGCTGCCGGCGCTACCCGCGCTCGCCGCCGATCCCACGCCGGCCGCTGAAGCACCGGGCCCGCAGCTGCGCGCCGGCAGCCTGATGCTGATTCCCGCGCCCGCTACCGTGCAGCACGGCCAGGGTAGCGGCATCACCGTACGCGCCGATACCGCGCTGCAGGCCGAAGGCGAAGCCGCGCAACGGGTCGCCACCCAGTTCGCCGACCTGCTGGCCCGCAGCGGCGGTCCGCGCCTTACGCCGGCCCAGGGCAAGGCGGCAGGCACGTCGGGCAGCATCCGCTTCCAGATCATCCCGACCTTCCGCGACAGTGGTGAGAGCTACACGCTGGAAAGCACCGCGCAGGGCGTGCTGGTGCAGGCCGGCAACGAAACCGGCCTGTTCTACGGCGCAACCACGCTTGCCCAGCTGGCCACGGGTGGCAGCAACGGCGTGCTGCCGGCGGTGCAGATCCAGGACGCGCCGCGCTTCGGCTGGCGCGGTTTCATGCTCGACTCGGCGCGGCACTTCCAGAGCCTGGACGAGATCAAGCATGTGCTCGATGCCATGGCCGCGCACAAGCTCAATACCTTCCATTGGCACCTCACCGATGACCAGGGCTGGCGCATGGAGATCAAGCGCTACCCGAAGCTGACCGAGGTGGGCAGCTGCCGCCTGCCGGCCGGCGACAGTGGCATCGATCCGGCCAGTGGCAAGGAGCATCCTTACTGCGGCTTCTACACGCAGGAGCAGATCCGCGAAGTGATCGCCTATGCCGCCAAGCTGCATATCCAGGTGATTCCAGAAATCGATGTGCCCGGCCATGCCACCGCGGCGATCGCCGCGTACCCGGAACTGGGTTCGATCAACACCCCGCTGAAGCCGATCAGCGAATGGGGCGTGTTCCCGAACCTGTTCAACGTGGAAGACAGCACCGTCACCTTCCTCGAGAACGTACTGGAAGAAGTGATCGCGCTGTTCCCTGCGAAGTACGTGCACGTCGGCGGCGACGAGGCGGTCAAGGACCAGTGGGAAGCCTCGAAACAGGTGCAGCAGCGCATGCGTGCGCTGGGCATCAAGGATGAAATGGCCATGCAGAGCCACATCATCAAGCGCCTGGAGACCTTCCTGGAGCAGCACGACCGGCGCCTGATCGGCTGGGACGAAATCCTCGAAGGCGGCCTACCACCGCAGGCCACGGTGATGTCGTGGCAGGGCACCGAAGGTGGCCTGGCTGCAGCCAGTGCCGGCCATGACGTGGTCATGTCCCCGGTGGGATACCTGTACCTGGACTACCTGCAGACCGCCTCGCCGAATGAACCACCCGGTCGCCCGGCCCAGGTCAACCTCGGCAAGCTGTACAACTTCGAGCCGGTGCCGGCCGAGCTGGCGGCCGACAAGCGACAGCACATCCTCGGCCTGCAGGCCAACATGTTCACCGAGCACACGCGCACCTACGCGCGCCTGCAGCACAACCTGTTCCCGCGCCTGGCCGCCGTGGCCGAGACCGGCTGGAGTACGCCGGAACATCGCGACTTCCGCGATTTCCTAGCGCGCCTGCCCGCGCAGCTGCAGCGCTACCGTGCCTGGGGCCTGGCCTACGCGCAGACCCCGTTCGAAGTGGGCGTGGACTACACCGATGATCGCGCGAAAAACTCCGTGACCCTATCGCTGGCCAATCCGCTGGGCTATGAAGTGCGCTACAGCACCGATGGCCAGCCGGTGACCGCGCAGTCGCCGTTGTACCAACAGCCGCTGACCGCGACGCTGCCGACCAACGTGCAGGCCGCTGCGTTCTACCAGGGCCAGATGCTGGCCGCGAAGCCGACCACCGCCACGTTCACCGCGCAGTCGCTGCTCAGCCGCCGCAGCGATGCGCTGCTCAGCTGTGTGGGCAAGAACGGGCTGGTGCTGCGCCTGGAAGACGACGGCCCGCGCGAGGGAACGCGTGCGGTGTTCAACGTCGACATTTTCCAGCCATGCTGGCGCTGGCCGCAGGCGCAGCTGGACGGCATCGGCAGCGTGGAGGTCCGCGCGGGCCGCATTCCGTACTACTTCCAGCTGGCCCACGACGAGCCCAAGCGTCGCTTCGAAAAAGCGAGGCGCGCGCATGGCGAAATGCAGGTGCGTCACGGCGATTGCAGCGGCAAGGTGCTGGCTGAAGTACCGCTGCCGGCCACGCCCGATGCCGATGGCTTCGTGACCCTGCGTGCGGCGCTGCCGAAGGGCACGCAGGGAACGGGGGACCTGTGCATCAACTTCACCGGCGATACGCGCCCGGCGATGTGGGTGCTGGATGAGGTCACGCTGAAGAAGTAACGGCAAGCCTGTCCTGGCGCAATCCATCCACGCATGGCGTGGATCTACTGTAGAGCCGAGCCCATGCTCGGCTGCCTTTCGGGAGGGAGCCGAGCACGGACTCGGCTCTACAGGAACCTCAGCCCCGCCAGCGCATCAGCAGATCGCGCAACGGGGTCAGTGCCGTGGCCATGCCGGCCAACACGCCGATCGTGTTGGCGAGCGCATCCATCGGATCAGCCATGCGGTTGCTGGTCAGCGCACCCTGCGCGAACTCGATGCCGACGCCCATCAGCACCAGCCCCACGCCCACCCACAGCAGCGGGCGCCCCGGCCGGAACAGCTGCACCGCGCTGCCGGCCAGGAGGAAGTAGGCGAGGAAGTGCTCGCCCTTGTCGCTGTTTTCCGGCAGCGGGATCGGCGGTGGTGGGATCAGGCAGACCACGATCACCAGCAACACCGCCAATGTCCAAAGCGCGGTCCACAGCCGCTGCCGCCGCAGCGGCTTGATCAGCGGCAACGCACTGCTCACAGGCGCCAGCTCAGGTCGCCCAGTTCGAACGCCGGCTCGAAATCGACACCACGCTGCAGGCCGATGGCCTGGAAGCGCTCGCCCATCTCGGTCGGCAGGGTCAGCTTCTTCACCTGGTCACGCAGCTGGATGCGGCCGACCTCATCCGTACGCTCTTCGGCCAGCAGCAGCACCTGGTCCAGGCCGTTGCCGAGCAGGAAACTGGCCTGGCTGCAGTATCCCGCCAGCTCGAAACCACCGTGCATGCCCGCCTCGGCCATCGCGGTGAAATCCACCGACGCGGTGATGTCCTGCAGGCCCGGCCAACGATGCACGTCGTTGTGCACGTGGTGGCGGTAGAACGCGCGGACCGTACCATCGTCGCGGTCGTGCTGGTAGAACTCGCTGCGGCTGTAACCGTAATCGACGAACAGCATCGCACCACGCTGCAGGCCGCCAGCCACTGCCTGCAGCCAGTACGGCAGCTGCGGCAGCACCTCGGAGCGGTAACCGTCGGCAAAGGGCTTTTCCAGGTAGCGCTCGATGTGGCGCACCGCACCGTTGAGCAGGATGTCAGCCGGCTGCGCGCCACGGATGAAGTTGCCTTCGCCATCAAGCTCGACGGTTTCCTCATAGACCTCGCCGTCCCGGATCAGGAAACGCGGGGTCGGCAGCGCGTCGATCACCTCGTTGGCGAACACCACGCCCTCCCAGTCCTCGTCGAACGGGCGGTCGATCCAGTCCACGCGCGCGGCCAACTCGGCCGGCAGGTTCTGCTGCAGGCGCTGCTGCTGGCGCTCGCGCAGGTCGGCGCTGGGTTCGAGGATGGCGTAGCGCGATGGCAGCGCGTCCAGTTCGGCCAGGCGCAGCAGCACGGCCTCGGCGAAGGCGCCGGTACCGCCGCCCAGTTCCAGCATGCGGGCCTGCGCGCCCAGCTGGGCGAACACTGGCGCCAGCGCATTGGCCACGCTGCCGGCGAACAGGCTGCCGAGCTCGGGTGCGGTGGTGAAGTCGCCACTGCCACCGAACTTGCTGGCGCCGGCGCTGTAGTAGCCCCAGCCGGGGGTGTACAGGCACAGCTCCATGAAGCGCGAGAACGGCATCGCCCCGCCCTGCGCAAGGATTTCGGCGCGCAGGGCGGCCGCCAGCTGGTCGCTGT
The DNA here is from genome assembly GCF_047520985.2 of Stenotrophomonas sp. BR163. NCBI lineage: Bacteria > Pseudomonadati > Pseudomonadota > Gammaproteobacteria > Lysobacterales > Lysobacteraceae > Stenotrophomonas > Stenotrophomonas sp. BR163. Next base: position 56,281 of record NZ_JAXBRE020000014.1, read on the forward strand.
GGGCCAGGGCATCGGCTTCGGGCAGGGGGAAGGTGGGCTGCATGGCGTCTTCGAATGCGGTGACAATGGTGCACAGGATAGCCGAGCCTTGGAGGACCCTCGATGAGCGATACCCACCCCGTGGTCCTGATCACCGGCAGCGCGCGCCGGATCGGTGCGGCCATCGCCCGCCAGTTCCACGCCTGTGGCTGGTCGGTGGTACTGCATGCCAACACCTCCAGCGCCGAACTGCAGCAGGCCGCGTTCGATTTCGACAACGTGCGGCCCGGAAGCGTGCTTGCGCTGCAGGCCGACCTGCGTGACGCCGACGCCCTGCCCGACCTGGTGGAACAGGCCGTTACCCACTTCGGCCGCCTGGACGCGCTGGTCAACAACGCCTCCAACTTCTATGCCACCCCGCTCGGCCAGGTCACCGCCGAGGCGATGGACGAGCTGTATGCGGTCAATGCGCGCGCGCCACTGCTGTTGTCACAGGCGGCCGCGCCGTACCTGCGCCGCCAGCAGGGCTGCATCGTCAACCTGACCGACCTGCACGGCACCGACCCGATGCGCGACCACATCGCCTACACCATGGCCAAGGCCGCGCTGGAGATGGCCACCCGTTCGCTGGCGCTGGAGCTGGCGCCCAAGGTGCGGGTCAATGCGGTGGCGCCCGGCGCGATCCTGTGGCCGGAACAGGGCAAGGACGATTTCGCCCGCGAGGCCCTGCTGGCGCGCACGCCTTTGGCGCGGATCGGTACGGTCGAGGAGATCGCCGAAGCGGTGTACTGGCTGGTGGCCGAAGCCAGCTTCGTCACCGGCCACACGCTGCGCGTGGATGGCGGGCGCACGGTCAGCTGAGAGGTTGCCGGCCAGCGGCCGGCGCTACCGGTCATGCCGGCCGCTGCCGGCAACCTCCATCAATCCAGGTCAACCACCTCGAACGCCTCGCCAAACTGCGCGTGCGCGCGCCACAGCGTGGCCAGGTCCAGCCCGCTGACCGGATCGATGAAGTCGGGCGCGATATCGGCCAGCGGCTTCAGCACGAAGGCATGCTTCAGTTCGGGACGGGGAATGCGCAGGTGGCCGGGACCTTCCACCACCAGGTCGCCGTAGAACACCACGTCGATATCCAGGGTCCGGTCGGAGAAGCGCGGCCCACTACGGTCGCGGCCGTGCGCATCCTCCAGCGCATGCAGCCAGTCGTCCAGTTCCTGCAGCGGCAAGTCCGTCTCGATCGCCACCGCGTTGTTGAGGAAGGCCGGGCCGTCGAAGCCGACCGCGGCGGTACGGTAGGCCGGCGAGACCTGCAGCGCGCCGAAGCGCTCGCGCAGGGCCGCCACCGCGGCGTGGAGGTAGCGGCGGGGCTGGACATTGCTGCCCAGGCTCAGGAGCACGGTCGTCATGCGGTTCAGGTGGCAGCGATGGGGGCGTGGACATGCCGTCGTCACGGCGGCCTGCCTACAATCCGGGACGCACATGATAGGGCACCGACATGACCTATTGCGTTGGAATCGAGGTGGACGAGGGCCTGGTCTTCGCTGCCGACACCCGGACCAATGCCTCGCTGGACGATGTACGCGTGCATCGCAAGCTGCACGTGTTCGAATATCCCGGCCAGGCAGCCTACGTGCTGATGGCGGCTGGCAACCTGGCCACCACCCAGCTGCTGGTGTCGCGCCTGGGCCGCGATGCCGACGAACGGCGCTCACCCAATCTGCACGACATGACCCACCTGTTCGAAGCTGCCGAGTACGTTGGCCAGTTGCTGGTGGACAGCCAGGTGCACAGCAGCCACAGTGAACATGGCCACGATGGGGTCAATACCCAGGCCACGCTGATCTTCGGCGGCCAGATTGCCGGTGAGCGGCCTGGGCTGTACATGATCTACCCGCTCGGCAACGCCATCGCCGCCTCGCCGGAGACGCCCTACCTGCAGATCGGTGAATCCAAGTACGGCAAGCCGATCCTCGACCGTATCCTCAGCCCCGCCACGCGCCTGGAGGATGCCGCCCGCACGGCGATCGTCTCGTTGGACTCCACCATCCGTTCCAACCTGTCGGTAGGCCTGCCGATCGACCTGGCGCTGCTGCGCGACGGTGAACTGCGCATCGGCCAGCAACTGCGGCTGGGCGCGGATTCCACGCTGTATGCCGACATCCACCAGAACTGGTCGCGGCGCCTGGAACAGGCGGTGGACGCGCTGCCGCGGTTCCCCTGGGAAACCGCCCTGTAGAGCCGAGCCCATGCTCGGCTGTCGAGGTCAATGCAAACACCAGCCGAGCATAGGCTCGGCTCTACTGAACCCCAGCGGCATCAGCCGAGCGCCTCGGCCACTGCCCGGAACACCTGCTGCATCTGCAGCGGCTTGCGCAGTACATGGACGTCCACGCCTGCCGGGAAGGCATCGGCAGGCACCGCCACCGCCGCGTCCTCCAGCACCAGCGCCGGGCCGCGATAGCCCAGCGCAGCCATCTCGCCCAGCAGCTGGCTGGCCGGCAGCAGCTTTGAGCCGGCGTCTGCAATCACCAGCGCCGGCATCGCCTCCTGCTGCATCCAGCGCAGCGCCGCCGGGCCATCGGAGGCCAGCTGCAGCTGATACCCCTGGCTGGACAGCGCGTTGCCGAGCAGCGACAGGCGCGTGGCTTCGCCGTCGACCACCAGGATCGACTGGCCGCTGCCCAGGGCCACCAGCTGCTCGATCGGCTCGCTGCCGTCGCTGGCTTCGTGCATCGGCAAGCGCAGCTCGAAGCAGGTGCCCTGCCCTGGTTGGCTGCTGACATGGATGCTGCCGCCGGCGCCTTCGACGATGCGCTTGCAGGAAATCAGGCCCAGGCCGGTGCCATCGGCCTTGGTGGTGAAGAACGGATTGAACAGGTGCGACAGCGTGTCCGCATCCATGCCGATGCCTTCGTCGGACACGCAGATCTGCATCCAGTCCACGCCATCGCGCTGGCCGGCATGGCTGGCGGTCAGGCTCAGGCGGCCACCGTTGGGCATCGCCTGGATCGCGTTGAGCGCCAGGTTCAGCATTACCTGCTGCAGTTCAGTGTAGTTGGCGTCGACTACCAGGCCTTCGTCCAGCACCTGCAGTTCCAGGCGCACGGCATCGGGCACGTTGCTGCGCAACAGCAGCGCCACCGCATCGAACAGGCCATCGATCTCGATGCGCTCGCTCGGCTTGCGCGAACCACGCACGAACGACAGCATCGACTCGGCCATCTCGTGGCCGCGGCGGCCACACTCGGCGATGACGTCGGCCAGATGGTGCAGCTGCGGATCCTCGGTGCGGGCCTTCAGCAGGTCCGGCATGATCAGCAACGGCTGCAGGATGTTGCGCAGGTCGTGGCTGAGCCCGGCGGCAAGCAGAGACAGGCTTTCCAGCCGCTGCGCACGCATCAGTTCGGTTTCCACGCGTGCGCGCTCGACCGCACTGCGTGCATCGCGGATCGCACGCGCGACCGCCGAAGGCAGGCGCGCAGGCTGGTGCTTGATGATGTAGTCGTTGGCGCCCTTCTGCAGCGCCGCCACCGCATTCTCCTCACCCATCGTGCCGGAGACGAAGATGAAGGGCACCTCCGGCGAGGTCTCGCGCACGATGCGCAGCGCGTCGTCACCGGAGAACCCCGGCATGCTCAGGTCGGACAGCACGATGTCCGGCTGGAAAACCGCCAGTGCCTGGCGCAGTTCCGCCTCGCTCTCGACACGCTCGAAGCGGGCCTCCAGGCCCGCGTCGAGCATCTGTTCGGACATCAGCTCGGCATCTTCCGGTGAGTCTTCCACCAGCAGGATGCGCAGCGCCCCCAGGGCGGGACCGGTCAGGGGCATGGGCTCACTCGAGTTCCGGTGCCTGGTTGATCAACGCCCAGAACTTGCCCAGGGTCTGCACCGCGCCGAAGAACTGGTCCACGTCCACCGGCTTGACCACGTAGGCGTTCACGCCCATGTCCCAGCTGCGGGCCAGGTCGCTTTCCTCGCGCGAGGACGACAGGATCACCACCGGCAGCCGCTTGAGTTCTTCGTGCTCGCGGATCTGCCGCAGCACTTCCAGGCCATCCATGCGCGGCATCTTGATGTCCAGCAGCAGCACCGCCGGCAAGCCTTCCTCGCGGTTGGCGAAGGCACCGCGGCGCAGCAGGTAGTCCATCACTTCCACGCCGTCCTCGACGTGCACGATGGGATTGGCCAGACGCGCTTCTTCCAGGGCGTCGATCGCCATTTCGGCATCCGCCGGGCTGTCTTCGGCGAGAAGAATGGTGCGCAGAGTCGTCATGCAGAAGGACCTTGTTTGTCCGCGTCGGTCGCGGGGGGCAGGTAGAAGTGGAAGGTGGCGCCGACGTCCGGTTCGGCCTCGGCCCAGATACGGCCACCATGGCGGGTCAGCACGCGGCGCACGCTGGCCAGGCCGATGCCGGTCCCCGGATAGTCACTGGCCTTGTGCAGGCGCTGGAACACACCGAACAGCTTGCCGGCGTAGGCCATGTCAAAGCCTGCACCATTGTCGCTGACCGTGAACTGATGGCCGCCGTCGGGCTGCTGCTGGTAGTCAACGCGGATCTTCGCCGGCTCGCGGTTGCCCGAGTACTTCACTGCGTTGCCGAGCAGGTTGAGCCAGACCTGGCGGATCATGTTCTCGTCGCCCACCACGATCGGCAGCGGCGCGATGTTCCACTCCACCTGGTGCACATGGCCGCTATTCTCGGCCTCGGCCTGCAGGTTGGAATCGAGCATGGCCCGGGTGTCGGCCACCAGCGACTGCATGTCCACCGCCTGCTGCCGCATCGCCGCGCGGCCAAGGCGCGAGTAGACCAGCAGGTCGTCGATCAACGCTGCCATGCGCCGGGCCGAACTGGAAATCACGTCCAGATAGTGGCGGCTCTTGTCATCGGCCTGATCGCCGAGGTGGCGCGACAGCTTGTCGGAGAATCCGGCCACGTGGCGCAGCGGTGCACGCAGGTCATGCGAGACCGAATAGCTGAAGGCCTCCAGCTCGCGGTTGACCTCGGATACCTGCGCAACCTTGCCTTCCAGCTGGCGGTTCAGCTCTTCCACGCGCAGCTGCACTGCGCGCTGCATGGTGACGTCGCTGATGGTCAGCAGCACCACCTCGTCATCGCTGTCGGGCAGCGGCATGCGCCGCGCGTTGAGCAGCATGTAGCGCACCACGCCGTCAGCGGTGCGCTGCTCGTGCTCGAAGTCCCACAGTTCGCGACCGCGCGACAGCACGTCGGCCAGGCGCTGCCGGACCACCGGGTCCTGCCAGGCGTTGTCGCCAACGTTTTCCAGCAGCAGGCCGTCGGCGCGCTCGTCCTGCAGGCCGTAAAGCTCAGCGAATGCTGGATTGTGCAGCTGCACGCGCAGGTCGCGGTCGAGCAGCACGATCGGTTCGCGCACGGTCTGCAGCACCGACGCCGCACGTGCAGCCGAGCGCAGCGATTGCCGCTCCGCATGCAGGCGACGGCCGATCTGCCGCTGCAGCAGCCACAGCACCAGGCCGAGCAGCGCCAGCTGGATCACCAGCGAACTCCACGACACCAGTTCGGTCTGCTTGCGCTGGCGCGCCGCCTGCTCGGCGCGCAGCGCCAGCAGCTTCTGCTCGCTGGCCTGCAGTTCTTCCACCAGCCCGCGGATGGGATAGCGCGTACTCAGGTCCTGCACCAGCTCGCGCTGGTCGCTGTTCGGCTCGGACCTGGCCAGCTCGCGGGCGAGTGTCATGCGGCCTTCCAGCATCGATTCGATCCGACCGATGCGGATCAGCTGGTCGGGATTGTCGCGGGTCATCCGGCCCAGTTCGGCCAGGCGCCCGGGAATTTCATCGGCCCGGGCCATGCGCTCGCGCAGGCCGGGGGCATCCACGCCCTTGGACAGGGTCAAAGCGGCCGATTCAACATCGCGCACATCGGCCTGCAGTTGCTGCAGTGCCACGCCCACGGCCTGGGTGTGGTTGACCCAGGCCATCGCTTGTTCGCTGTCCTGCTGCAGTTTACGCAGGGTCAACCACGGCACCACGATGATCGCGGCGGCGGCCAGCGCCAAGGCCGGCAACCGCCAGCGGTCCCAGATGTCGTCACTGAAAACCAGCGCCATAGTTCCTCGTCAGCTCTGCCGCGACGCGTTGGCCGGGTCGAGCCCGGTTGCGGCGGAACCGGCAATATAGCGCAGGCGGTCACAACTCTGGAATTTCCAGCGCGGTCGGCTGAACGGGTTGGCAATCAGACCTGTAGGGCCAAGCCCACGCTCGGCTGCCTTGGAGTTCCAGCCGAGCATGGCTCGGCTCTACAGGTCAGCGGGCGCCCCACGCGGGGGCGCCCAACCGGTTCAGCGCTTGGCGGCAGCGCTGACCTTCAATGCGGCGGCATCGACGCGGGTCACGCCCTTGATGCCCTTGGCGGTGGTGACCGCCTTGTCCTTCTCGGCCTGGGTGGCCACGGTGCCGCTCAGGCTGACCACGCCGTTCACCGTTTCCACCTTGATTTCGGTGCCCGGGACGTTGCTGCTGGTCAGCAGGTCCGCCTTCACCTTGGTGGTGATCCAGCTGTCGGTCACCGGTTCGTTGGAATCATGGCGATCCGCATGGGTAGCCGGATGTGCGCTGGTGGTCGGCGGGCTCTTCGCGGCCGGGTCCTTGGCGAAGGCGGCCGAGGAGGACAGTGCCAGGCCCAGCGTCAGGGCAGAAGCAATCAGCGTGCGAGTGGTATTGCTCATCGTGTCGTTCTCCTTCGGGATGTGCTGCCAGTCTGGACAAGCGCACGTAGAGCAGGCGTGGCGCCGCGGTCATGCCGCCGTGAATCGAAGCGTTTCCAATGGAAACGGTTCAGTTTTGGGCTGTCCGCATCTGTCGTTTACCCTGCCCTTCCCCCCTGCCGGAGCTCTGCCATGCGCCCCGACCTGCACCTGGCCCTGATCGGCTACGGCCTTGCCGGCCGCGTCTTCCATGCGCCGCTGATCCAGCACACGCCCGGCCTGGCCCTGCACAGCATCGTCAGCTCGCAGCGCGACACGTTGCTGCGCACGTTCAGCAACGTACACGTGCGTGCAACGCCACAGGACGTGTTCGACGATCCAGCGGTGGATGCGGTGGTGATCGCCACGCCGAACGAACAGCACGCGCCGCTGGCGATGGCCGCGCTGGCCGCCGGCAAGCACGTGCTGGTCGACAAACCCTTTGCGCTGGATGTGGCCGAAGCGGAAACGGTACTGGCCGCAGCACGCGACGCCGGCCGCATCGCCACCGTGTTCCAGAACCGGCGCTTCGATGCCGACTTCCTCACGCTGCAGGCGCTGCTGTACGAAGGCACACTGGGCGAGGTGGCCGAATGCCATGTGCATTTCGACCGCTACCGGCCGCAGGTGCGCGACCGCTGGCGCGAACAGGACGGGCCAGGCAGTGGCCTGTGGTACGACCTCGGCCCGCACCTGCTGGACCAGATGCTGGTGCTGTTCGGCTGGCCCGATGCCATTGATGCGGATCTGGCCGTGCAGCGCCAAGGTGGCGCCGGCATCGACTACTTCCACGCCGTACTGCACTACCCGCGGCATCGCGCCATCGTGCACGCCGGTTCGCTGGTGGCTGCCCCTGCCCCGCACTTCAGCGTGCATGGCAGCAAGGCCAGCTGGATCAAGTACGGCCTGGATGTGCAGGAGGCCCAGCTGCGCCGAGGCGTAGCGCCGGGTGCGCCCGGATGGGGCATCGATCCCCGGCATGGCGAACTGGTGCACTGTGATGCAGAAGACAATGTTCTGCGCAGCACCGTCGACAACCTGCCCGGCGACTATCGTCGGTTGTATGCGCAGTTCGCGGCGGCGATGCACGGCGACGGCGAAGCGACGGTCAGCCCGATGCAGGCATTGCAGTTGATGCGGCTGCTGCAGGCCGGCATGGACAGCGCGCGCGAAGGCCGGCGGATCGCGTTGCACTGACCAGTAGATCCACGCCACGCGTGGATGACGTGGCAACGATCGGAGAAGGCTTTTGTAGAGTCGAGCCATGCTCGACTGGCTGCATGGGGTCAGAACCCTTTCCTGCGGAAAGGGATCCGACCCTGATCTGCCCGGGGTCGGATCCCTTCGGCAACGCCGAAGGGCTCTGACCCCACCGCAGTGCTTACGACTTCTTGATGGCGTGGCCGCCGAATTCATTGCGCATCGCCGACAGCAGGCGGTCGGTGAACGAATTGGATTCGCGCGAACGCAGGCGTTCCAGCAGCGACAGCGTGATCACCGGTGCCGGCACGTCCAATGCGATGGCTTCGGCTACGGTCCAGCGGCCTTCGCCGGAATCCTCCACGTATGGCGCGATGCCATCCAGCGACGGATTGCGCTTGAGTGCTTCGGTACTCAGGTCCAGCAGCCACGAACGCACCACGCTGCCGTGGCGCCACACCTCGGCGACCTGGGCCAGGTCCAGTTCCATTTCCTGCTTGCGCTCCATCAGCGCGAAGCCTTCGGCATAGGCCTGCATCATCCCGTACTCGATGCCGTTGTGGACCATCTTGGTGAAATGGCCGGCGCCGGATGGACCAACACGCGCCCAGCCGCGATCCTCCGCCGGAGCCAGCGTGCGCAGCAGCGGTGCGATCTGCTCCACCACCGACGCTTCGCCACCGACCATCAGGCTGTAGCCTTCCTGCAGGCCCCACACGCCGCCGCTGGTGCCGCAGTCGACGTAGCCCAGATCATCCTCCGCCAGCGCCCTGGCGCGACGGATCGAGTCCTGGTAGTTGGAGTTGCCGCCGTCGATGACGATGTCACCCTCGGCCAGGTGCGGGGTCAGCTGTCCCAGCGTCTGGTCGACGGTTTCACCCGCCGGCACCATCAGCCACACCACGCGCGGCACCGGCAGCGCGGCCACGGCGGCGGCCAGCGAATCAACCACCTCCAGGCCGGCCTCTGCAGCGCGCTGGCGCGCACTTTCGCCCGGGTCGTAGCCGACCACGCGGTGGCCGCCGCGATGCAGGCGCTGGGCCATGTTGGCGCCCATGCGGCCGAGGCCGATCATTGCAATATCCATTGTTTCACCTTCAGTTGGGGTCTAGGGTCAGGCTGCCTGGCCTGCCGGTAGCCGCGCAGTGGCGCAGCTGCGCCTCGCGCCAACGCCGGTAGAGCGTGGTATGCAGATTGTGCACCGCCAGGTCGATCGAAAACGGCGTTCTCGGGTTGCGATCGAGCAGGCGGACGATGTGGTAGCCGATAGGACGTATACCGCGCGGATGCACGTAGATCACGAACTGCTGGTAGAACGGATCGTCCAGCAGCTGATCCATGCGCACCAGAGCCGCGTGGTAGCGCGGCGCCAGGTGTGCGCGCAGCTGTGGATCGCGCTCGAACAGCAGGCGCTCGAAATAGCGCTGGCCGATGCGCGGGATGTCCTGCGCCAGTTTCCAGAGCTCGGCATTGCGCTGGTCGTACCAGGCCAGGCCGGCGTGCAGCGCCAGCGCCTGCGCAGCGCCCTCGCCCACCTCGACCACCACGAAGTTCTCGGCCTGGTTGCTCAGGTCGTCCAGCGTGCCTTTGTCGTACACATGTTCGATGAAACCGGGCACGCCCACGAACGCCTGCCGCCCCATCGCCGAGGTGCGCACCGCCTTGCCATCGGCGAAGAGGTCGCCCGCATGCGCGCCGAGCAGGATGCTGTCGGTGTCGTGCAGCGCGAGGAAGGTGCCGATCGACAGTTCCTCCGCTGCGAACCCGGTGTCGAACGCAGCATCGCCATACAGCTCGCGCTGGGTGGCCAGCTGTGCGACCTGGCGGCCGACACCGCATTCGGCACGCACGGCACCGCTGTAGAACGCCTGCAACGCATGGCTGTTGCCCGCGCGGGGCACGAAGCCACGACCGAAACTGCGCGTACGCTGCCAACCCTGTGCCGGTGCGCCCTGCAATCCGAAGCCGATCCATCCCAGCTGCGGGCCGGAGAAGCGGAACGTGGGATTGCCCTGCAATGCCGAAGTCGCGCGCCGCGTGGCCGCCCCCAGCTCGAAGGCATAGGCGCAGACGGTGGCGGGGTCATCCAGCAGCTGCTGCAGCAGTGCCTGCCGAGCGGCAGCGGGCAGCGCCGCCGGCCACCGCACCTGCAGGTCGCCGGCCGCCTGTGAATCAGCCAGCGAGGCACGCGTACATACCGGACCACCGCGCACCTGCGGCGCGGTGAGGGACGCTTCTTCGAAGCGCCACCCCAACCGCTGCAGCAGGCCCTGCGTACAGTCCGGGGATGGCGCTGCCACGACCCACGCGGGCGCCAGCAGCAGGGCTGCAATCAGCCACCTGCCGCGCACACTCAGCCCTGATCCGTGACCGCCGGTGCGGGTTCCGGCGCCGCTGCCGGCGATGGCGATGGCATGCCCGCCGCGGCCGGCAGATACTGCTGCAGGCGCTGGAAGAAGCGACGATAGAACTCGGCATCCGTGACCGTGCTGCTGGCCACCTTCACCAGCGAGTCGTCGTTGCTGCCGAACGGCAGCGACACCGAGCCCAGCGCACCCACACCGACACTGGCCGAGGTCGGGCTCTTCTTCAGCGCGTAGCGGTCCTGCACTGCACTGACGAATACCAGCGTCTGGCTGCCGCGCGGGGCGCAGGAGATGCGCAGCACCAGCTGCTCATGGTCATCCTCGCGCGGCTGGAAGTTCTTGTTGCCCTCCACCTGCGCATCATCTGAACGGGCGATGGCATAGCCCTGGCTGAGCAGCGTGCGGCGCGCGGCCTCGCAGGCTTCGCCGGGGCGTCCCTCAACGGTGCGCGAGAAGGTATCGCCGGAATCGAAAGACTCGCGCAGCACGGTGCTGTCGGCGGCGCGGCCACCACAGGCCGAAAGGATCAAGGCGCTGGCGCAGGCCACGGCAGCGCTGGAAAGACGGGAGGCCCGCATGGGTACTCCTGCGAGAACGGAAGCACCAAGGGTAGTCCCGCCCCCGTGTGCGGCAGGTCGATATGGCCCCCCACGTTGCTCCCGGTTCATGCACGCAAAAAGGGGACGGAGGGGATCAAGTCGTTTGCGGCACTTCACTGGCCCGGGCATGGCCCGGCGCGACCGGGAATGGGCTTCCCAAACAGAAAGGGGCCGGCAATGCCGGCCCCTGCGGATGTCGCGCGCCGTCTCCGGCTCAGTCCGCCCAGCGCCCCGCGCCGGTGGACTGCGGCAGCACCTGGGCCGACAGCGGACGGTCATTGGCCAGCAGGTTCACCGCGTCGGCCAGGATCGAGGCCGACTCGCGCAGCAGCGGGTCCGGACGCTTTTCGGCGGCCTTCTCGCGGGCGGCATCCTTCACAATGTCGCGCTCGTTGCCGGTCAGGCCATCATCACTGCTGTCATCGGCCAGCGGGTCCAGGGCCAGGCCCAGCTCCTTGCGCTGCAGCTGGCGTTCCTTGCGCTGGGCGTCCTGGCGCTCGCGTTCGGCGCGACGGGTGGCCTCGTTGAGCGAGATGTACTTCTTCGCCGCCTCGGTCCGGAACTGCTGCACGTCCTCGTTCCACCACTGGAATTCCTTGTCGGTGGCGATTCGCGCGTCGTGGCGGGCCTCCAGCTTCGGCAGCAGCGGCGCGAAGTTGCCGTACTGGGTGTGCGGCACGGCGGCGATACGGGTCCACGGCAGGGCGTTATCGTAGGTGCTCTCGCCGAACTCGGTGGCATCGACGCTGGCCGGGAAGGCCAGGTCCGGCACCACGCCCTTGTGCTGGGTGCTGCTGCCGCTGATGCGGAAGAACTGGGCGATGGTCAGCTTGACCTGGCCGAAGCGCTGGGTCTCGCCACTCGGCCAACGGTCGAGGTCGACGATGTTCTGCACAGTGCCCTTGCCGAAGCTTGTTTCACCGATCACCAGGCCACGACCATAATCCTGGATCGCACCGGCGAAGATCTCCGAGGCCGAAGCCGAACCGCGGTTGATCAGCACCGCCAGCGGGCCATCCCACGCCACGCCCTGGTTGCGGTCGCTGTTGACGGTGACGCGGCCACCGGACTCGCGCACCTGCACCACCGGGCCCTGCTCGATGAACAGGCCGGTCAGCTCGATGGCTTCATCCAGCGAACCGCCGCCGTTGTTGCGCAGGTCCAGCACCACGCCGTCCAGCTTGTCGTTCTTGAAACCAGCCAGCAGCTTGGCCACGTCGCGGGTGGCCGAGGCATAGTCGGCGGCGTTGCGGCGGCGGCCTTCGAAATCCTGGTAGAAGGTCGGCAGCTTGATCACGCCGATCTTCCGTGCCGGCTCGCCGTTGGCGGCCGGAATGGTCATGGTCTCGCCCTTGGCGGCCTGTTCGGCCAGGCGCACCTTCTGCCGGGTCAGTACCAGGGTGTGGTGCTTGCCGTCGGCACCTTCGGCAGCCGGAATGAACTCCAGCTTGACCTGGGTGTCCTTGGCGCCGCGGATCTTGGCCACCACATCGTCGATGCGCCAGCCGATCACGTCCTCGACCTGGCCGGACTTGCCCTGGCCAACGCCGACGATGCGGTCACCCGGCTTCAGCGTGCCGTCCACCGCAGCCGGGCCGCCGGCGATGATCTCGCGGATCACCACCACGTCGTCCTGGCGCTGCAGCTGCGCACCGATGCCTTCCAGCGACAGCGACATCGCCTGGTTGAAGTTCTCGGCCGTGCGCGGGGTGAAGTAATCGGTGTGCGGATCAACCGCGCTGGTGTACGAATTCATGAAGAACTGGAAGACGTCTTCGCCCTTCAGCTCGTTGACCGACTTCTCCAGCGTCGCGTAGCGCTTGTCCAGCGTCTTGCGGATATCGTCCGGCTTCTTGCCGGCCAGCTTCAGGCGCAGCCAGTCGTTCTTCACCGACTTGCGCCACAGCTCATCCAGCTCGGCGCTGCTGGCCGCCCACGGCACCTTCTTGCGGTCGTACTCGAAGCGCTCGTCGGTGGTGAAGTCCGGCTCCTGCTTGAGCAGCTTGCGCGCAAAGGCCACACGTTCGCCGACACGCTGCTTGTAGACCGCGAACACCTGGAACGCCGGTTCCAGTTCGCCGCCACGGATGGCCGAGGAGATGTTGGCTTCGAAGGGCGCGAAGCGCGCCACGTCGGCCTGGGTGAAATACTGTTTGGCGCCGTCCAGCGTCTCCAGATAGCGCTTGAACACGTCCTTGGAGGTGGCCTCGTCCAGCGCACGCGGGCGGTAGGCGTAACGACTGTCGGACAACAGGCCATACACCAGCTTGGAGGTGGTCACCTGATCGGCAGTTGCCGCAGCGGGCAATGCAGGCGAGTCGGCCTTGGCCGCCAGCGCCAGCGGCGCGACCAGCGCCAGGGCCATCAGGAATGCGGGGGCTTTGAATTTCATTGACGTGCTCGAAGGCGCCTTGCCAAGGGAGAGACTGCAGAGTGTTCAGACACCCCGACAGTGCCGAAAGTTGCCGGGTTTGTCACCCGGCCGCGCTCGGTGGAAAACCAGCCTAGCCGGGCCGGTGTAGCAAATTGTGAATGCATGTAGAGCCGAGCCCATGCTCGGCTGCTTGCTGCCGGCCAGCCGAGCATGGGCTC
>NZ_JAXBRE020000014.1:69749-124606 GCF_047520985.2 Stenotrophomonas sp. BR163
GGTGTGCGGACCAACGGTCCGCACCCACAGGAGAAGCAGCTCCCACCCACCGGCAGGATGTCAGGAAACGCCGGCGCCCTTGGCCTGCACGTCGGCGTGGTACGAGGAGCGCACCATCGGGCCGGACGCCACATGGCTGAAGCCCAGCTCGTAACCGTAGTCTTCCAGTGCCTTGTAGTCCTCGGGGGTCCAGTACTTCAGCACCGGGTGGTGGTGCGCGGTCGGCTGCAGGTACTGGCCGATGGTGATCATGTCCACGTCGTGCGCGCGCAGGTCACGCATCGTGGCCTTGATCTGTTCGAAGTCCTCGCCCAGGCCCAGCATGATGCCGCTCTTGGTCGGCACGTCCGGGTGCTGCGCCTTGAAGTTCTTCAGCAGGTTCAGCGACCACTGGTAGTCCGCACCCGGGCGCACGTTGCGGTACAGGTCCGGCACGGTCTCGATGTTGTGGTTGAACACATCCGGCGGGTTCTGCGCCAGGATCTCCAGCGCACGTTCCATGCGGCCCTTGCCGCGGAAGTCCGGGGTCAGCACCTCGATGCGGGTACCCGGCGACTTCTCGCGGATGGCGGTGATGCAGTCAACGAAGTGCTGGGCCCCCCCGTCGCGCAGGTCATCGCGGTCGACGCTGGTCACCACCACGTACTTCAGGCCCATGTCGGCCACGGTCTGGCCGAGGCTGGCCGGCTCGTTGGCATCCGGCGGCTTCGGGCGGCCATGGGCCACGTCGCAGAACGAGCAGCGCCGGGTGCAGACTTCACCGAGGATCATGAAGGTGGCGGTGCCATGACCGAAACATTCGTGGATGTTCGGGCAGCTGGCTTCCTCGCATACCGTCACCAGGCGGTTCTCGCGCAGCTTGGCCTTCAGGTTCTGCACGGCATTGCCCGAAGGAATGCGCACGCGGATCCAGGACGGCTTGCGCAGTACCGGCGCATCGGCGAACTGCACCGGCGAACGGTTGATCTTGTCACCGCCCAGCTGCTTGACCCCGGCCTGCAACGGCGCGGCGGACGGAGAATCGCCCTGCACGATCTGCAGGGGAATGGAACGGGCGGTGGTTTCAGTCATGGCAGTTCCGGGGGGCGGTCAGGCGGCCGCAGAAAGATCGGGCAGTTCGGGCGTGTGCTGCAGCAGCAGGCCAAACTGGCGGGCCAGGTGGTCCAGCAGCACCGGCTTGACGGCCTCCATCCCGGAGGGGCCGCCCAAGTCCAGCACCGAGGTCACCTGCAACCCCTGATAGCCACAGGGGTTGATGCGGTGGAAGGGTTCCAGGTCCATGGCCACGTTGAAGGCCAGCCCGTGGAAGGTGCAGCCGCGGCGCACACGGATGCCGAGTGCGGCGATCTTGGCACCACCGACGTAGACGCCCGGGGCGCCCTCGCGGCGTTCGGCGCCGATGTTCCACTCGGCCAGGGTATCGATGAGCGCCTGCTCGATGCGGCACACGTAGTCGCGCACACCGATACCCAGCCGTGGCAGGCGCAGCAACGGATAGATCACGATCTGGCCGGGACCGTGATAGGTCACCTGGCCGCCGCGGTCCACGTGCAGCACGGGGATGTCGCCCGGCGCCAGCACATGCTCGTCCTTGCCGGCCTGGCCCAGGGTGAACACCGGATCGTGCTCGACCACCCACAGCTCGTCGGCATCGGCGTCGCTGCGCTGGTCGGTGAAGCGCTGCATGGCGCGCCACACCGGTTCATAGGGCTGGCGGCCGAGGTCACGGACCAGCGCCGGACGCGGCGCACGGTCCTCCGGGGCGGCTTCGGCCGGGCAGGAGTCGGCTACAGCGTCCACTTCACTTCCGGGTGGTCACGCAGCGCCTGGTGCGCCAGGTCGTACTGTTCGCGGCTCTCGGCCTTGAACACGATGCGGACGGACACGTACTTGCCGTTGGAGGAGTGCTTCCAGCTGATGCGCTCGTTCACCACATCGATGCCGGCGGCCAGCAACAGGCGGGGAAGCTCATGCTCCAGGCCGCGGTTGGCCGGGCCCATGGCGCTGAGCTCGAACTGGCCGGGGAACTGGAAGCCGTGGTCGGGGTTGTCGGACTTGATTTCCATGGCCCCATTATCGGGCCGCAGGGCAACAAACCCAAGAGTATTCATCAACGCCAGGACCGCACCGGCGGTCTGCTGCGTTGCAGGCGGCCCAAAGGGACGGGCCTGAGGCCCAACGGCAGCTGACTGCAATCTCCTGACCATCACCAGCGCGAACATCGTACGGGCGGCCCGCGACCGCCTTCACGCCAGGCCCGCGGCGCGTACGCGGGTAACAAATTGTGCCCGCCGGACAATGTTGTTTTCGGAACAGACAAGTGATCTGGACGTGCTCGTTCCGACGCGCGGGCACGAGTACCGTAGCGTTGCAGAAAACGACTGAAAACCACCCCCTTCCCCATGAGCATTCCATCCATGCGTAGTGTCGCAGCTCTCGGGCTCGCCGGCCTGCTGGCCTCTGCCCTCCCCCTTGCCGCCCAGGCGGCCGAACAATGTGGCCCGGACGCCATGCGCGACCACCCGCCGCAGGTCAATTTCCGCGTCGACAACGACCTGTTCGGCGGCCGCCACCAGGATCAGGGCTATACCAACGGTGCGCTGTTGACCCTGGTCTCCCCCAATCTGGTCGATTACACCGACGACCCCTGCCTGCCGCGCATGGCGCGCTGGGTAAACCGGTACCTGGAAGGGCTGCATCCGGGCAAGTTCGAACAGCAGAACATGATCTTCAGCATCGGCCAGGGGATCTTCACCCCGACCGATTTCACTCGCAGGGACCTGATCGAGGACGACCGCCCTTACGCCGGCGTGCTGATCGCGAACTTCGGTTTCAATGCGCGCAGCGGCGACCGCCTGCAGACCACCCAGCTGACACTGGGCGTGGTCGGCCCCTGGGCACAGGGCAAGCAGGTGCAGAATGCCGTGCACGACGTGCTGGGCGACGAAAAATTCAAGGGTTGGGACAACCAGCTGCACAACGAACCACTGTTCATGCTGACCCATGAGCGCATGCGCCGCTGGCCGGGCGATGCCAGCGTCAATGCCGATGGTTGGGGTTGGGACGCGATCAGCCACTACGGCGGGTCGATCGGCAACCTGGAAACCAAGGCCAATTTCGGCGGTGAAGTGCGCTTTGGCTGGAAGCTGCCGGACGACTTCGGCAGCACGCCGTTGCGCCCGGCCGGTGAGAACACGGCGCCGACCCGCCGCGGCCGCGCCAGTGGGTGGTCCTGGCACCTGTTCGCGACCTCGGACGCTGCCTGGGTGATCCGCGATATCACCCTGGATGGCAACACCTTCCGCAACAGTCACAGCGTGGACAAGCGCCATGTGGTGGCCTACGGCGGGTACGGCGTGGCGGTGATGTACGGCCGCTGGAAGTTCGCCGCCGCGCGCTACCACAGCACGCGCGAATTCAACGGCCAGCGCGAGGCGCCGGTGTTCGGCAGCTTCACCATCAGCCGGTCGCTGTAGGCGAGGGGCTGATGCTGAAGCGGGTAGGTGCCGACCGTTGGTCGGCACACCGGTTATTGCATCGCTTGCTGTAAGCGAGCGGCTGAGGGTAGTGCCGGCCGCTGGCCGGCTGTTGGCACATCCGGATGGGTTCAAGCGGAGCCGGCCAGCGGCCGGCACTACCAGCATCCGCACGCAACCGGCATCCCGAAACAGAAAAGGCCGGCATTCGCCGGCCTTTTCGTTCACCACGCCGGGGCGTGGATCATTCCGATTCCCACCACATCCAGAAGCTGTCCCACAGGCGCTTGAAGAAGCCGGCCTGCTCGACGGCGGCCACGGCCACCAGCGGCGCTTCGGCGACGACCTTGCCATCCAGGGTGACCTTCACGGTACCGATCTGCTGGCCGGCGGTGAACGGTGCTTCCAGGGTCTTGGGCACATCGATGCTCGGCTTCAGGTCGTTGTAGCGGCCGCGCGGCACGCTCACCAGCATCGGCTGGGCCACGCCCAGCTGCACCTTGTCGGTGGTGCCCTTCCAGACCTTGTGCTCGGCCACGGCCTTGCCCGGCTCGTACAGGCGGTGGGTCTCGAAGAAGCGGAAGCCCCAGTTCAGCAAGGCCAGGCTGTCATCGGCGCGCTGCTTTTCCGACGCACCGCCCAATACCACGGCGATCAGGCGCTGGTCGCCACGCTGCGCCGAACTCATCAGGCAGTAACCGGCTTCGGAGGTGTGGCCGGTCTTGATACCGTCCACGCTGCCGTCGCGCCACAACAACAGGTTGCGGTTCGGCTGCTTGATATTGCCGACCTGGAATTCCTTGATCTTGTTGTACGCGTAGGTTTCCGGGTAATCACGCACCATCGCGCGGCCCAGCAGCGCCAGGTCGTAGGCGGTGCTGTGGTGGCCTTCGGCAGTCAGGCCGTGGGCGTTGACGAAGTGCGAGTTCTTCATGCCGATCTTGGCGGCGTAGCTGTTCATCAGCGACGCAAAGGCTTCTTCGCTGCCGGCCACGTGCTCGGCCAGGGCGATCGCAGCGTCATTGCCGGACTGGATCGCCATGCCCTTTTCCATGTCTTCCAGGCGTGCGGTCTGGTTGACCGGGAAGCCGCTGTAGCTGCCATCGGTGCCGGCGCCGCCTTCGCGCCAGGCGCGCTCGCTCATCATCACCTGGTCATCCGCACGGACCTTGCCGTTCTTGACCTCGGCGGCAACCACGTAGGACGTCATCACCTTGGTGATGCTGGCCGGCGCGAGCTGCTCGTGGATGTTCTCGCCGGCCAGCACCTGGCCGGTGGCGTAGTCCATCAGCACCCAGGCCTTGGATACGCTCGGCACCGGCGCCGGCGGGGTGGCAACGGTGGCCGGGGCGGCAGCGGCGGCGGCGGGCGCCGGCGTGGCCGGGGTCGGCAGCGGGGTCTGGGCGGAAGCCAGGCCCACCACCAGGGTGGCGGCCAGGGCGGTGGCGGCGGAACGGAAATTCATTGGACAGCAGGCTCCAGGGGACGGCCAGGAATGGAGGGTGGAACGTAGTGGCCATTGTAAGGCCGGGGCGGCATGGGCCGGCAGCACCGGCCCGGGCGGGTCAATCCTTGACGATCTGCGGCGAACCCAGGCCCAGACCGGCAATGCGGCCGACAAGTTCCGCGGCACTGGCATGGTCGCTGGCGGGAACGCGCAGGCGGAACAGGGTGCGGCCACCGGCGGCGATGTCGCTGATGGTCGCGCCAACGATGCCGGCGGCGTTGAGCTGGCCCATTGCGCGGTTGGCATTGTCGCGGCTGGAGAAGCTGGCGACCTGCACCATCACCGCGCCTACCATCTGCTGCGACAGGCTGGGGGCCGTCGGTGTGGCCGGCGTCGTACGCGCCGGCGCCGGCGTGACCGCGCGCGGCGCCGCGCTGGCGACGGCAACCGGTGCCACAGGGGCGCTGCGCGCCGGCGGTGCGCTCGGCGGCAGGCTGCTGACCGCCACGTCCGGCACGGCGCTGGCCACGCCCTGGGTGGTGGCCGGCTGGCCACGCGCAGGCATGGCGTCGGCCGGCAGGCGCTTGACCAGGCGATCAATGTCGCTGTCGGGGGTGGCACGCGCAGCCGTTACCGGGCGCGTACTGGCCGCCGCGACAGCCGTTTCGGCGGCACGGCGCTCGCGGCGCGACGGCTTTTGGGCCAGCAGGTTGCTCTCGCCCGGTTGCAGCGCACGCACTTCCACGTTGCCGGTACCGCGCTGGGTGATGCCCAGGCGTACCGCGGCGGCATAACTGAGGTCGACCACGCGACCATCATGGAACGGGCCACGGTCGTTGACGCGCACGATCACCGACTCGCCGTTGTCCAGGTTGGTCACACGGGCGAAGCTGGGCAGCGGCAGCGTCTTGTGCGCGGCGGTGAACTGGTACATGTCGTAGACCTCGCGGTTGGAGGTCAGGCGGCCGTGGAACTTGGCGCCGTAGTACGACGCCGTACCGCGCTCGACATAGTTGCGGGTGTCGTCGAGCACCTTGTACGACTTGCCCAGCACCACGTACGGCGACTTGTTGCCGATGGCCGAACGCTCTTCGGCGGTCACTTCCGGCTCGGGAATGCAGGCGACGTTGGGAATGTAGTCCGGGGTGCTGTCACGCACGCCTGGCTTGTACAGCCCCCCGGCGGTGTAGTTGCCGCGCGTGTTCGGGTCTTCCTTGGCTGCGGCATAGGGCGAGCCCTCCGGGCAATGCGCCGGGCGCGAGCCGCGACCCTGCACCACCGTGCCGCTGGGCTTGCCACCGTGGCCGGCCGTGGCCGGCTTCTTCGGCGCACTGCTGCAGGCAGCCAGCGCGAGGACGATCAAGCTCGGGACCAGCCATCTGATGTTCATGCCGGGGGCAGCTCCTGTCCGGCGATGGCCTGCGACAACTGGAACACGGCCATCGCGTACATCTTCGAGAGGTTGTAGCGGGTGATCGCGTAGTAATTCTGGAAGCCCAGCCAGTACTGCTTGCCGGTGCTGCCCTCAAGCGTGATCGGCGTTGCGGTGGCGCCCGGCTGCACCGCAGCGCTGGGCTGGTAGCCGCGCTGCGCCAGGTCGGCCAGCGACCAGGTCGGCATCCATTCGGTCGGGTTGAACTCCTCGCGACCCGGCGCCAGCGTGGCCGGTACGGCCACCTGGCCACCACGGACCCAGCCGCCCTTCTTCACGAAATAATTGGCGATGGACGAGAACACATCGTCGTAGCTGGTGAACAGGTCGCGACGGCCATCGCCATTACCGTCCACGGCGTAATCGAGATAGCTGGACGGCATGAACTGGCCCATCCCCATCGCACCGGCATAGCTGCCCTTGAGCGTGGTGATGTCCAGCTTTTCCTCACGGCCCAGCTCGAACAGCTTGGCCAGCTCATCGCGGAAGAACAGCTCGCGGCGCACTTCGCGTTCCAGCTTGGCCGGGTCGCCACTGCGCGGGTAGTAGAACGCCAGCGTGTACAGCGCATCGAGCACGCGGTGGTTGCCAGCATTTTTCCCGTAACTGGTCTCCACGCCAATGATCGCCACGATCACTTCGGCCGGCACGCCGGTGCGCTGCTGCACGCGATCCAGTTCGGCACGATGCTGGGCCAGGAACGCGCGGCCGCCATCGATGCGTGCCTTGCTGATGAACATCGGACGGTATTCGTTCCACGGTTTGACCCGTTCGGCGGGGCGCGACATGGCGGCGATGATCGGCTGGCGCACCTGCGCCTGGTCGAGCACGCTGCTGATCTGCTCTGGCTTCAGGCCATAGCGCTTGGCCGTATCGGCAACAAAGCGGGCCCGTGCGACCTCGAACGGCACCGGGGTGAGATCGACCGGCGGCGCTGTAGCAGCGGCCGCTTCGGGCGCGGCCTCGGCCGGGCCGTGGGCCTTGGTGGCGGGCTGGCGCGGCGTACTGCTGGCCTGGGGCGGAGACGGTGGGGACTTCGGCTGGGTCGCGCAGGCGACCAGGCCGAGGGTGAGCATGCAGGCCAGAGTGCGTCGAATCATCGTCGCAGGTTAGCAGGTCATGGATGAATTAAAACCCCTAACACCATGAATCACAACGATTTGCCCGCGTTCAGCGGGAAATGTGAAGACGTCGTGATCGAGCTTCCCCATTCAGATAGAGGTGGCCGGTTGCGTCCCCATCCCCGCAGACGCAACCGGCGACCGGATCCGGTCGGTACCTGCGCGGCTGCCGCTCCCCAGTGGCAGTTCCCCGCGCTCCCTGTACCCGTTGGATCAGTACTGCTCCCGCCCGACGCCCCCTCGCGCTGCATCGATTGACGGCGCGCCGTGCCGAACGGGCCGCCATTGTGCAGGCCGATTACGACAAGTCCATTGATCAAGATCAACGCGGCGTAAAAGTGTGAACCAGCTAACGTTTTTTGCGGACTTTGGTCAGCGGGTGTGCTGTCGTGCAGCGTTGTGAGAACGCTTCCATAACTGGCGTTGCGCAGAGTCAGGAAGTTTCCAGCCATCGGCGCAGCCCCTCGTGGGTGGTGTCTGGGTGGTCGCGGAAAGGAGAAGCCGCGGGTGGGCCGGTCGGGTTGGGTACGCGGGGGACGCCGTGAATCCGTCCCTGGAGGCTTGGCAGCCGCATCCATGCGGCTGACACCCCCGCGTACCCAACCCGACCGGCCTCTGACAGATTTCGGAGGTCTGCCACCCACGGAGAAGAAAAAGAAGATCAAAAGATCGCGACGCTGCGCTTGCTCGTGACCCGAGCATGGATCGGCTCTACACAAGGCAATGAAGCGACCCGCCAGGCCGCCTTTGCTTTTGATCTTCTTTTTCTTCTCCGGGGGAGACGCGCACGGAACCTGTCCGTGGCCGGGTAGATGGGCTGCGCAGGGGCGTGAGCCGCATGGATGCGGCGACCGAGCTTACATGGATGTACTTGCAGCGTCCCCTGCGCGGCCCATCTACCCGGCCCCACCCATGAACTGCTTTGCGCGGTCATCCACGAGGGGCTGCGCCGTTGGCTGGAAACCCTATCCCCCGTGCACAGGTCGGTGCCCGCGCACCGCCATCACCAGCCCGATACCCGCCAGCAGCGACACCGCCGAGGTACCGCCATAACTGATCAACGGCATCGGAATGCCCACCACCGGCAGCAGGCCGGAAATCATTCCGCCGTTCACCAGCACGTAGACGAAGAACGCCAGCCCCAGGCTACCGGCCAGCAATCGCGCGTGCGTGTCGCGCGCGTGCATCGCAATCCACAGGCAACGCCCCACCACGAACAGGTACAGCGCGAACAGCGTCGCCACGCCGATCCAGCCAAACTCTTCGGCCAGCACCGAGAAGGCAAAGTCGGTGGTGTACTCGGGCAGGAAATCCAGCGTGGCCTGTGTGCCCTGCCCCCAGCCACGTCCTTGCCAGCCCCCGGAACCGATCGCGATGCGCGATTGCAGGATGTTCCAGCCGGTACCAAGCGGGTCGGCCGCCGGGTCGAGGAAGGTCAGCACACGATCCTTCTGGTATTGCCGCAGCAAGCCGAACCACGCCAGGGGTGCGGCCACTGCCAGCCCTGCCGCCCCGATCGCCAACCAGCCCCAGTGCAAGCCCGCCAGCAACAACGCGAACACGCCACTGGCAGTGACCAACGTGGCGGTGCCGAGGTTGGGCTGCATGAGGATCAGTACCGCCGGCATGCCGATCAGCAGCGCGGCAGTCAATACCGTGCGCGGCGAGGGCGGCAGTGGTTGCCGATGCAGGTACCACGCCATCATCAGCGGCAGGCTGAGCTTGAGCAGCTCGGACGGCTGCAGGTAGAACACGCCGAGGTTCAGCCAGCGCTGCCCGTACTTGCCGGTGCCGATGACGTACACCGCCATCAGCGGCAGCATCGACAGCGCGTAGATGGCAGGGGTCCATGCACGCAATCGCAGCAGCGAAACACGCGACAGCAGCCACATCGCCAACAGCCCACCGGCAAAGCGTGCCGCCTGCCCGGCCACCGGGCCGGACACGCTGTGCAGCACCGCCAGGCCGGCGCCCATCAGGATCAACAACGCGCCCAGCAACGGCAGATCGATCGTGCGCAGCGCCTCACGGCAGCCGCCAAGCAGTCGTTTCCATTTCACGCGGGCACGGTAGCAACGGGTGCTTGCGTGAAGCTGTCATTGTGGTCCTGCGTTTGTAGAGTCGAGCCATGCTCGACTGCATTTCCGGCAGTCGAGCATGGCTCGACTCTACAGAAGCGCGCAACCGGTGTTACCCGTACCCCCCGTGCACCGGGTTGTGGCTGCGCACCGCCATTACCAGGCCGAAACCGGCCAGCAGCGACACCGCCGAAGTACCACCGTAGCTGATCAGCGGCATCGGCACGCCTACCACCGGCAGCAGGCCGGAAATCATCCCGCCATTCACCAGCACGTAGACGAAGAACGCCAGGCCGGTGGCACCAGCCAGCAGGCGCGAATAGGAATCGCGTGACTGGCTGGCGATCCACAGGCAGCGCCCGATCACCACCAGGTACAAAACCAGCACGGTAGCCACGCCGATCCAGCCGAATTCCTCGCTCAAGACCGAGAACGCGAAGTCGGTGGTCTGCTCGGGAATGAAGTTCAGGTGCGACTGCGAGCCTTCGCCCCAGCCCTTGCCATCGAAGCCGCCGGAACCGATCGCGATCTTCGACTGGATGATGTTCCAGCCGGCGCCCAGCGCGTCCATCTCCGGGTCCAGGAACATCATGATGCGGTCCTTCTGGTACGGCCGCAGCAACCAGAACCAGGCCACCGGCGCAACCGCAGCCACGCCGCCCACGCCCAGCCCAACCCACCACCACGGCAGGCCCGCCAGCAGCAGCACGAACACGCCGCTGGCGGCGATCAGCACGCCGGTACCGAAGTCCGGCTGCAACATCACCAGGCCGGTGGGTACACCGATGATGATCAAGGCCACGAGCACGGTATTGAAGCGCGGCGGCAGCGGCATCTTGTGCAGGTACCACGCCACCATCATCGGCAGGCTGACCTTCAGCAGCTCGGCCGGCTGCAGGTAGAAGAACTTCAGGTCCAGCCACTGCCGGCCATATTTACCGGTGCCCAGCACGAACACCGCCAGCAGCGGGATCATCGAGATCGCGTAGATCATCGGCGTGGTCGAGCGGATGCGCAGGATCGGCACCCGCGAGATGCCCCACAGTGCGGCCATGCCCACCGCGAAACGCGCGCCCTGCGCCATCACCAGGCTGTCGCCACCAGCGCTCTTCAGGGTCGCCAGGCCAATCACCATCAGCGCGCCCAGGGCCAGGCACAGCACCCAGTCCAGCGTGCTGAAAAAGCGGCGCAGCATGTCGCCGGCCCAGCGCAGGAACACTCTCATCGTGCAGGCTCCGCAGGGGTCGGGCGGGGCGTGGCGGGCAGCGCGGCGGTCGGCGCACCCGGCTGCGGCGCAGGCGCCGGCTCCGGTGCGGGTGCACCGATCAGCACCGGATGCTCTCCCACCTGTGCAGCGGCGAGGTCACCGGCCTGACGTGCGCCCGCGTCTTCGTTGTCGAACGCGGTGGCGCCGATGGCGGTGGTGCCGCGCTCGCTGTCCAGCGGCTGCATGCCTTCGGGCATCTTGCCCAACAGGTAAGCGTCGAACACCTTGCGCGCGATCGGCGCCGCGGCCGAACCACCATAGCCACCACCTTCCACTGCCACCGCAATCGCGATGACCGGGTTTTCGACCGGCGCGAAGCCAACGAACAGCGCGCGGTGGCGCAGGTGCATCGGCAGGCTCTTCGGGTTCACTGCAGCAGTGCCCTTGCGGCTGATGACCTGTGCGGTACCGGTCTTGCCGGCCATCACGTACGGCGCACCGACCGCGACGCGCCAGCCGCTGCCGCCGGGCCGCATGGTCGCCATCATGCCCTCACGCACGGCCTGCACGTTGTTGGGGTTGGGGCTGACCGGCTTGCTTTCGCCGGCCGGCATTGCCGTCCAGTCGCTGTCGAAGCCGTCGCGCTGCTGGATCACCAGGTGCGGGGTGCGCAGCTGGCCGTCGGCCAGGCCGCTGACGCCGCGCGCCAGCTGCAGCGGGGTGACCTTCCAGTCACCCTGGCCGATGCTGATGTTGACCGTGTCGCCGGGATACCAGGCTTCCTTGCGGGTCTTCCGTTTGTAGGCCGGCGAAGGCAGGATGCCGCCGATCTCGCCGGTGAGGTCGATGCCGGTCGGCTGGCCGAAGCCGTAGTACTCCATGTAATAGTCGAAGCGCTCGATGCCCAGGTCCAGCGCCAGCTTGTAGTAATAGGTGTTGACCGATTCGGCGATGGACTTGCGCAGATCCGTCCAGCCATGGCCGCCACGGTGGGCGTCACCCCAGCCGCGCGAGGTGCCCGGCAGGTAGAACATGCCGGTGGACAGCACCTTGTCTTCCGGGCGGCGCACGCCGGAGTCCAGTCCCGCCAGGCCGATCAGCGGCTTCAGCGTGGAACCGGGAGCGACGCCACCGAGTACCAGGCGATTGAACTGTGGCCGCGACGGGTTTTCGTTCAAGGCCTTGAAGTCGGCATGGGAAATGCCGTTGACGAACAGGTTGGGGTCGTAGGACGGCAGGCTGACCATCGCCAGCACTTCGCCAGTGCGCGGATCCATCGCCACCGCCGAACCTTCCTGGTCGCCGAACGCGGCCACCATCGCGCGCTGCAGGTCGGCGTCGATCGACAGCCGCAGGTCGGCGCCGGACTGCGCGGCGACGCGGCCGATGGTGCGGATCGCGCGACCCTGCACGTTGGTCTCGACCTGCTCGTAGCCGACCTTGCCGCGCAGCTGCTGCTCGTAATAGCGCTCCAGGCCGGATTTGCCGATGTGGGTCAGCGCGGCATTGCCTTCGCCGAGGATCTCCAGATCCTTGTCATCAACGCGGCCGACGTAGCCGATGATGTGCGCGAACAGATCGCCGTACGGGTAGCGCCGGGTCAGGTAGGGTTCGAGCTCGACACCGGGGAAGCGCCAGCGGTCGACGGCGAAGCGCGCCATCTCCTCATCGCTCATGCGCAGCTTCAGCGTGACCGGCAGGAACTTGCGGCGCGCCTTGCGCGACCTGTTGAATGCTTCCAGCTCTTCCGGGCTGATGTTGATGATCTTCGCCAGCCCTTCCAGGGTGGCATCCATGTCCTTGACCTTGTCCGGGGTCACGTCCAGGCGGAAGGCCGGCACGTTTTCGGCCAGCAGGCGACCGTTGCGGTCGTAGATCATGCCGCGCCCCGGCACCACCGGTCGCGGCTTGATGCGGTTGGCCTCCGAGCGCGTGGCGTAGACGTCGTGGTCCAGCACCTGCAGCTTGAAGTACCAGCCGCCCAGGCCCAGAAGGCAGACCAGCACGCCCAGGAAACCCAGCGCCGCGCGGCGGCGGAACTGTTCGGCTTCGGCGTGCGGGTTCTTGACCTGGCGGCGCGGGATCATGGCTCAGCGCCCGCGCTTGCCGAAGCGCACCGCGTCCAGCAGCACGAACACCAGCGGCCACAGGCCCATGCCCAGCAGAGGCGCCCACCAGTACGACCAGGGCAGCGTTGGCTCATCCACCACGATGTGGACCAGCGCGCTGACGATGCGATCGTTGAACAGCAGGCCGCCGATGGCCAGCATCTGCTGGGACATCGGGAAGAAGCGGATGCGGGCACGGAAGCGCTGCAGGATGAAGGCCAGCATCACCAGCCGCAGTGCCTGTTCGCCCAGCACGCCGCCGTACAGCAGGTCGGCCACCACGCCGCTGGCGAAGGCGATGCCCAGGCCGACGCGCTCGGGAGCTTCGATCACCCAGTACGCCAGCACCAGCGCCAGCCAGTATGGGCGCAGCGGCTGCAGCAGCGCCGGCAGCGGCAGCAGGCCCAGCAGCAGCGCCACCACCAGGCTGGCCGGCAGCACCCACGGGTTGTCGCGCAGGCGGCTCATCGCTGCGCCTCCGGCGTGGTCGGTTGCCGGCCAGCGGCCGGCACTACCGGGGCGCTGACCGGAGCTGGCGTCGATGCCGCTGGCGCGGTTCCCACGGGCACGGTGGCGCCGGTGGCCGGGCCACCCGGGGCGGTTTCTTCCAGCTGCAGGCGCAGCTCCGGCGGAATGCGGATCGCCGCGCCCGGGCGCAGCAGCAGCACGTCGCGGCCGCGGTCGAGCTGTGCCGCCGGCTTCAGTTCGCCGACCAGAAACGCATGGGTGTCGTCCGGGCGCAGGCCGGTGATGGTGCCGACCGGGAAGCCGGCCGGGAAACGCCCGCCAAGACCGGAGGTGACGATCTCATCGCCCACTTCCACCCCGGCGCTGAGCGGGATGTCGCGCAGTTCCAGCGTGTCGCCGCGGCCATAGACGATCAGGCGCACGCCGTTGCGGGCCACGGTGACCGGCACCGCGTGGTCGGGATCGGTCAGCAGCAGCACGGTGGAGGTGCCACCGGTGACGCTGATCACCTGCCCCATCAGGCCGCCGGCGTCGATCACCGCCTGGCCGACGTGCACGCCCTCGCGGCTGCCTGCGTCGAGCACCAGGCGCTGCTTCACCGGGTCCAGGTCGATGTCCAGGATCGGCGCCAGCTGCACGTCCAGGCCACTGCGCTCGGCCACGTTCAGCAGTTCGCGCAGCTGGGCGTTGTCCAGCGCGGCGGTCTGCAGGCGAGTCAGGCGCGCGTTGGCCAGCAGCAGCTGGTTGCGCAGTTCACGGTTTTCGGCGACCAGCTGGGTATGGCTGGCGGCGGAGTCCTTGACCTGGTTGCCGAGCTTGCCGGGCAGGCCAGCCAGTGCCCACACCGGCTGTACCAGGCTGTTGGCCTGCTCGCGCAGGCGTGCCAACCAGCCGGCCTGGTCATCAAGCACGATCAGGGTGATGGCCAACGCGAGATAGGCCAGCAACCGCAGGGGGCTGGCGGCATCACCGGATCGGGAGGCGACGGGAGGACCGGCGTAGGGCGGCACGGCAACGATTCAACTGGCAGAAGGCGGAAGGGAAACACGCGGGCGCCCCGCCGGTGCCGGCCCGCCATCACGGCGGGCCGCACCCCGGAAGGGCGCGGCGGGCAGGAACGGCCGGGACGGCTTATTCCGGCGCAAAGAACTCGTTGCCGTGCATGTCCACCAGCTCCAGCGCACGACCGCCACCGCGGGCCACGCAGGTCAGCGGATCGTCGGCCACCTGCACGTGCAGGCCGGTCTCCTCGGAGATCAGGCGGTCCAGGTCGCGCAGCAGGGCGCCACCACCGGTCAGCACGATGCCGCGCTCGGCGACGTCGGCGCACAATTCCGGCGGGGTCTGCTCCAGCGCCAGCTTGACCGCGCTGACGATGCCCGACAGCGGCTCGTGCAAGGCCTCGAGCACCTCGTTGGAGCTGATCTTGATCATCTTCGGCACGCCCTCGGCGAGGTTGCGGCCGGAGATTTCCATCTCGATCACTTCCGCCTGCGGGTAGGCGCAGCCCAGCTCGACCTTGATGCGCTCGGCGGTGGCTTCACCGATCAGCATGCCGTGGTTGCGGCGCACGTAGTTGGTGATGGACTCGTCGAAGCGGTCGCCGCCGATGCGGACCGAGGCCGAATAGACGATGCCGTTGAGCGAGATCACCGCCACTTCGGTGGTGCCGCCGCCGATGTCGATGACCATCGAGCCACGGGCTTCGGTGACCGGCATGCCGGCGCCGATCGCGGCGGCCATCGGTTCTTCGATCAGGAACACGTCACGGGCACCGGCTTCCTCGGCCGATTCCTTGATCGCGCGGCGCTCGACCTGGGTCGAGCCGGCCGGCACGCAGACCAGCACGCGCGGGCTCGGGCGCAGCACGCGCGACTTGTGCACCTTCTTGATGAAGTGCTTGAGCATCGCCTCGGTATAGGTGAAGTCGGCGATGACGCCATCCTTCATCGGGCGGATGGTGGTGATGTGGCCCGGGGTACGGCCCAGCATCTGCTTGGCTTCGGCGCCGACGGCTGCCACCGAGCGGGTGCCACCGATGGCACGGTCCTGGCGCACGGCCACGACCGACGGCTCGTTCAGCACGATCCCCTGCCCGCGCACGTAGATGAGGGTGTTGGCCGTGCCCAGGTCGATGGACAGGTCGTTGGAGAACATGCCACGGAGTTTCTTGAACATCTGAGGAAGGAGTCCTGAGGGGTGTCGTGCCCGCCGCGGGATGGCGAAAAAATGGGCAGAAATCGAGGCCGACAAGCCTAGCAACCCGCCTGCCGCCGAGCAAGGAAAAAACTAGCTGAACCCGCGTCTTCACAGGCTTTCGGCCTGATCGGGTCTCACCCGGTTCTGGCCCTGAGCGGCACCAGCGGGTAACCTTTGCGCCGTCGGGCGCCCAAGGGCGCCGTTTGCTTGCCCGATGAACCGGGCCGGCCCACCCCAAAATTCACCGCATAGGCTTACATCGATGTCCGCTCTGATCTGTGGTTCTCTTGCCTTCGACACCATCATGGTGTTCCCGGACCAGTTCAAGAATCACATCCTGCCGGACAAGGTGCACATCCTGAACGTGTCCTTCCTGGTGCCGCGCATGCGCCGCGAGTTCGGCGGCTGCGCAGGCAACATCGCCTACAACCTGCACCTGCTGGGCGGCCAGCCGATCCCGATGGGCACCGTGGGTTCGGACTTCGGCCCGTACCGCGAATACTTCGAAGGCCTGGGCATCGACCTGTCGCGCGTGCGCGTGATCGATGAGCTGTTCACCCCGCAGGCGTTCATCACCACCGACCACGACAACAACCAGATCACCGCCTTCCACCCGGGCGCGATGATGCGTTCCTACGAGAACCACGTGCGTGGGGTGCCGGGCGTGACCCTGGGCCTGGTCGGCCCGGACGGCCGCGAAGGCATGATCCAGAACGCGCAGGAATTCCACGAAGACGGCATCCCGTTCATCTTCGACCCGGGCCAGGCCATGCCGCTGTTCAACGGCCCGGAACTGCGCGCCTTCATCGAGCAGGCCGACTACGTGGTGGTCAACGACTACGAGTCGAACCTGCTGCAGGAGCGCACCGGCTGGGACGAAAAGGAGATCGTCAGCCGGGTCAAGGCCTACATCACCACCCGTGGCCCGAAAGGCGCGGTCATCCACACCCCGGAAAAGAGCTATGACATCCCGCCGGCGCACGAGCGCCGCGTGGTCGACCCGACCGGCTGTGGCGACGCCTTCCGCGCCGGCCTGATCTACGGCATCCAGAAAGGCTACGACTGGCTGACCATCGGCCGCATGGGCAACCTGATGGGCGCGCTGAAGGTCGAGCATCCGGGCACGCAGAACCAGCGCTTCACCTTCGACGAGTTCAACGAGCAGTTCAAGCAGCAGTTCGGTTACGCGCTGGGCGCGTAAACCGAACTGCCCGCGCATTCCACCTTATCCCCGCGCCTTCGGCGCGCCCCCTTGAACAACAAGGGGGCTTTCCACCCGATGCGCCGCTGGGAATGCTGTGGGTAGGTGTCGACCTTGGTCGACACTGCCGGCCAGCGGCCGGCACTACCGGAACTTCCGACCGACACGTTGCCTGCTCTCTGTAGAGCCGAGCCCATGCTCGGCTTGCGCGCGCCGGTCATGCGGCCTGCCAGGCAGCCAACAGCGCGCGGCAATCGGCGAAATGCCAGTCGGCGCGGCCCGGCCACGGGTTTTCCGGCAGGTTGACCAGTACGGTATGGGCGCCCGCGGCGCGGCCGCACTCCAGGTCGTAGGCGTGGTCACCCACCATCACCGCCTGCGCAGGCCCGATGCCCCATCGCCGCAGATGCTGCTGCAGGCCCTCCGGCGAGGGCTTGGGCACCGCTTCATCGCGACCAATGATGTCGGCATCGTCGAACAACGCCCCGACCCCGATCGCGTCCAACGTCAGCTTCGCCAGCGCATGATCATTGCGGGTCAGGATGCCGAGCCGGCAGCCTGCCGCCGACAACGCGCGCAGCAGCTTCACCGCACCCGGTGCAGGCAGTGCGTCCTCGGCCAGCGCGCGCTCATGATCCAGCAGCCACTCGCGCTTGGCCTGCCCCGGTGCGTCCGGCAACGCCGCAATATGATCAAGGATGTCTTCCTCGGCCGCGATCTCCAGCGCGCGGCGGATCGCGGCGAAATCATGCACGGCGACGGTCAGCGTGCCATCCATGTCGAACACCCAGTGCCGGATCGCGGACAACGCGTGCACCGCGCTGCCCGTCGCGACCATCACTGCCACCACTGCGGCATGCGGCTGGCGTCGACACCGCCGGTCTCGAACACCGCCGTGCGGGTGCCGCCGGCCTTGACCGGGAACTCGATGCTGATCGACCTGCCCTTGCGCGCCAGCTTCCACAGCGCCTTCTGGTCGGTGATGAACAGGGCGATGGCTTCATCGGTCTTCGGGCGCCACGCGGCCATCGACACCGGCTTGCCGTCGTCCACGGTCACTTTCACCGTGCACTGCGGGCAACGGAAATCGCCGGCCTGCAGCACCAGGTAGGCATGCCGCTTCCACTCCGGATGATCGCGGAACACCAGCTGCACCGTCTTCGCGCCGCTGCCATCCACGTCCACCCGTTCCTTGCTGTAGATCTGCGCCGAAACCTGGTTGCCCTTGTTGCCCACCGGGATCTGGTTGTACTGCCACAGCGCCTGCATGCGGCGCAGGTCGCGCGCGGCATCGCCCTTGGCCTTGACCTCGTCGAAGCCTGCAGCGATGCGCTCGGCGGCGGCGGTGTCCTTGTACTGGTCCAGCAGCGAGGCGCCGTGCAGGCGCGCGCGCTCCCAGTCCTGCGCGGCCACGGCCATGTCGTACTGCTTGGCCACGTCTTCGGCCTTGGCCTCCTTCTGCGCCTGCACGGCGGCTGCGGCGGCTTCCTGCGCCTTGCGTTCTTCCTCGGGGTTGCTGCAGGCGGCCAGCGCCAGGGTGCAGGCGGTGAGCAGGATCAGTCGTTTCATGGCGGAGGTCCTTTGCGAGTGCATCCCGATTCTATCGGCAGCGAAAAGCGGATACACCAACGGCGGGTTTCCCCGCCGTTGGTGGTGAAGCAGTGACCGGTTGCCGGCCAGCGGCCGGCACTACCGCTTACTTGGCTTCAGCCTTGGCCAGCATGTCCTGGACCGAGGCGGTGGTGATCGGGTGGTAGCCCGGCTTGGCCTTTTCGAAGGCCTGCTTGGCCAGCTCCAGCCCCTTCGGGGTCTTCACCAGTTCGGCGTAGATCGGCAGGATCAGCTTGCGACGGCCGACGCGCTCGATGAATGCCGCCGCGCCTTCATTGGCCTGCTCGTAGCCGCTGCGGATCGCCAGCGGGTACCAGCGCATGGCGATCTCGCCATTCGGGGTGCCGGTGAAGTGGAAGGCCTTGTCCAGCGTGGCCAGCTTGTCCAGCGGCTGGGTCGCGCCCAAGCCATCGATGAAGCGCACCCATTCCTGCGTGCTCCAGTCGGCGATGACCTGGCTGCTCGGCACGGTGCCGGCGCTGGCGAAGGCGATGCGCGCGGTATCGACGCTGCTGAAGTTGCGCGACTGCGCCTTGGCCGCGAACGCCGGAATGCCCGGCTCGTCCAGCCATGCCTTCAGTTCGGCCTCGGTCACTGCCGACGGATTCTTCGGCAGCAGGTTCTTCTTCATGTAGTCGACGAACTGGTCGGTGTTCGCGCTCTGGAAAGCATGGTCATCGAACCAGCCACGCAGGAACGGATCGAAGGTCTCGCGGCCGAAGCGCTGCTCCAGGAATTCCAGGAACCACGCACCCTTGACGTAGGCCACCTGGCTGAGGGCTTCGTCGGGATCACGCTCGTTCAGCGGCGGCAGCGCCAGCGCCTGGTCGGCCGGGCTCATGTCCTTCACTTCGGCCAGCAGGTCGGTCTGGTCGATCTGCTTCTCCATCTCGGCCATTTCCTTGCCGTACAGGGCTTCGGTGATGCGGCCCTGGACGTAGGTGGTGAAGCCTTCATTGAGCCAGATGTCCTTCCAGCTGGCGTTGGTCACCAGGTTGCCCGACCAGCTGTGCGCCAGTTCGTGGGCGACCAGCGAGACCAGCGACTTGTCGCCGACGATCACGGTCGGGGTGGCGAAGGTCAGGCGCGGGTTCTCCATGCCACCGAACGGGAACGACGGCGGCAGCACCAGCATGTCGTAGCGGCCCCAGCGGTATTCGCCGTACAGCTTCTCGGCGGCACCGATCATCTTCTCGGTGTCCTCGAATTCCTTGGCGGCCTTGTTGACCATGGTCGGCTCGGCCCAGACGCCGGAGCGGCCGGAGATCGGCTCGAACACCAGGTCGCCAGCGGCGATGGCCAGCAGATAGGACGGAATCGGCTGCGGCATCTTGAAGGTGTAGTCACCATCACGCGCGGCCTTCGGATCGTTGTCGGCGCTCATCAGCACCATCACGTCCGGGCGCGAGACCACGTGCGCGCTGTAGGTGAAGCGCACGCTCGGGGTGTCCTGCAGCGGCACCCAGGAACGGGCATGGATGGCCTGCGACTGGCTGAACATGAAGGGCAGCTTCTTGCCCTCGGTCATCGACGGCGCCAGCCACTGCAGGCCCGAGGCGGTCGGTGCGGTGTGGTAGGTCACTTCCACCTTGGCCGGCTGTTCCGCAGCCTCGATGGTCAGCTTGCTGCCGAACACCTTGTCGGCCGGGGCCAGTTCGAACTTCAGCGGGCTGCGCGCGCCGTCGGCGGCAACGGCCTCGACCTTGGACACGGTCAGCTCGCGGGTGTCGAGCACCAGCTGCCTGGCGTCCTTCTGTTTCCATTCCAGGGTGTAGGTGGCGGTACCGCCGATCTGCTTCTGGTCGAAGTCCAGCTTCAGATCCAGCGCGATGTCCTTGATGACGACCTTGTCCGGCTCGGCGTACGAGCTCTCGTCGTGGCTGCGGTTCTCGGCGTTCACGGGGGCGGCAGGGGCCTTTGCGGCAGTCGGGGCGGCGGCGGGCGCGGCCGCCTCCTGGGAGCAGCCGGCGGCCAGGGCCACGGCCAGCGGAAGGAGCATCAGCGGATTACGCATGAATCGGGACCGTTACGGGGATCAAACCCCAATGGTACCTCCCTCGGGCCCGGCAGGCGTTGCGCGGTGCGGGGTAATGGCAGGCACAGCGCCGGTAGTGCTTGCCGCTGGCCGGCAACCCCGTCGCCCGGTGGTTGCCCGCGCAGGTGCCGGCCAGCGGCCGGCACTACCGGAACACCGGGCTTACAGCTTGTAGCCGGAGTGGATCGAGACGATGCCGCCGGTCAGGTTCTTGTAGTGGCAGCGCTCGAAGCCGGCCTGCCCCATCATCGCCTTCAGTTCGTCCTGCGGCGGATGCTTGCGGATGCTCTCGGCCAGGTACTGGTAGCTGTCCGAATCGTTGGCGAACAACTTGCCCAGCCTGGGCAGGATCTTGAACGAGTGGAAGTCGTAGATCGGCTTGAACCAGTCGGCAGTGACTTCGGAGAACTCCAGCACGCGGGCCTGGCCGCCCACCTTCAGCACGCGGTACATCTCGCGCAGGCCGGCGTCCTTGTCGGTCACGTTGCGCAGGCCGAAGGCAATGGTGACCAGGTCGAAGCTGTTGTCCGGGAACGGCAGGGCTTCGGCGTTGCACTGCACGTAGTCCAGGCCAAGCACCAGGCCGCGGTTGGTCAGGCGGTCCCGACCGACCGACAGCATGCCGGCGTTGATGTCGCCCAGCACCACCGAGCCCTCGGCGCCGACGCGTTCCTTCAGCAGGGCGGCGATGTCGCCGGTGCCGCCGGCCAGATCGAGCACGCGGTCGCCCGGCTTCACCTGCGCGGTCGCGACGTAGTAGCGCTTCCACGCCCGGTGCACGCCCAGGCTCATCAGGTCGTTCATCAGGTCGTAGTTGCGCGCGACCGAGGTGAACACCTGGCCGACCAGCTTCTGCTTGTCCTTGGCGGCGACGTCGCGGAACCCGAAATGGGTGGTACCGGCTTTGTAGGGGGATTCGCTCATGGCCCCGATTATCGCACCGCCGGGGGCCAGCGGCACCCCCTGCCCGTATGATGGCGGGCCACGACTGACCGGAGCCCCCGCATGATCACCACGCCCGACTACCAGGCCCTGCTGCAGACCGCCATCGCCGAAGCCCGCCAGGGCCTGGCCGAGGGCGGCGTGCCGATCGGCGCGGCGCTGTACCACAACGACGGCCGCCTGCTCGGCTGCGGCCACAACCGCCGCGTGCAGGAAGGCGACCCATCGGTGCACGGCGAAACCGACGCCTTCCGCAAGGCCGGCCGCCAGCGCCGCTACCAGGACACCATCATGGTCACCACCCTGGCGCCGTGCTGGTACTGCTCGGGTCTGGTGCGCCAGTTCAACATCGGCACCGTGGTGGTGGGCGAATCGCGCACGTTCCAGGGCGGCATCGACTGGCTGCGCGAGAACGGTGTCAACGTGATCGACCTCGACAGCCAGGAATGCGTTGACCTGTTGGGTGGCTTCATTGCGCAGCATCCGGAGATCTGGAATGAAGACATCGGTGAATAAGCACCGTGCAACGTGTCGTTGAACCCGTTTAATGAACGCTTCAGCGCGGGCACGTTCTAGTGCCCGCAGCGTTTGCGGCCGATGCCGTGAACCCGTGCACAGTCAGCTGCGCTGCGTGCATACACTGCGGTAACACCCCACCCGGCCGAGGCGCCTAGGGTGGGGTTACCGGGGTCCCTTTCCCCGGCGGAGCCAGCCATGTGCGCGCACGCCGTACGTCCCCCGCCCGACCCGATCCTCGATGCCATCCGCGAGCGCCTGCAGCAGCAATATGCACTGCACCGGCGCGGCGCGCTGTTCTGGACTGCCTATCAGCACATGCAACTGGAGCTGGTCCGCCGCCACCCGCTCGACCAGGAGCGCCTGTGCAATGCGATGGCCGACATGGCCGAGGACCTCGGTGCGGTCGAGCATGCGCAATTGATCGGCAATCGCCACGCCGGCTCCACATCCCGCTGACGCGGCATGCACCGCCACATACGCCACACTCCGATGAACCCCCACTCCCTTTCCACTCAACCGAACTGGATTGTCATGCACGCTGAAGTCCCCACCATTCCTCCGGTCATCAACGTAGACGCCGAGCTTGACCACTGGCGCCGCCAGCATGCCGAAGGCGCACTGCCGCACAACTCGTTCGGCTCGTACGTGCCGTGGATCAAGTTCGCCTGCGATTCGCTGATCACCCAGCCGCGCGCCAGCGAGGCCGAACGTGACGAGATGTTCCAGACCCAGTACGCCCTGCAGATCATGCCGCGGCTGAGCGAAGCCCAGGCCCGTGAGTTCGTCGACCGTTGCTGGCAGCACGTCTACCAGAGCAGCCCGGTGCGCAGCCTGCAGGCGCCACGACTGCAGCGCATGCGCGCCTGACCGGCGCTGCACGGCACCTGCACGGGTCACTGCCGATCATCCTCGTCACCTGAGTGGGCACACGACGACGATGAAAGCACGCAACCTGTTCAATACGATCGCCAAGAAGGCCGCGACAGCCACCGGCTCACCGTGGACCTTCCTGGCTGCAGTAGCGATCGTGGTGATCTGGGGCATCACCGGCCCGGTGTTCGGTTTCAACGACACCTGGCAGCTGGTGATCAATACCGGCACCACCATCATCACCTTCCTGATGGTGTTCCTGATCCAGCACACGCAGAACGCGGACACCGCCGCGATGCAGATCAAGCTGGACGAGCTGATCCGGGCGACGGCCGAAGCCAACAACGAACTGCTGGATCTGGAAGAACTGGACGAAGCGCGCCTGGAAGAGATCCGTGCCGAGTACGAGCAGATGGCCCGCGAAGCAGGCGATGCGCTGGCGCGCGTCCGTGCCTGCCATGCGGCGCGGCGCGACGATGAAGCGGTGTAGCAGGCCCCGGAATGACAATGCCGGCCAGCGGCCGGCACTACCATCGATCATCCAGGTAGAGCCGGCCGCCGGCCGGCTTTCTTTCATCCGCGCTCGTGCCAGCCACCGCCCAGCACCTTGTACAGGGTGATGCGGTTGGCCTGCTGGGCCAACTGCGCCTGCAACTGGGTCTGCTGCGCGTTGTAGGCAGTACGTCGTGCGTCCAGCAGGCTCACGAAGCTGTCCAGGCCGGCGTCGTAACGTGCCTGCGACAGGCGGTTGGCCTGTTCGGCCGCTTCCACCAGGCGCTGCTGTGAACTCACCTGTTCATCCAGGCTGACATTCAACGCCAGCGCATCGGCGGTTTCGCGGAAGCCCACCTGGATCGACTTCTCGTACTGCGCCAGTGCGATATCACGATCAGCGTTGGCGACGGCCAGGTTGGCGCGCAGCTTGCCGCCCTGGAAGATCGGCAGGGTGATCTTCGGCAGGAAACTCCATACGCGGGTGCCGCTGTCGAACAGGCTGGACAATTCGCTGGAGCCACTGCCAATGCTGCCGGTCAGCGAGATGCTCGGGAAGAACGCGGCACGTGCCGCGCCGATGTTGGCATTGGCGGCCAGCAGCTGGTGTTCGGCGGCCATGATGTCCGGGCGCTGCAGCAGCACATCGCTGGGCAGGCCGGCCGGCGGAGGCGCCAGTGCCAGCAACTGCGGTTCGATGCCGTCCGGCAGCAGCGCCGGATCCAACTGGCCACCGGCCAGCAGCGCCAGCGCGTTGCGGTCCTGGGCCAGCTGGCCACGCAGGCGCGCGGCGTCGGTACGCGCGGTTTCCACCAGCGTGCGGGTCTGGGTCAGCTCCAGCGCCGAGCTACCACCACGCTCGTGGCGGGCCTCGGCCAGGCGCAACGAATCCTCGTAGGTCTTCAGCGTGGCATCGGCGATCTTCAGACGCTGGGCATCGGCACCGTAGGTCAGCCACGCCGTCGCTGTCTCGGCCACCAGGCTCAGCTGCGCGTTGCGACGATTGGCAGCTACGGCAAAGTACTGCTGCAGTGCCGCTTCGCTGAGGTTGCGCACGCGGCCGAACAGGTCCAGCTCGAACTCGGCCACTCCGACACCGGCGGTGAACTGCTCGGTGACGCCGGCCTCGGTGCCTTGGCGCTGCATCTGGCCGGTGACGGCCACACCGGGCACGCGGTCGGCGCGCTGTACGCGGTACTGGCCGCGCGCGCGTTCAACGTTGAGCACGGCCACGCGCAGGTCGCGGTTGTTCTGCAGCGACTGCTCGATCACCTGCTGCAGGCGCGCATCGGTGAAGAAGTCGCGCCAGCCTACGGCGGCGACATCGGCCGCCTGGCCCTGTACAGCCTCGGCCGGCCACTGCGCCGGAATTGCCGGAGCGACGGCGGTGTTCTTCGGCACCAGAGTGGAGCAGCCGGCCAGCGCGAGCGCGGCGGCAATGGAAAGGAACAGGGATGCACTTTTCATGGGAATGACTTCCATCGGTACTGCCGGATGGCAGGAGGCAGTGCCGGCCGGCGGCCGGCACTACCGTTTCGATCACGTCGCGGATTTGCGCTTGAACACGCGCTGCACCACCACGAAGAACAGCGGCACGAAGAACACGCCGAGCACGGTGCCGACGATCATGCCGCCGAGCACGCCGGTGCCGATCGCCTGCTTGGCGCCGGAGCCGGCACCGGTGGAGATCGCCAGCGGTACCACGCCCATGCCGAAGGCCAGCGAGGTCATCACGATCGGGCGCAGGCGGTCGCGCACCGCATGCATGATCGCCTCGATCAGGCCCGCGCCCTTCTCCAGGTTTTCCTTGGCGAACTCGACGATCAGGATCGCGTTCTTGCTGGTCAGGCCTACCGTGGTCAGCATCGCCACCTGGAAATAGATGTCGCGCTCCAGGCCCTTGAAGGTATTGGCCAGCACTGCGCCGAGGATACCCAGCGGGGCCGCCAGCAGCACCGCCGTCGGCACGCTCCAGCTTTCGTACATCGCGGCCAGGCACAGGAACACGATCATCAGCGACAGCGTGTACAGCAACGGCGTCTGCGAGCCCGCCTGGCGTTCCTGGTAGGACATCGCCGTCCACTCGATGCCGAAGCCCGCGGGCAGCTGCTTGGCCAGTTGCTCGATCTCGGCCATGGCATCGCCGGAGGCAACACCCGGGGCCGGTTCGCCCTGGATCTCCATCGCCGACACACCGTTGTAGCGCTCCAGGCGCGGCGAACCGTAATCCCAGTGCTTGGTGGCGAACGCGCTGAACGGCACCATCTCGCCCTTGTCGTTCTTCACGGACCAGAGGTCGAAGTCCTCCGGGACCATGCGGAACGGCTGGTCGGCCTGCACGAACACGCGCTTGACGCGGCCACGATCGACGAAGTCGTCGATGTACGAGCTGCCCCACGCAGCGGCCAGCGTGCCGTTGATCTGGTCGATCGACAACCCCAGCGAGGTCGCCTTGGCCGCATCGATGTCGATACGGAACTGCGGTGTGTCCTCCTGGCCGTTCGGGCGCACGTTGGCCAGCTTCTTGCTGCCCGCAGCGAGGCCCAGCAGCTGGTTGCGTGCGGCCACCAGTGCCTCGTGGCCCTGGCCGCTGTTGTCCTTCAGGAAGAAGGTGTAACCCGAAGCGGTACCCAGCTCTGGAATGGCCGGCGGCGGGAAGGCGAAGATGAAGGCATCCTTGATCTGGCCCAGGGCTGCCATCGCACGACCGGTGATCGGCATCACGCCATTGTTGGCGTCACGCTCGCTCCAGTCCTTCAGCTTGACGAACGCCATGCCGGCGTTCTGGCCCATGCCGGCGAAGCTGAAGCCCTGCACGGAGAACACCGAATCCACCGCATCCTTCTCGTTCTGCAGGAAGTGGTTTTCCAGTGCCGCGATCGATTCCAGCGTGCGCTCCTGGGTGGCGCCGACCGGGGCCTGCACCAGCGCCATCAGCACGCCCTGGTCTTCGTTGGGCAGGAACGAGCTGGGCAGGCGCACGAACAGCACGCCCATCAGCACGAACAGTGCCGCCACGATGCCCATGAAGCGCCACGGACGATGGATGATGCCGCGCACACCACGCTGGTAACTTTCGCTGGTGCGGTCGAAGCCGCGGTTGAAACCGTTGAAGAAGCGACCGGCCAGGCCGCGGTGGGCAACATGATGCTCGCCCTTCTTCAACGGCTTGAGCATGGTCGCGCACAGTGCCGGCGTCAGCACGATCGCCACCAGTACCGACAACGCCATTGCAGAGACAATCGTGGCCGAGAACTGCCGGTAGATCACGCCGGTGGATCCGCTCATGAAGGCCATCGGCACGAACACCGCCGACAGCACCAGGCCGATACCCACCAGCGCACCGGTGATCTGGCCCATCGACTTGCGGGTCGCTTCAAGCGGCGACAGTCCTTCCTCGGACATGATGCGCTCGACGTTCTCCACCACCACGATGGCATCGTCCACCAGCAGGCCGATCGCCAGCACCATCGCGAACATGGTCAGCATGTTCACCGAGAAGCCCAGCATCGCCAGCACGCCGAAGGTACCCAGCAGCACCACCGGCACGGCGATGGTCGGGATCAGGGTGGCGCGGAAGTTCTGCAGGAACAGGTACATCACCACGAACACCAGCACGATCGCTTCGAGCAGGGTCTGCACCACGCCCTTGATCGACACGCGCACGAAGGGGGTGGTGTCGTACGGGATCTCGGCCTTCAATCCGGCCGGGAAGAAGCTCTTCATGTCGTCCAGCGCAGCATCCACGCCGGCAGCGGTATCCAGCGCATTGGCGCCGGTCGCCAGGGTGACCGCCAGGCCGCTGGCCGGCTGGCCGTTGTAGCGGGTGACGAAGTCGTAGGACTCGGCACCCAGTTCGACGCGGGCGACATCACCCAGGCGCAGCTCGGCACCGTCCTGCGCGCCGCGCACGATGATGTTGCGGAACTGTTCCGGGGTCTGCAGGCGTGACTGCGCGTTGATGGTGGCGTTGAGCTGCTGGCCCTTCACCGACGGCGCACCGCCGAGCTGGCCGATCGCCACCTGGGCATTTTGTGCCTTGATTGCCGCAGTCACTTCCGCGACGGACAGGCCATAGGTATGCAGCTTGTTCGGGTCCAGCCAGATGCGCATGGCGTACTTGCCACCGAATACCTGGATGTTGCCCACGCCCGGCACGCGGCTGAGGCGGTCGACGACATTGGAACCGACGTAGTCGGCGATGTCGTTGGCGTCCATGCTGCCGTTCTCGGACACGAACGCGATGACGTTCAGGAAGCCCGAGCTGGACTTGGCCACGTTGATGCCCTGCCGCTGCACTTCCTGCGGCAGCAGCGGCATGGCCAGCTGCAGCTTGTTCTGCACCTGCACCTGGGCGATGTCCGGGTTGGTGCCGCTCTCGAAGGTCAGGGTGATGGTGGCCTGGCCGTTGGACGAGCTGTTGGAGGAGAAGTAGATCAGGCCATCAAGGCCCTTCATGTTCTGCTCGATGATCTGCGTCACCGAGTCCTCGACCACCTTGGCCGATGCACCCGGGTAGGTGGCGCTGATTTCCACCGCCGGCGGTGCGACGTTGGGGTACATCGAGACCGGCAGCTTGAACAGGGCCAGGCCGCCGGCGAGCATGATGATGATGGCGATCACCCACGCAAAGATGGGTCGATCGATGAAAAAGCGTGCCATGGAGTTCTCCGCTTACTTCGCGTCGCCGGCCGGGGCGGCAGGCTGGGCGGCTGCCGCCGGCTTGGCCGGAGCAGCGCCCTTCTCGGTGGCCTTGACCGGCATGCCGGGGCCGATCTTCTGCAGGCCTTCGACGATGACCTTGTCACCGGCCTTCAGGCCGTCCTCGACCAGCCACTTGTCGCCAACCGTGCGGCTGACCTTGACCGGGCGTACTTCGACCTTGTTGTCCTTGCCGACCACCATCGCGGTGGTGTCGCCCTTTGGATCGCGGGCGATGCCCTGCATCGGCACCAGCACGGCATCACTGCGCACGCCGCCGCCGATCACCGCACGCACGTACATGCCCGGCATCAGCAGGCCGTCCGGGTTGTCCACCTTCACGCGCAGGCCGAAGCTGCCGGTGGCCGGATCGACGCTGACTTCGGAGAACTCCAGCGTGCCCTTGTGCTCGAAGGTGCTGCCGTCTTCCATCAGGATGCTGACCGGCAGCGCCTGGTTATCCTGCAGGCGGCCGGCAGCCAGTTCGCGGCGCAGCTGCAGCAGTTCGGCGGAGGACTGGGTCAGGTCGACATAGATCGGATCCAGCTGCTGCACGGTCGCCAGTGCATTGGCCTGGCCGGCGCTGACCAGCGCACCCTGGGTGACGCTGGACTTGCCGATGCGGCCGCTGATCGGCGCGGTGATGCGGGCGTAGCCCAGGGTGACGTTGGCTGCGTCCAGCGATGCCTTCGCGGCACCGACATCCGCCTCGGCCTGCTTCTGCGCGGCCACGGCATTTTCCAGGTCCTGCTGGCTGACCGCATCGACCTTGGCCAGCTCGGTGATGCGCTTGGCGCTCAGCCGGGCGGCGTTGGCGGTGGCCTCGGCGCGGGCCAGCTGGGCGCGGGCACTGTTGGCCTGGGCGCGGTAGCTGGCGTCCTCGATCTGGTACAGCGACTCGCCGGCCTTGACCATGCCACCTTCGGTGAACAGGCGCTTGGCGACGATGCCATTGACCTGCGGCCGCACTTCGGCGACCAGGAAGGCGTTGGTACGGCCCGGCAGTTCGCGGGTCAGGCCCACGGTCTCGGACTTCAGCGTGACCACAGTGACATCACCCGGGCCCTGCTCGGGGGCCTGGGGTTGGCCGCCGCAGGCAGCCACGGTCGCGGCGATCGCCAGCGACAGCGCAAAGGGTCGGATTCGGCTCAGCAACATGACGGAAAGGCTCTTAGGGGAAGGAATCTCAAATCGCGCTGATACAGGCCGAAAGCGCCAGCAGGCAACGCTCACCAGCGGAGAGTGGGAGCCTGACCGGCCTGCCACGCACACGACGGGAATGATGGGAGCGAAATATACATACATGATTGTTTGTTTGTAAACCGGTACAATTCAGCCACGTTTCACCCGCACTCGTACCCATCCATGGCCCGCAAGACCAAAGAGGACACCCAGGCAACCCGGGAAGGCATCCTTGACGCCGCCGAAGCCTGCTTCCATGAACACGGCGTGGCCCGTACCACGCTGGAGATGATCGGTGCCCGCGCCGGCTATACCCGCGGTGCGGTCTACTGGCACTTCAAGAACAAGAGCGAGGTGCTGGCCGCGATCGTCGAGCGCGTGCATCTGCCTTTCATGCAGGAGCTGGAGCGCACCTCGACCGACCAGCGCGACACGCCGGTGCACGACCTGCGCGCGGTGATGATCCACTCGTTCATCGAACTGTCCGAGGACGAGCGCCTGCGCAAGACCATGGAGATCATGCTGCGCAGCGATGCGTCGGCTGATACCCGGGTGCTGACCGAACTGCAGCAGGCCGGTTTCCGCGATGGACTGGACCGGATGGAACGTGCCCTGCGCCGGGCAAAGGACCTGGGCCAGCTGCGCGAGGGTGCAGACCCGAAGATCGCCGCACGCATGCTGCATGCCACCGTGCTGGGCGTACTGCACGGTGCGATGGTCGAACCGGAACTGATGGACCTCAAGCGCGATGGCATGCTCGCACTGGACATGACCCTGGCCGCCTACGTGAAGGACGGCGTGTTCGTTCCCGGCACCGTGCCCGAGCCGCTGCCCGAAGCATGAGCGGGGTCGCTGCCGCCACCGCAGCCCCAATGTGAGGACAGACCCATGATCCTGGACAACGTGGTGTGGGGCTTCATCGGCTGCGGCAGCGTCACCGAGAAGAAGAGCGGCCCCGCCCTGGCCAGCACAC
The DNA here is from genome assembly GCF_047520985.2 of Stenotrophomonas sp. BR163. Lineage (NCBI taxonomy): Bacteria > Pseudomonadati > Pseudomonadota > Gammaproteobacteria > Lysobacterales > Lysobacteraceae > Stenotrophomonas > Stenotrophomonas sp. BR163. The sequence continues at coordinate 99,812 of NZ_JAXBRE020000014.1, forward strand.
CCGGCTCACGGGTGGCGGCGGTCATGCGCCGCAATGCCGCATTGGCCGAAGACTATGCGCGGCGCCACGCGGTGCCACGCTGGTACACGGATGCCGACGCGCTGATCGGCGATCCGGACGTGAACGCTGTGTACGTTGCAACACCGCCCTCCACGCACATGCAGTACGCATTGCAGGCGATTGCGGCGGGCAAGCCGGTCTATATCGAGAAACCCATGGCCCTGGACCTCGCCGAATGCGAGCGCATCCTGGAAGCCAGTGCACGCCGTGGCGTGCCCGTGTTCGTCGCCTACTACCGCCGCGCCCTGCCCCGATTCGCGCAGGTGAAGCAGCTGCTGGACAGCGGCGCGATCGGTACACCGCGCAGCGTTCGCGCCACCCTGCATCGGCCGCATTCGGTGAATGCCGCATCGCCGGACTTCTGGCGGACCAATCCCGCGATCTCCGGCGGCGGGCTGTTCGTCGATCTGGGCTCGCACACCTTGGACCTGCTCGATCATCTACTGGGGCCGCTGAGCGATGTGCGCGGCCTGGCCAGTTCATTGGCCGGCGCTTACGCCGCCGAGGACAGCGTCTCGATGTGCTTCCGCATCGGGCCAGGCGTGCATGGCATCGCGCAATGGAGCTTCTGCGCGTTCCGCCGCCAGGATGAGGTCGAGATCACCGGCGACCGCGGCCAGCTGCGCTTTGCCACCTTCGAGGATGCACCGGTGATGCTGGAGACCGAAGCCGGTGTGCAGACCTTCGACATTCCCAACCCGTCGTCGATCCAGCAACCGTTGATCGCGCATCTGGTGGACGAGTTGCGCGGCAGCGGCCGTTCGCCCTCGACCGGCGTAAGTGCTGCCCGCACCAGCGCGGTGATCGACCAGGTACTGCAGGACTACCGCGCCCGGCAATCGTGCTGAGCGCCAACGCAAAAGGCCGCCCTGCGGCGGCCTTTTCTGTTGCAGCGGATGGAGTCAGGGCCCTCGCCGTGGCGAGGGATCCGGCCGGATCGGGCGTTACAGGATGTAGCGGCTCAGGTCCGGGTCCTGCACCAGCTCACCCAGGTGTGCATCGACGTAGGCGCTGTCGATGGCCAGGGTTTCGCCATCGCGGTCCGGTGCCTCGTAGCTGAGCGAATCCAGCAGGCGCTCCAGCACCGTATGCAGGCGGCGCGCGCCGATGTTTTCCTGGCGCTCGTTCACCTGGAACGCGATCTCGGCCAGGCGCTCGATGGCATCGGCGGTGAAACTGACCTTGACGCCCTCGGTGGCCAGCAACGCTTCGTACTGCTTGGTCAGCGCAGCCTTCGGCTCGGTCAGGATACGCACGAAATCACCCTTGCTCAGCGCACCCAGTTCCACGCGGATCGGGAAACGGCCCTGCAGCTCCGGAATCAGGTCGCTGGGCTTGGCCAGGTGGAACGCGCCCGACGCGATGAACAGGATGTGGTCCGTCTTGATCGTGCCGTACTTGGTGGACACGTTCGAGCCTTCCACCAGCGGCAGCAGGTCGCGCTGCACGCCTTCGCGGGAGACATCGCCACCGCCCACGTTGTCGCCGCGCTTGGCAACCTTGTCGATCTCGTCGATGAAGACGATGCCGTGCTGCTCGCAGGCCTCGATCGCCGCGGTGCGGATATCGTCTTCGTTGACCAGCTTGCCGGCTTCTTCCTCGATCAGCAGCGGGCGCGCAGCCTTGATGGTCAGCGTGCGCTTGTGCGCCTTCGCGCCGCCACCCAGGTTGGCGAACATCGACTTCAGCTGCTGGCCCATTTCCTCCATGCCCGGCGGGGTCATGATGTCCATGCTGACATTGGCCGCCAGGTCGAGCTCGATCTCACGCGCGTCCAGCTCACCGTTGCGCAGCATCTTGCGGAACTTGATGCGGGTCTCGTTGTCCTGCGCTGACGGTTCGTTGCGGGCGACTTCAGGATCGAAACCGATGCCGCCGCTACGACGCGGCAGCAGCGCATCGAGGATACGGTCTTCGGCGCGTTCCTCGGCCTGGGTACGCACGCGCACCTTGGCCTGTTCGCGGTACAGCTTGACCGCGGTATCAGCAAGGTCGCGGATGATCTGCTCGACGTCCTTGCCGACGTAGCCCACTTCGGTGAAGCGCGTGGCTTCGACCTTCACGAACGGCGCGTTGGCCAGCGTAGCCAGGCGGCGCGCGATCTCGGTCTTGCCGACACCGGTCGGGCCGATCATCAGGATGTTCTTCGGCATCACTTCATTGCGAAGCTCCGGCGCCAGCTGCATGCGGCGCCAGCGGTTGCGCAGGGCGATGGCCACCGCACGCTTGGCGTCGTGCTGGCCCACGATATGCCGGTCCAGTTCCTGCACGATCTCGCGCGGGGTCATGGTGGCGGAGGAAACTTCGATCTTCGACATGGATGTGCTCACGGATTCATTGTCGGTAGTGCCGGCCGCTGGCCGGCAACCAGGCACGCGTGCGGGGGACATGAGGTTGCCGGCCAGCAGCCGGCACGACCCTCAAAGCTCCTCGACCACCACGTTGCGGTTGGTGTAGATGCAGATGTCGCCGGCGATGCCGATCGCTTCACTGGCAATCGTGCGCGCATCCAGTTCGGTATGTGCCATCAGCGCGCGCGCGGCCGACAGTGCATACGAGCCACCGGAGCCGATGGCGATGATGCCGTCCTCCGGTTCGATCACATCGCCGGTGCCGCTGATGATCAGCGAGGTTTCCTTGTCAGCCACGGCCAACAGGGCTTCAAGCTTTCCGAGGCGGCGCTCGGTGCGCCAATCCTTGGCCAGCTCGACCGCAGCGCGCTGCAGCTGGCCGTGCTTTTCCAGCTTGGCCTCGAACAGCTCGAACAGGGTGAAGGCATCGGCGGCGGCACCGGCGAAACCGGCCAGCACCTGGCCGTCGCGGCCAAGGCGGCGCACCTTGCGCGCGTTGCCCTTCATCACGGTGTGGCCCAGCGTGACCTGGCCGTCGCCGGCAATGGCCACGTGCTCGCCGCGACGGACGCAGACGATGGTGGTGGCGTGGAAAACGTTGGGGTTCTGACTGGGGTCCATGATGCCTCCGGGGTGACAGAACCAGAGGTGGGGACTGCGCTGCGCCCTTCAAGCCACCCGCGACCGGCCACCGCAGGGGCAACGTTCAGCTTTCTCCGCTGCCCTCGCTGCTGCGTCGGCGCTTCGCGCGCGGATGCGCGGCGTCGTAGACCTTGGCAAGGTGCTGGAAATCGAGGTGGGTATAGATCTGCGTGGTGGCGATGTCGGCATGGCCCAGCAGCTCCTGCACACCGCGCAGGTCGCCGGACGATTCGAGAATATGGCTGGCAAAACTGTGCCGCAGCATGTGCGGATGCACCTGCTTGAACAGGCCCTGGCGCTGCGCCAGCTGGCGGATGCGGATCTGCACCGCACGCGGGCTGATCGGCCCGTTGCGGCCAGGAAACACCGGCGAGGCCGGGCCGCCACCACTTTCGGCACGCCACGCCTGCAGCGCTTCGCGTGCCGGCCGCCCGAACGGCACCCGGCGCTGGCGGTTGCCCTTGCCCAGCACGTTGACCAGCCCGCTGTCGAAATCCAGGTCGCGCCAGGTCAGCGCGCAGACTTCGCTCAGGCGCAGGCCGGAGGAATAGAACAGTTCCAGCAGCGCGCGGTCACGGCGGCCGAGCTCACCTTCCGGCTCCAGTTCGACCAGCTGCACCGCCTCATCGGCGTCAAGGACCTGCGGCAACCGGCGCGGCGCGCGCGGTGCCTTCAGCGTCGCTGCCGGACTGACCTCGATGCGCCCGTGCTTGAGCAGCCAGGCATAGAAGCTGCGGCAGGCCGACAGGCGGCGTTGCAGGCTCTTGGCCGACAGGCCGCGGCGATGCTCGTCGGCGACGAACTGGCGCAACGCATCGGCATCGAGCGCCTCCACCGCTACGCCACGCGGTTGGGTCCAGACCGCTAGCGCGTCCAGGTCGCGGCGGTAGGCGTCAAGCGTATGCGCCGACATCCGCCGCTCCACCTGCAGGTGCTGCAGGAAGGCCTGTACCGCGCTCATCGTCGTCCGGTCCTGCTCAGTCGTGGAATCGCTTCAGGCCAGTGGCCAGGGCGTCGCCCATCATGCGCAGGAACAGCGTGCCCATGCCCGGGTAGAAGCGGTTCGGGTCGTGGCTGCCGACTGCGATCAGGCCGACGCCCGGCAACGGCAGCAGCGCGGTGGTCTGCACTTCCTCGCTGCGCACGCCGTACAGGACGGCATTCTTTTCCGGCTGCAGGCGGCCGCAGATCGGCTCGCCGTCGTTCAGGCAATCGCGGAACGGGCCCAGTTGCGGATCATCGGCAGCAATCACCTGCAGCCAGTCAGCCTGTTCCAGCCCGGCCACCGGCGCATGCACCACCAGCCGCACCAGGTCGCCGGCGAAGTCTTCCTGCAGCGATGCGGCCATCGCGCGCAGGGTATCGGCCGCGTTGTCCTGCTTCATCAGTGCCAGGGTCAGCTGGTGCGTGCGCACTGCCAGGCGTTCATTGACCTGGGCGGTGGCGCCCAGGTCGGCCAACCGTCGTGCCAGCTCGCGGTTCTTCTCGCGCAGCACTTCCAGCTGGTAGCTGGCCAGCGATGCGGTCGGGCCGTCATCGCGCGGCACCACCAGGGTCAGGGCCAGGTCCGGGAACTGCTTGAGGAAGCCGGGATGTCGCCGCAACCAGGCAGCGACTTCATGGGCCCCGAGCTTGTCGACGGTTTCGGTCATGCCATCCACTCCCCTTCGAAGACGAATGCGGTCGGGCCCGCCATCACCACCGGCTGGCCATCGCCCGGCCACTGGATGCGCAGGTCACCTCCGGGCAGGCTGATGCGCGCATCGCGCTGCAGGCGGCCGCGCTGCATCAGGGTCACGGCGGCGGCGCAGGCGCCACTGCCGCAGGCCAGGGTCTCGCCGACACCGCGCTCGAACACGCGCAGGCGGGCGTGCGCCGGGCCCATCACCTGGGCGAAGCCCACGTTCACCGAGCGCGGGAACGACGCGTGCTGCTGCAGTAGCGAACCCACGCGTTCAACCGGAGCGGCATCGATCAGGCCCACTTCGATCACCGCATGCGGGTTGCCCATCGACACCGCAGCAAAGCGGACGCTCTCCCCCTGCAGCGGCAGCAGGTATTCCTCGCGCGGATGGGCGAAGCCCATCAGCGGCACGTTGGCCGGCTCGAACGCGGGCACGCCCATGGTTACCGCGAATTGCCCATCACCGAGCACCTTCACTTCATGGCTGGCCAGCGGGCTGTCGATGACGAACGCATCGCCCTGCGCACTGCCCTCGCGCACCAGCCAGGCCGCGATGCAGCGCGCGCCATTGCCGCACTGCTCGGAATTGGAACCGTCGGCGTTCCAGATGCGGTACGAGGCCACCGAGCCTTGCGCACGCGGCGCCTCGATGGTCAGGATCTGATCGCAGCCGACGCCGGTGTGGCGGTCGGCCAGGCGCGCGGCCAGTTCAGGCGTGGGCGGCGCAGTGCCGTCACGCAGGTCGATCACTACGAAGTCATTGCCCGCGCCATGCATCTTGCTGAAGCGCAAGGCCTTGGAACCGGCCTTACTCATTCCCGCTGCCCGCCTTCTTCGCTGGCGCGGGTGCCGGCTGGGGGGGCGTTGCAGCCGGGTCGACGGTCGTGGCCGGGGCAACGGCGCCTTGGGCCTCGGCCGGGGTCGCCTCGGTGGCGGGCTCGGCGGCCGGTTCGACGGTTTCTTCCACCGGCACCGGCTTCTGCGGCAGTACCAGCGGGCCCTTGTTGCCGCAGGCGGCGAGGAGCAGCAGCGAGGCCGCTGCCAGCGGAATCAGGATGGCGTTTCGATGGGGGATCTTCATGCCCCGAGTATAGCCATTGGCGGCTGAGCGGTTCGTGCAGGGGATCGGGTTGCCGGCCAGCGGCCGGCACTACCGCAGGCGCTCAATCCGCGGGCGGTGGCAACGGCCGCGTCCACAGCCAGATCGCCACCACGGTCATGCTGCCGATCGAGAACCACTTCACCCAGGCGACCGGCACGCACCACAGCATGATGCAGGCGCACACCGCCATGGTGATCGTGGCCATCCACTTGCCGTAGCGGCTGACCGCACCATGTGCCTGCCAGTTGGCGATGGCCGGGCCGAAGCGCGGGTGCTGCAGCAGCCAGGTGTGCAGGCGTTCGGACCCACGTGATGCAGCCCACGCCGAGATCAGGATGAATACGGTGGTCGGGAGGCCTGGCACGAAGATGCCGACGATGCCGGTGCCCAGGCTGACGTAGGCCAGCAGCCACCACGCCCAGCGGAAACGCACCACGCGCGGTGGCGTGGCGGTATTGCGGGATGCGGAGGGCTCGGGCAGGCTCATGGCCGCAAGGATAACGGTTCGGGGTGCCCGGCAACGCCCGGCACCCCTTCGCCGTTACGGCTGGGCGATGCCCAGCTGCTGCAGCACGAACGCGTACGACTCGGACAGCTCGCGGTAGCGCTGGAAGCGCCCCGACTTGCCGCCGTGGCCGGCTTCCATGTTGGTGCGGAACAGGATCGGGTAGGGGCCGGTGTTGTGATCACGCAGCTTGGCCACCCACTTGGCCGGCTCCCAGTACTGCACCTGCGAATCCCACAGGCCGGTACCCACGAACAGCGCCGGGTACGCCTGCTGCTTCACGTTGTCGTAGGGCGAGTAAGACAGCATGTAGTCGTAATACGGCTTCTGCTCCGGGTTGCCCCACTCATCGTATTCGTTGGTGGTCAGCGGAATGGTCGGGTCGAGCATGGTGGTGACCACGTCGACGAACGGGACCTGCGCCACCATCACCCGGTAATCCTGTGGGGCCTGGTTGGCCACCGCGCCCATCAGCAGGCCACCGGCGCTGCCGCCGGACGCAGCGACGCGATCCTTCGCCGCCCAGCCCTGTGCGACCAAGCCGCGGGTGACATCGATGAAGTCGTTGAAGGTGTTCTGCTTGTGCAGCAGCTTGCCGTTCTCGTACCAGTCGCGGCCCATTTCCTGGCCACCGCGGATATGGGCAATGGCATACACCACGCCGCGGTCGAGCAGGCTCACCGCGGTCTGGTTGAAGTACGGGTCCATCGACATCCCGTAGCTGCCATAGGCGTACTGGAACAGCGCGCCCTTGCCATCCTTCTGGTAGCCCTTGCGGTAGACCAGCGACACCGGCACCTTCACGCCATCGCGCGCGGTGATCCAGACGCGGTCGGTTTCGTACTTCGAGGCGTCATAGCCGATCACCGGCTGCACCTTCAGCTGGCGGCGCTCGCCGGTGGCGGTGTTCAGTTCGAACACGGTGGTCGGGGTGGTCATCGAGGTGTAGACGTAGCGCAGCCACGGCGTATCGGCCTCGGTGTTGTCGCCCAGGCCCATCGAGTACGCCGGCTCGTCGGCCTTCACGTAGTCGCTGCGGCCATCCTTGAACAGCAGGCGGATGCGCTCCAGGCCCTCGGAACGTTCGGCGATGGCGGTGTAGCTGTCGAACAGCTCGAAGCCTTCGATGAACACCGCATCGTCATGCGCGATCCAGTCCTTCCACTGCGCACGCGAGGTGGCATCGGTCGGTGCGGTGACCAGCTTGAAGTTCTTCGCACCGTCGTTGGTGCGGATCACCCAGCGGCCGTCGTAGTGGTCGGCGTCGTACTCGACGTCACGCTGGCGCGGGGCCAGCACGGTGAAGGTGGTCGGATCGCTGGCCGGTGCGTAGCGCTCTTCCGAGGACACTGTGCTGTGCACGCCGATGGTGATGAAACGATCGTCGCGGGTGCGGCCGATGCCCATGTAGAAGCTGTCGTCCTTCTCTTCGTAGACGACGGTGTCGGCGCTGGCTGGAGTGCCCAGCACGTGCTTCTTCACGCGCACGGTGAGCAGCGTTTCCGGATCGTTCTCGACATACAGCACGGTGCGGTTGTCGTCGGCCCAGACCAGGTCGCCGGAGCTGCCGGTGATCACATCGGGCAGCGCCTTGCCAGTGGCCAGATCCTTGAAGCGGATCGTGTACTGGCGGCGGCCGACATCATCCTCGGCCCAGGCCAGCAACTGGTTGTCCTGGCTGACCTCCATCGAGCCGACGCTGAAGTAGCCCTTGCCGGCAGCCATCGTATTGACGTCCAGCAGGATTTCCTCGGCGGCCTCCATGCTGCCCTTGCGGCGCGCGTGGATGGGGTAGTCCTGGCCGGTCTCGAAACGGCTGTAGTACCAGTAGCCGCGCTCGCGCGCCGGCACGCTGGAATCGTCCTGCTTGATGCGGCCGACAATCTCCTTGTACAGGGTGTCTTCCAGTGGCTTCAGCGGTGCCAGCAGCTGGTCGGCGTAGGCATTCTCGGCCTGCAGGTAGGCCAGCATGTCCTTGTCCGCGCGCTTGTCATCGCGCAGCCAGTAATAGTCATCGTTGCGGGTCGCGCCGAACGGCGCCTTGACCACGTGCGGATGCCTGGCGGCGTCCGGCGGAACGGGCGGAGTGGCGGCGGTAGCAGTCGTGGTCATCAGGCTGGCGAGCAACAGGCAGAGGGTGGACTTCATGAAGTAGGGTTCCTGGCGCATCAATGCAATGGTCTTCGGCGGGGTCAGATCCCTTTTCCCGAAAGGGGATCTGACCCCAATCGCAGCCAAGCGGCAACCCTGCGGATCGTCATGGGCCATGCCGACCGGCGTACCATGGATCCATGAGTACCCTGCCCCACACGCCGGGCTACAGCCGGCGCAGCCATGAAATCGCTCCCTTCCACGTGATGTCCCTGCTGGCCCGCGCGCAGGCGCTGGAACAGGCCGGCCACGATGTGATCCACCTGGAAATCGGCGAACCGGACTTCACTACCGCCGAACCGGTCGTGCGTGCCGGCCAGGCTGCACTGGCCGCCGGCCGCACCCGCTACACCGCCGCGCGTGGCCTGCCGGCGCTGCGCCAGGCGATCAGCGGTTTCTATCGCAGCCACTACGGTCTGGACATCGATCCTGAACGCATTCTGGTCACCCCGGGTGGGTCCGGTGCGCTGCTGCTGGCCAGCAGCCTGCTGGTCGATCCCGGCTGCCACTGGCTGCTGGCCGACCCCGGCTACCCGTGCAACCGCCACTTCCTGCGCCTCGTCGAAGGCGGCGCACAGCTGGTGCCGGTCGGCCCGGACACTGCGTACCAGCTCACGCCGTCCCTGGTGGAACAGCATTGGAATGCCGACAGCGTCGGCGCGCTGGTTGCCTCACCGGCCAACCCGACCGGCACGGTGCTCTCCGCCGACGAACTGGCTGCACTGTCGCAGACCCTGCACGCGCGGGGAGGCCACCTGGTGGTGGACGAGATCTATCACGGCCTGACCTACGGCCTGGACGCGCCCAGCGTGCTGCAGGTGGACGACAACGCATTCGTACTGAACAGTTTTTCCAAGTACTTCGGCATGACCGGGTGGCGGCTGGGCTGGCTGGTGGCGCCGCCGTCCGCAGTACCGGATCTGGAGAAGCTGGCGCAGAACCTGTACATCAGCGCCTCGAGCATCGCCCAGCACGCCGCGCTCGCCTGCTTCAGCGAGGAATCCATGGCGATCTTCGAGCAGCGCCGCGACGCGTTCCGCCAGCGTCGCGACTTCCTGCTGCCCGCACTGCGTGAGCTGGGCTTCCGTATCGAAGTCGAGCCACAGGGCGCGTTCTACCTGTACGCCGACGTCAGTGCATTCACCGACGACGCGCAGGCATTCTGCGCGCATTTCCTGGAAAGCGAGCACGTGGCGTTCACCCCGGGCCTGGATTTCGGCTTCCATCGTGCCAACCAGCACGTGCGCCTGGCCTATACCCAGGAGGTACCGCGATTGCAGGAGGCGGTGGCGCGGATTGCGCGCGGATTGAAGCGTTGGCAGGGATCACGTTGACGGTAGTGCCGGCCGCTGGCCGGCAACGGCATCATCCACGCATTCCCGGTTTGCCGGCCAGCGGCCGGCACCACCGGATAAAGAAAAACGCCGCCCTGGGGCGGCGTTTTCCGTTCTGCTTACTTGCCGCCCAACCGCTCCCACAGGAAGCTGTAGGCCAGCGCCGACATGTGCGCGGCCTGCGCGTTGTTGGCGGCGCCGCCGTGCCCCCCTTCAATGTTCTCGTAGTAGGTCACGTCCTTGCCGGCGTCGATCATCTTCGCCGCCATCTTGCGGGCATGCCCCGGGTGCACGCGATCGTCGCGGGTCGAGGTCGTGAACAGCACCGGCGGGTAGTTCTTCTTCGCGTTGAACAGGTGGTACGGCGAGAAGGTCTTGATGAACTCCCAGTCACTGGTATCCGGGTTGCCGTACTCGGCCATCCATGAGGCACCCGCCAACAGGTGGCTGTAGCGCTTCATGTCCAGCAACGGCACCTGCACCACCACCGCACCGAACAGCTCCGGGTACTGGGTCAGCATGTTGCCGGTCAGCAGGCCACCGTTGCTGCCGCCCTGCACGCCCAGGTGCTTGGCGCTGGTGATCTTGCGCTTGACCAGGTCCCGCGCCACTGCGGCCATGTCTTCGTAGGCCTTGTGGCGGTTCTGCTTCAGCGCCGCCTGGTGCCAGCGCGGGCCGTACTCGCCGCCACCACGGATGTTGGCCACCACGTACACGCCGCCCTTCTCCAGCCAGGCGCGGCCCATGCCTCCGGAATAGCTCGGGGTCAGCGAGATCTCGAAGCCACCGTAGCCGTACAGCAACGTCGGATTGGAGCCATCGAGCTTCATCGCCCTGTCGTGCACCACGAAGTACGGCACGCGGGTGCCGTCCTTGCTGGTGGCGAAGTGCTGCTCGATCACCTTGCCCTTGGCGTCGAAGAAGGCCGGCATGGTCTTCAGTGTTTCCGGGGCCTGGCCGATCTCGGCCAGCGCCAGCGTGGTCGGGGTCAGGTAGTCGGTGGCGGTCAGCCACACCGCGTCGCTGTCATTGCTGTCCACTGCAGCCACGCCCAGCGTGCCGAAGGCCGGGGCGCCGACGAAGCGGCTGGTCTGCCAGCCATTGGCGCCCGGGGTCAGCACCGACAGGCGGTTCTTGACGTCGTCCAGCACGTTCAGCACCAGGTGGCTTTTGGTCCAGGTGGCGCTGGCCAGCGAGGTGGTCGCGGTCGGTGTGAACAGCACCTCGAAGTCGCGCTTGCCGGCCAGGAAGTCGTCCAGCTTGGTCGCCAGCAGCGAACCGGACGCATAGGTCTTGCCGCCCACGGTCCACGGATCGCGCAGTTCCAGGGTCAGCCACTGCTTGTGCAGGCCCTTCTCGGCCGAGTTCGGCGCGTCGATCTTGGTCAGCGTGCCGTCGTCGCCCCGCAGGTAGAGCTCGTTGTTGTAGAACGCCAGCGTACGGCTGACCAGGTTGCGCTCGAAACCCGGGGTGTCATCGTGCATCGCCGCGATGTACATGTCTTCCGGCTTGCCTTCGTACACCACGGTGGCCGAGGTCATCGGCGTGCCGCGCTTCCACAGCTTGGCCACGCGCGGATAGCCGGACGTGGTCATCGTGCCGGCACCGAAGTCGGTGTAGACGAACACGGTGTCGCGGTCGACCCAGTTGAGGCCCCCCTTCGACTCCGGACGGAAGAAGCCGTCCTTGATCCAGGTCTTGTTGGCCAGGTCGAACTCGCGGGTGACGTCGGCGTCGGCGCCGCCGCGCGACAGCGCGATCAGGCAACGGCTGTAATCCGGGCGCAGGCAATCGGCGCCGTGCCAGACCCAGTTCTCACCCTCGGCCTTGTTCAGCGCATCCAGGTCGAGCACGGTCTCCCACTGCGGCGACGCCTTGCGGTACTCGGCCAGGGTGGTGCGCCGCCACAGGCCGCGCTCGTGCTGCTGGTCCTTCCAGAAGTTGTAGTAGTAGTCGCCGATCTTCTGCACGCCCGGAATCTTGGCATCGGAGTCGAGCACCTCGCGGATGCGGGTCTCCATCTGCTTGAAGGCCGGGGTCTGCGCCAGGCGCGCCTCGGACTTGGCATTCTGTTCCTTGACCCAGGACAGCGGCTTGTCGCCGGTGACGTCCTCCAGCCAGGCGTAGCGGTCGGTATCTTCAGCGGCCACGGCGGTCCCCACCGAGGCAGCGGTCATCATGCCGGCCAACAGGCAGGCGGAAGCGAGTCGTGACATTGCAGCTCCAGGCAGTCATAAGCCGTGGAACGCTAGCACGGAATGCCGCGGCCTCCCCCGTGTCGAAGGTCAGGCCGTGGCCGCCGGGCCGCACCGGCGACGCGCCTGTCCACCGGTACGCCGCACCTTCGGCAGCCGCGACAGGCGCGGCAGCGGGAAGCGCAACAGCGCCCACCAGGCCGCGAGCGGCATGCCGATCAGCCACATCGGCAGCCAGCCCAACCACGCGCTGCTGCCACGTGCCGCTGGCCAGACCAGTACCAGCGCCAGTCCGGCCAGCGCCAGTTGCCGCACGCCACGCAGCAGGCGCGGGTCGGCGCGTTCGATGATGCGTTCAGTTGCAGGGTGACGGACGGAACGTGTGTTCATGAGCCTTCTCCGGTAGACAATGCAACACAGCTTGGGCAAGCCCCTTCTCACAGATTGCGACACCATTGACGGATCGCGCACGCTCAGTCGACCATGCTCAGGCAAAGCCCTCCTGAGCCCGCTCCCGCATGACTTCGATCCGCCCGCTCTGCGCCGTGTTGCTGGCCCTGTCCCTGGCGGGCCCCGCCATGGCGGTCGGTGAGCCGCCATCACCCCGTGCCAGCGCCCCGCGCGCCGATCCGGATGCCCCGATCGACCTCAAGCGCTTCATGGGCACCTGGTACGTGATCGGCCGCGTGCCGAACTTCATCGAACGCGGGCACGTCGCCAGCGTCAACGAGTACGAGTTGCGCGACGAGCACAAGGTCGGCATCACCTACCGCTACCGCGACGGCTTCGGCGAACCCCTGCAGGAGATCCGCGCACGCGCCAGCGTCGACCCGGACAGCGGCAACCACGGCTGGCGCACCTGGTTCTACCGCGTGGTGCCGACCCACTCCCGGGTGCTGGACGTCGCCCCGGACTATTCGTGGGCACTGATCGGCTACCCGGGCCGCGAGATGGCGTGGATCTTCTCGCGCACGCCGGACATGGACAAAGCCTTGTACAAGGAGCTGGCCGAGCGCCTGCGTGACGAGTACGGCGTGAACACCGACAAGCTCAAGCGCGTGCCGCAGCACCCGGAGCAGGTCGGCAAGCTGGGCTACGAAGTACCGAACGCGCGTTGACCGCACGTGGAATTGCCGGCCAGCGGCCGGCACTACCGTTTCCAGGCAATGGGGTAGAGCCGGCCGCTGGCCGGCTACCGGCATGCGTAGCGGTTACTTGCGGCTGTAATGCGCGACCAGGCGGTCGCCGAGCATCTGCAGCAGCTGCACCAGGACCAGCAGCAGGACCACGGTGACCAGGGCCACGTCGGTGTGCGAACGCTGGTAGCCATCGCGGAACGCCAGGTCGCCGAGGCCGCCGGAACCGATCGCACCGCCCATCGCAGTGAAGCCGATCAGGGCCACGGTGGTGACGGTGGCACCGGCGATCAGGCCGGGGCGCGCTTCCGGCAGCAGCACGCGGGTCACCAGCTGCCAGGTGGTGGCGCCCATCGCCTGGGTCGCCTCGATGACGCCTCGATCCACTTCGCGCAGCGCGGTCTCGACCAGGCGCGCATAGAACGGCGCTGCGCCGATCACCAGCGGCACGATCGCGCCGCGCACGCCCAGCGAGGTTCCCATCAGGAACAACGTGACCGGAATCAGCACGATCATCAGGATGATGAAAGGCACCGAGCGCAGCAGGTTCACCACCAGTGCCAGCGCGCCATAGGCGAACGGCCTCCGCTTCATCTGTGGCGCGCCAAACAGGTACAGCAGCACGCCCAGCGGCAGGCCGATGGCCAGCGTCAGCGGCAGCGAACCGAGCAGCATCAGCAGCGTGTCGAGGGTGGCCTGGCCGATGTCGGCCCACTTGCCCGCATCCAGGTGACGGAAGAAGCCGCCAGCAGCAGCAATGATCATCGACGCAGCTCCTCGACGTGCACGCCGGCGGCCACGAAGGCAGCCTGCGCGGCGGACTGGTCGCCGCCCACCAGGGCGACCACCAGCTGGCCATACGGGGTGTCCTTGATCCGGTCGATACGGCCGGACAGGATGTTGTAGTCGACCCCGGTCTGCCGCGCGACGCTGCCGAGCAGGGGTTCGTAGGTGTCGCCACCGAGGAAGGTCAAGCGCACAATACGGCCGCCAACGGCATCGAAATCACGGTGCAGCGCCCCCTCGTCCACATGCTCCGACTCGCTGACGAACCGGCGCGTGGTCGGATGCTGCGGGTGCAGGAACACCCGGGTGACCGGACCGGTTTCGACCATCTGGCCGGCATCGAGCACCGCAACGCGGTCGCAGACACGGCGGATCACGTCCATCTCGTGGGTGATCAGCACGATGGTCAGTCCGAGCTCGCGATTGATCTTCGACAGCAGCGACAGCACCGAAGCGGTGGTCTGCGGGTCGAGCGCACTGGTGGCCTCGTCGCACAGCAGGATCTGCGGACGGGTCGCCAGCGCGCGGGCGATACCGACGCGCTGCTTCTGGCCACCGGACAGCTGCGCCGGATACTTCTGCGCATGCGCTTCCAGGCCCACGGTCTGCAGCAGCTCGGCCACGCGCGCGTCGATTTCCGCCTTCGGCGTGCCGGCCAGTTCCAGCGGGAAGGCGACATTGCCCGCCACCGTGCGCGACGACAGCAGATTGAAATGCTGGAAGATCATGCCGATGCGCCGGCGCAGCGCGCGCAGGCCGTCCGCGTCCAGCGCGGTGACATCCTCACCACCGATCAGCAGCCGGCCACCGCTGGGTTCTTCCAGGCGGTTGATCATGCGGATCAGGGTCGACTTGCCGGCGCCGGAATGGCCGATGATGCCGAAAACCTCACCGGCCTCGATGGTCAGGTCCAACGGTTGCAGCGCGCTGATCTCGCGGCCGGCAACGGCATAGGATTTGTGCAGGCGCTGGAACTCGATCACGGGCGTGGCTCACCGGCTGGGTGACGGAAGGGGGCGTGCAGCCTACCAGCGCAGGCGGTCGCGCGCCCGCGCCATGGGCCAGAATGTTATTCCTTTTGGTTCTAAGCCGCTGCCCACGGTAGTGCCTGCCGCTGGCCAGCACCTGCAGCAGTGCCTCCGGCGCAAGGGGTTGCCGGCCGGCCCTACCCCGGTTCAGGGATGATCCAGCGGCTTCGGCGGCTCCTGCCTGTTCACCCGCTCGCGGTGCAGCAGGTAAAGCCCCGAAGCCACGATGATTGCCGCGCCCACCCAGGTATAGCCATCGGGCAGCTGGCCCCAGAAGGTCAGGTCCCAACCGATCACCCAGACCAGCCCGCTGTACTCCAACGGCGCGATCATCGAGGCCTCGCCCAGCTGGAAGGCCCTGGTCAGGGCGATCTGGCCCAGCGCCCCGGCCAGGCCCATGCCACCGATCAGCGGCGCATGTGCCAGCTGCAGTGGCACCCAGCCGGGAAGGGCCAGCAGCCCGGCACCGATGGCCATGATCACCAGGAACCAGACCACCATCGACTGCGAGGTATCGGTGCGGGTCAGCAGGCTGACCGTGATCGCCGCAATGGCATAGGCGGTGGCCGCGGCCAGCACCATCAGCCCCGGCACCGAGATGAAGCCATCGACGCCCGGCCGCAGCACCACCAGCACACCGACCAGGCCAATCCCGATGGCGACCCAGCGCCGTGGCCCGACCCGCTCGCCCAGCAGCGGCACCGACAATGCGGCGATCAGCAGCGGGGCAACGAAATAGATGGTGTAGGCAGTGGACAGCGGCAGGTCGCGCAGGGCGAACACGAAGCAGCCGATCATCGCCATGCCCAGCGCACCACGCAGCAGGTGCAGCCCCCAGCGGCGCGGCACCAGTGAACGCGGCCCGGCGCTGGCCAGCACCCAGACCAGCACGAACGGCAACGAGGCCGCGCCGCGCAGGAAGGTTACTTCCAGGGTGGGGTAGCTGGCCGACAGCTGCTTCATGCCAGCATCCATCAGCGAGAAGCAGGCGACCGCAGCGACCATCCAGGCCACTGCGCGCGAGGGGGAGCGTTGCACGTTCATGGCCCATTATCGCCGACCGCACGGGATTGTAGAGTCGAGCCATGCTCGACTGCCTTGTGAAGAGCAGTCGAGCATGGCTCGACTCTACAAAGGGCGGGCATGGGGCCCTCGCGATAGAATGGCTGCCACTGAATCCTGCGGAGCATCGCCCATGCCTTCCTTCGACGTCGTGTCCGAAGTCGACACCCACGAACTGACCAACGCCATCGACCAGGCCAACCGCGAACTGGCCACCCGCTTCGATTTCAAGGGCGTGGATGCCAAGTTCGAACGCGATGGCGATGTGATCAACCAGTTCGCGCCGACCGAGTTCCAGCTCAAGCAGATGAACGACATCCTGCGTGCACGCCTGGCCGCGCGCGGCATCGACGTGCTCAGCCTGGAGTTCGGCGACATCGAGACCAACCTGGCCCAGGCCCGGCAGAAGATCACCGTCAAGCAGGGCATCGAGCAGAAGATCGCCAAGAAGATCGCCGCTGCGCTGAAGGAAGCCAAGCTGAAGGTTGAAAGCCAGATCAATGGCGACAAGCTGCGCGTGCAGGGCAAGAAGCGTGATGACCTGCAGGACGCCATCGCCGTGCTCAAGGCCGGCAAGTTCGAGCTGCCGCTGCAGTTCAACAATTTCCGCGATTGATCTGGCCGCCGGGCATGGCCCGGCGCCGGCACCTGCGGTAAGACGGCGCGTTGCAAGCGACGCGCCTACAATGTCCTCCCCCCAGCCGACGTGCCCGCCATGACCGACGCCCAACTGCCCACCGAGGACCCGATCGCCGCCACCCGCCTGTGGCTGGAACGCATCGTCATCGGCCTGAACCTGTGCCCGTTCGCCAAGGCGGTCTACGTGAAGGACCAGGTCCGCATCGTGCTCAGCGATGCGACCACGACGGAAGCTCTGGTTGAGCAGCTGGCCGAGGAACTGGTCCTGCTGCGCGATACGCCGGCCGAGCAGATCGATACCACGCTGATCGTGCATCCGCAGGTGCTGACCGATTTCCTCGACTACAACGACTTCCTCGACAACGCCGACGCGGCGATCGAGGCGCTGGACCTGCAGGGCATCCTGCAGGTGGCCAGCTTCCACCCCGACTACCAGTTCGACGGCGTGGCCGCGGACGACGCCAGCAACTACACCAATCGCGCGCCCTTCCCCACCCTGCACCTGCTGCGCGAAGACAGCGTGGCGCGCGCGGTGGACGTCTATCCGGATCCGGACGTGATCGTCGAGCGCAACATCCAGACCCTGGACCGCATCGGCGTGGACGGCTGGCATCGCCGCCTGCGTGGCGAAGACCTGTCGTGAGCACGGTGCCGCCGATTGCCGCTTGGCCGGCTGCGCCGCTGTCGGGCAAGGTGGTGCTGGTCACCGGCGGCGCCAACGGCATCGGCCGTGGCATCGCGCAGGCCGTGCTCGGCGCCGGTGGCCGCGTGCTGATCGGCGACCTCGACGTGGAGGCCGGCGAGGCGTGCCTGGCGGAATGGCAGCGTGGTGAGGATGCCGTGTTCCAGCGCCTGGACATCACCGACGAAGCCAGCGTGCGCGCCTTCATCGCCGTGGCCCTGCAGCGTTTCGGCCGCATCGACGGCCTGGTCAACAACGCGGGGATTGCCAGCCCGCACGGCACGCTGCTGCAGGACATGGACTGGGACGAGTGGCAGCGCCGGCTGTCTTCGCTGCACGGCGCGTTCCTGTGCAGCAAGCATGCGTTGCCGGCGCTGACCGCCAGCGCCGCCGGTGCGATCATCAACATCGCCTCGACCCGCGCCTGGCAATCCGAAGCACACAGCGAAGCCTATGCCGCAGCCAAGGGCGGACTGGTGGCGTTCACCCATGCGCTGGCGATCAGCGCCGGCCCGGCGGTGCGGGTGAACAGCATCAGCCCGGGCTGGATCGGCACCAGCGAGTGGCAGGCACCCTCACGCCGACACGCACAGGAGTATTCGGCCACCGACCATGCGCAACACCCGGTCGGCCGCGTCGGCCAGCCGGAGGACATCGGTGCGTTGGCCGTGTACCTGCTGTCATCACTGTCCGGTTTCAGCACCGGCCAGGATTTCATCGTCGACGGCGGCATGACCCGGAAGATGATCTACGCCGAATGACCTGCCACCGGTAGTGCCGGCCGCTGGCCGGCATTCCGGTAGATCCACGCCATGCGTGGATGGCGGTGAAGTGCCAACCAAGGTTGGCACCTACCCGACGCCTTACGCCATGCCCGAGTGGCGCAGCAGCGCATCGATCTGCGGAGCACGGCCGCGGAAGGCCTTGAAGTTGTCCGCCGCCGGGCGGCTGCCACCGCGCGACAGGATCTCATCACGGAAGCGTGCACCGGTTTCAGCCAGTGCCTGCGGCGCTTCCTCGAAGGCGGCATAGGCGTCGGCGCTGAGTACCTCGGCCCACTTGTAGCTGTAGTAACCCGCGGCGTAACCGCCCGCAAAGATGTGGCTGAACTGGTGCGGGAAGCGGTTCCAGGCCGGCGGGTGGTTCACCGCCACTTCCGCGCGCACGCGATCGAGCAGCGCCAGCACGCTGCCCTGCGCTGGTTCGAACTGGCTGTGCAGCAGCATGTCGAACAGGCCGAACTCCAGCTGGCGGACGGTGGCCATGCCGCTGTGGAAGTTGCGCGCGGCCAGCATGCGCTCGTACAGCGCGCGCGGCAGCGGCTCGCCACTGTCCACGTGCGCGGTCATCGCCTGCAGGTGGTCCCATTCCCAGCAGAAGTTCTCCATGAACTGGCTGGGCAGCTCCACCGCATCCCATTCCACCCCGTTGATGCCAGCCACGCCCAGTTCGCCGATGCGGGTCAGCAGCTGGTGCAGGCCGTGGCCCATCTCATGGAACAGCGTGGTCACTTCGTTGTGGCTGAAGGTGGCCGGCTTGCCGTTGGCACCGCGGCCGAAGTTGCACACCAGGTAGACCAGCGGCGTCTGCACGCTGCCGTCGGTGCGCACGCGACGGTTGCGGCAATCATCCATCCACGCCCCGCCGCGCTTGCCCTCGCGGGCGTACAGGTCCAGGTAGAACTGGCCAACCAGCGCGCCCTGCGCATCGACCAACCGGAAGAAGCGCACATCCTCGTGCCACACCGGCGCGCTGTCCTCCTGCACGCGCAGGCCGTACAGCTGCTCGATCACCGAGAACAGGCCACCCAGTACCTTCGGCTCGGTGAAATACTGCTTCACCTCCTGCTCGGAATAGCTGTAACGCGCCTGCTTCAGGCGGTCGGCGGCGAAGGCCAGGTCCCAGGCCTGCAGGCTGTCGATGCCGAGCTGTTCGCGCGCGAACTGCTCCAGCTCGGCGCGGTCCCTGGCGGCGAACGGCTTGGCACGCGCGGCCAGGTCACGCAGGAAACCGAGCACTTCGGCCGGGTCCTGCGCCATCTTGGTCGCCACCGAGTAATGGCCGTACGAATCGAAGCCGAGCAACGCAGCCAGTTCGGCGCGCAGGGCAAGGATGCGATCGATGTTGCCGCTGTTGTCCAGTGCGTCATCGCCGAATTCGGACGCACGCTGGGCGCTGGCGCGGTACAGGATCTCGCGAAGGTCGCGGTCCTCGCCCCAGGTCTGCACCGGCAGGTAGCACGGCATCTGCAGGGTCAGTTTCCAGCCGGCCTTGCCGTCCTTCTGTGCTGCGGCATGCGCGGCGGCCTTCACGTCTTCCGGCAGGCCCTTCAGCCGCGCTTCGTCTTCGATGATCAGCGACCAGGCATCGGTAGCGTCGAGCACGTTCTGCGAGAACTTTGCCGACCGCGCCGACAGTTCTTCCTTGATCGCAGCAAAACGCTGCTGCGCCTCGGGCGCCAGCTCGGCGCCGCCCAGGCGGAAGTCGCGCAGGGTGTTGTCCAGCACCTTGCGCTGGGCTTCATCGAAATGCGCCGCCTCCGCGCTGGCGGCCAGCGCCTGGTACTGGCGGTAAAGCGCCAGGTTCTGCCCCAGCGCACTGGCGAAGCGGGTCACCCGCGGCAGGTTGCTGTTGTAGGCCTCGCGCAGCTCCGGGGTGTTGACCACGCCCTGCAGGTGGCCGACCAGGCCCCAGGCGCGCCACAGGCGCTCGGTGGCATCGTCCAGCGGGGTCACGAAGGTCTGCCAGGTGACCGGCTGCACCTGCTCGGCTGCGCTGACGGCGGCTTCGGCCTCGGCCAGCAGCACATCCAGCGCCGGCGCCACGTGCTCGGGGCGGATCGCCTCGAAGCGCGGCAGGCCGGAAAAATCGAGCAGGGGGTTGGCAACGGTCACGGCAGGTCTCCAGGGTACGGGCCCGGCAGGCGGGCAGCCCGGTAGATATGGCGCTGCCAGGCATCGCTGACAAGGGGGCACGGCATTCACATCGGCCTTACGCGCGCCCGCCGAAGCTCTGGGTGCGGGGGAGTCCGCAGCGGCACGTACCGAACGAGGCCCTACATGGATGGTCTGGCTGCAGTTGCATCCGCCTCACCGGCGCGGTCGCTGGCACTGTCTGCCAGCGCGGCCGAACTGGCCTGGATCGCCGCGCTGTGCGATGCCGGCGACGACGCCCCGCGCCACCTGCAGCAGTTGCAGGCGGTGCTGCAGCAGGGCGGCACGTTCAATGAAAGCCAGGAGTGGTACCCGTTCGAAGTGATCGAGCGCGGCGCCAGCCAGCTGCAGCTGGGCCATGAACGCGAGTTCGTGATCTGCGTGCTGCTGTGGTTGCAGGCATTGGCCCAGGGCCGCGCCAGCATCCTGGATCCCACCCTGCACCTGGATGACCGTGCGATGGACATCGAGGCGTTGCCTGATGCGCTTCGCGACGCGGTGCTAGACGCCTTCACCGCAGCGGGGTACTGAGACACCGTCGCGGACGCCGGCATGGCCCGGCGCGAGCTTCGTCCGTGCTACAGCGCTTCCAGGCTGCACCATGGCAGCTCGGGCAACCCCTGCCCGGCCACCGCAGCGGCCAGCTGCGCATCGGCGCCGTCGACATCGATACCCTGGCGCAGGTACCACGCCGGGTCGTAATAGCTCTGCGCATAGCGTTCGCCGCTGTCGCACAGGATGCTGACGATGCTGCCCTGGTGGCCCGCCTCACGCATCCATTGCGCCGCCTGCAGCACGCCGATGAAGTTGGTGCCGGTCGAGCCACCGACACGGCGGCCGAGCTGGCGGCTGACATGGCGCATCGCGGCCAGGCTCAGTGCGTCGGGTACCTTGACCATCGCATCGACGCTGGTCGGGATGAAGCTCGGCTCCACCCGTGGCCGGCCGATGCCTTCCACGCGCGAACCACCACTGCAGGTCAGGTCGCGCCAGTCCTGTTCACCGGCCACGGCGGCCCGGTAGCCGTCGAAGAACACCGACACTTCCGGGTCCGCGCACAGGATGCGGGTGTCGTGGCGGCGGTAGCTGACATAGCGGCCCAGGGTGGCGGCGGTACCGCCGGTGCCGGGGCTGCACACGATCCATTCCGGAACCGGGCTGGGCTCTTCGGCCATCTGCTTGAAGATGGACTCGGCGATGTTGTTGTTGGCACGCCAGTCGGTCGCGCGCTCAGCGTAGGTGAACTGGTCCATGAAGTGGCCACCGGTTTCACGGGCCAGCTTTTCCGAATCACAGTTGAGGTCGCAGGCGCGTTCGACCAGGTGGCAGCGGCCGCCTTGGAACTCGATCGCGGCGATCTTTTCAGGCGAGGTGGTGGCCGGGATCACTGCAATGAACGGCAGGCCGAGCAGGCGCGCGAAATAGGCTTCGGACACCGCCGTCGAGCCGCTGGACGCCTCGATCACCGGTCGCCCTTCGCGCAGCCAGCCATTGGCCAGCGCATACAGGAACAGCGAGCGCGCCAGCCGGTGCTTGAGGCTGCCGGTGGGATGGCTCGACTCATCCTTCAGGTACACATCGATGCCCTCGAACCCGGGCAGCGCCAGCGGGATCAGGTGGGTATCGGCGGAGCGGTTGAAATCGGCTTCAATCTTGCGGATGGCGGCGGCCACCCATTCACGCTGCGACATGGCGGGCAATCGTTGTCAGGACGGAACGGTGCGATCCGGCCATTGTACGTCGCGGTACCGTCAGGTGCTGGCCGGTAGAATGCCCCCATCCGGCCGGCAACGGCCCTGTCTGAAGGACCTCCCCCCATGACCATTCCCGCCCTGCGCGATGTCCCCGGCGTCGCCGCCCAGGCCCCGGCCGAAACCACCGGCTTCGTATTCAACCACACCATGCTGCGGGTGAAGGACATCACCGCCTCGCTGGACTTCTACACCCGCGTGCTCGGCTACCAGCTGATCGACAAGCGCGACTTCCCGGAGGCCCAGTTCAGCCTGTACTTCCTGGCCTACCTCCCGGCCGGCGTGGTGGTACCGGAAGACGACAGCCAGCGCCGCCTGTGGATGGCCGGCCTGCCGGGCGTGCTGGAACTGACCCACAACCACGGCACCGAAACCCAGGACGGCGCGGTCTACCACGACGGCAACAGCGACCCGCGCGGCTTCGGCCACATCTGCGTGTCGGTGCCGGACATCGAGGCGGCCTGCCAGCGCTTCGAGGACCTCGGGGTAACCTTCCAGAAGCGCCTGACCGACGGCCGCATGAAGAACCTGGCCTTCATCAAGGACCCGGACGGCTACTGGGTCGAGATCATCGCCAACGTCTGACCCCGAAAAGGGGACGGAGGGGATTAAGCCGTTTCTGGCACTATTGTGCTGGAAGCGACTTAATCCCCTCCGTCCCCTTTTTCTGTGAGGTTCGTATGGAAACGATGGAACTGCACCGTGGCCGCCTGATCGACCACATCCAGCTGGTGGTGCGTGACCTGGCCGCCAGCCGCCGCTTCTACCAGGCAGTGTTCGATACGATCGGCATCCCACTGGGCGGCGAAGGGCCAGACTTCTTCTGGGCCGACGAGCTGTTCATTTCCAGCGCCAGCAGCCGTGCCGCCGCCGGCCAGTTGACCGGCCGCCACCATCTCGCCTTCCAGGCCCGCGACAGCGCAACTGTTGATGCCTTCCACACTGCCGCGATCGCCGCCGGCGGTACCGACAATGGCGCGCCAGGCGAACGCCCCTACCACCCGGGCTACTACGGCGCCTTCGTGCTCGACCCCGATGGCAACAACATCGAAGTGGTCTATCACGGGCCGGCGAACTACAGCGCCGATTCGGTGAAGGTCACTTTCTGATATCACCGGCGCCGTGAATGAAGAAGCCGGGCAATGCCCGGCTTCTCTGCTTCCAGCGCTGCGGCCCTCAGTGGGCGGCCATGTAGATGTCCTGCAGCACGGCCTTTTCCAGTTCCAGCTCGCCCAGCAGGTTCTTCACGATATCGCCCAGGCTGAGGATGCCGACCAGGCGGGTGCCTTCGGTGACCATCAGATGACGGCGCCGCGAGTACGTCATCAACGACATGGCCTGTTTCAGCGTGGCTTCCGGCGCAATGCCCTCCAGACCGGTGGACGGCAGGCTGGAAATCACCCGGCGGCCGGCCTGCGGGCCGTCGTCGGCCAGGGTGCGCACGATGTCCTTCTCGGAAATGATGCCGACCGGGGCATCGTCCTTCATCACCACCAGCGCAGCGATCCTGTTCGCGCTCATCTTGTGGGCGGCGGCACCGATCGTGTCTTCGGCATCGATGGTGATGACAGCTTCTTTCTTGGATTGCAGGAGTTCGCGGACGTTCATTCTTGTTTCCTGGTGCAGGTCACTAAGTCAAAAAGTGTGCTCTTCCGATACGCCCCCTCCCCGGGAACAGACCTTTCAGCGCACGTCTGGCGCACCCGGCTGCCGCTTGGAATGACTCGGCAGACGATGTGCTGCAACGCGAACGAGGCGGGTTCAATCGCTCAACCCGAACCTCGGCCAGATCGATTCTACGACTGCGACCCTCGGTCACTACCGGCATCGATAGGACAGTTCGTCGTGGGAACCAACTGACGATCCAGAGAATGGCACCGTGGCTGAAACCGCCGCTGAATACAGGCGGCTTCGCGCATTAAAGAATGATTGCCTGCTGCCGACGACGGACAGAACGCCCGGCAGCTGTCCCACTTCGCACTGCGTCCGGCACAAACGAAAGGGGCCTCGCAGGCCCCTTTCGCATGCAGCATCCCACAGATCCGGGAATGCCTTACTCCACCGTCACGCTCTTGGCCAGGTTGCGCGGCTTGTCCACGTCGGTGCCGCGTGCCAGCGCGGTGTGGTAGGCCAGCAGCTGCACCGGGATGGTGTGCACGATCGGGCTGAGCACGCCCGCATGGCGCGGCGTGCGGATCACATGTACGCCTTCGGACGCGTTGAAGTTGCTGTCCTGGTCGGCGAACACGAACAGCTCGCCACCACGCGCACGCACTTCCTGCATGTTCGACTTCACCTTCTCCAGCAGGCTGTCGTTCGGCGCGATCACCACCACCGGCATGTCCTCGTCCACCAGCGCCAGCGGACCATGCTTCAGCTCACCGGCCGGGTAGGCCTCGGCATGGATGTAGGAGATTTCCTTGAGCTTGAGCGCGCCTTCCAGCGCGATCGGGTAATGCAGGCCGCGGCCCAGGAACAATGCGCTGCTCTTGCGCGCGAAACGCTCGGCCCAGGCGGCGATCTGTGGCTCCATGTTCAGGGCGTGCTGCACGCTGCCCGGCAGGAAGCGCAGCTGCTCCAGGTAGTCCGCTTCCTGCGCCGCGTCGATGCGGCCATGCAGCTTGCCAAGCACCACGGTCAGCTGGAACAGTGCCGCCAGCTGGGTGGTGAAGGCCTTGGTCGATGCCACGCCGATCTCGGCACCGGCACGGGTGTAGCAGACCAGTTCGCTGGCACGCGGGATCGCGCTTTCCG
>NZ_JAXBRE020000015.1:0-33726 GCF_047520985.2 Stenotrophomonas sp. BR163
AAAGCCTCCCTGGTGAAATTAGCGCTGTGGAACCACCCGATCCCATCCCGAACTCGGAAGTGAAACGCAGCTGCGCCGATGGTAGTGTGGCTCAAGCCATGCGAGAGTAGGTCATCGCCAGGGTTTATACCCAAAACCCCGCTGCTCGCGCAGCGGGGTTTTTCTTTGGGCGCAGTAAATACAGGTAGTGCCGACCGCTGGTCGGCAACCCGATGGCGTTACATCGCCCGGTAGATCCACGCCATGCGTGGATGCCGTCCACGAGGAAGCATTGCGCCAACCAAGGTTGGCCGCTACCAATCGATTGCCGGCCAGCGGCCGGCACTACCGGTAGATCCATGCCGTGTGTGGATGCGGCGCCAAACAGGGCTGGCCGCTCCTCACGGCAGATCCGGAAGCGGACTTTTCCTGACCCATCACGCAGAAGCAGGCAAAAAAACGGCGCCCTGCGGGCGCCGTCTTGACCAGGATCGCATTGCAGGCCCGGATCAGGCGGCCCGCGGGACCTCGTGCGGTTCCTGCTGGCGGAACACCGATACCGCCTCGGTAAGCGTCCCCGCCTGCGACTGCAGCTCGCGTGCGGCCGCGGTGGCTTCTTCCACCAGCGCCGCGTTCTGCTGCGTGGCCTGATCCATCTGCACCACGGTCTGGTTGATCTGCTCGATGCCGATCGACTGCTCCTGCGACGCTGCGGAAATTTCGCGCATCAGGTGGCTGACATCCTCCACGCCGCCGGCAATGCCCTGCATCCGCTTGCCGGCGTCGGCCACCAGCTGGGCACCTTCGCCCACCTGCCGGCCTGCCTCATCGATCAGCTTTTTGATTTCCTGTGCGGCGGCGGCAGAACGCTGCGCCAACACGCGCACCTCGCTGGCCACCACGGCGAAGCCACGACCCTGCTCACCGGCGCGTGCGGCTTCCACCGCCGCATTGAGCGCGAGGATATTGGTCTGGAAGGCGATGCCATCGATCACGCCGGTGATGTCGCCGATCCGCTTCGAGGCGCCTTCAATCGCCTGCATGGTGTCGACAACCCGCTGCATCGCGGTGTTGCCATCACTGGCGGCGCTCTGCGTGGACGCAGCCAGCTCACTGGCCTCGCGCGCATGCGCAGCATTCTGGCGCACGGTAGCGGTCAGCTCCTCCATCGAGGCTGCGGTTTCCTGCAGGTGCGCCGCCTGGCGCTCGCTGCGCTCGGACAGCGCACCATTGCCTGCAGCGATCTCGCTGGCGGCGGTACTGATCGAGGCTGCGCACTGCTGGATGCGGCCCACCATGCGCGCCAGCTGGCCGGCGGTGGCGTTGGCATCGCGCTGGATCGCGGCGAAGGCACCGTGGTACTCACCGCGCATGCGCCGATCGAGATCGCCGTTGGCCAGCGCCGAAAGCATCTGCCGCACTTCATCGACGGTGCTGCCCAGCGTATCGAGCAGCTGGTTGATGCCACCGGTCAGGCCATCGAGGAAGCTGGCGCCTTCGGTCGCCTGCAGGCGCTGGCCGAGATCGCCGGCAGCGGCAGCAGCGACGATGCCGGCCACGGCGTTCTCAAGCGCCAGCTCCTGGGTACGGTCATGCCATTCCACGGCGAAACCGAGGCGCATGCCCTGTGCATCGAACACCGGGGTGACCACCTGCGCGAAGTGCACCGGGCCGATCTGTACCTTGCCGTTGTGGCTGGCCTGCAGACCGTTGAGGATCGCGCGGATGCGGTCCGGGTTGGCATGGAAGCGATGGATGCTGCTGCCAACCAGGCGTTCGGCATCGAAGTCAGGGAAGGCCTGGCGCAGTGTCGCCTGCTGGTTGCGCAGCAGAGCCACCACCGAGCGGTTCACATAGCGGATCACGTGATCGTTGTCGGCGATCATCATCGCGGTGCGCGAGGCATCCAGTGCCTGGCGGATCTGCGCATTTTCGGCATGCGCCGCCGCCTCGAGTCCACGCTGGGCCTGCACGTGGCGTGCAGTGTCGGCCAGGGCGTGGGCGAGTGAACCCGGTGCATAGGCGCCGGTGTCGGCATGTGCACCAAGATCGGCACCGGTGGCAATGTCGCGTGCCAGCGCGGCAAGCCGACGCGGGCCGTGGCCAAGGGCCTCGGTCTGCTGCCGAAGGCGCAGTGCGACCTGGCCGAGGAACAAGGTCAGGCCCGCGAACATGCCGGCCTGCAGCAGCGTTGGCCACAGCGCGGCAACGTCCTGCAACGGTGCCAGCAGCGCGAGCGTGCCGATGCCACCGGCCAGCCATACCGGCAGGCGATCACGATGGCTCAACAGCACGCCCAGCAGCAGCGCAATCGGCAACGCCGGCGACAGGCCCGTGATCGCGCACAGCCCTGCCAGCTGCAGCGACAACAACAGCGCCAGGCCATTGCGGGTGACGCAATGGCCCGCCTTGGGACCGGCCAGCCATATGGCAGGCAGCACAGCGGCCGCAACCAGCGAGGCGGTCAGGGCATGAGGCCCGCGCAGGGCCAGCACCAGGCCGGCCACCGCCAGTGCCGCACTGCCGATCAGCAATCGGCGGTCAGCGCGGTGGGCGAGCTGCTGCAGATGCGGCAGGCGGGCGGTATCGGGGGGACGAGTGGATGCAGCGGACATCGGCGACTCCTGGATCAGCAGACGGCTACGGCCACACGGTGGCGCACGCACGAGTGCGTGGCCAGGGCATGGACCGGGAATTCGGGGAATGCGACGCAATCAACGTCGCGCAGACGGGGCGCCGTGACCACATCCTGTGGGTGACGGAGCAATGGAGCGGGCATGCGGACTTCCTTGCAGGACCAGACACACGCCGCAGGCCCGACCGGGCCCACGTGCTGCGGACGCAGTGGCCCGCAACTGATGTATCGGCAGGAAGTGCGCAGAATGAAGTGCAGCGGACGCTGCGACTCAGCCGGCGTTGTCGTTGCCGAGGAAGCGCAGGATCACCTCGGCGATGCGTGCCGGGTCTTCCATATGCAGGTGGTGGTTGCCGGGAAACACGGCCAGCCGTCCATCACGCAGGTGCTGCAGGCGATCACTGCGCATCGGCTCGGGATAGTAGGACTGCGCCGGCGTGGCATAGATCACCTGCGTCGGGCAGGCGATGGCCTGCAGCAGGTTGTCGATCTGGCCTTCGCTGAGGCGGATCGCAGTGGGCAGCATCAGGCGCGGGTCGCTGCACCAGCGGTAGCCACCTTCGACCGGTTCCACGCCTCGCTCGACCAGCAGCCGTGCGCAGGGTTCGCTGAGCTGGTTGGTCATCATCCGCGCGCGGATCGGCGCTGCCAGATCGGGAAACACGCGCAGCTGCTTGCGTGCCAACGCCCGCGTAGCGTTCACATGCTCGCGCAGGCGATGCGCCGTTTCTTCCTCGGGACCGCGCAGGCCGCCGAGTGCTTCGATCGCCACCAGCCGATCAACACGGTCGCTGACCGAGGCGGTAAGGCTGGCAATGCCGGCACCCATTGAATGGCCGAGCAGGCTGAATCGGTCCCAGCCCAGCGCGTCGGCGACATCGAGTACGTGGCAGATCGCGGCGGCCGTGGTGTAGCTGGCACCCGCCGGCAGGTGTGCGCTGTGACCGTGGCCGGGCAGATCGATGGCAACCAGCTGCAACGCCGACAGGTGCGGCGCCAGCGGCACGAAGCTGGCGGCGTTGTCGAGCCAGCCATGCAGGGCCAGCACGCGTGGGCCGCCGCCGTGGTTGCGCAGGCCGGCGACGCGTGCGCCCCCGACCTGGAGTTCAAACGGTTGCAGGCTCATGCCAGCGAGGACACGGCCAGCCGTGCCAGGGCGCGTGCATGCTCCGGCTCGGCGTTGAGGCAGGGGATGTAGCGCATCGTCGCACCGCGCTCGGCCAGTGTTTCGGTGAAGCCCAGCGCAACCTCTTCCAGCGTCTCCAGGCAGTCGGTGGCAAATCCGGGGCAGACCACGTCGATCTGCTTCACGCCGGATTCGGCCAGCGCCCACAGGCTGGGCTCGGCATACGGCTGCAACCAGCGCTCGCGGCCGAAGCGCGACTGGTAACCCATCTGCCAGTCGTCCTTGCCCAGGCCCAGTGCATTGGCGATGGCCTGCGCACTGGCCTCGCAGCGCTGCGGATACGGGTCGCCCGCGTCGGCCAGGCGCTGCGGGATACCATGGAAGGAAAACATCAGTTTCTGACCGCGACCGTGCTGTTCCCAGTAGCGGCGGATCGATCCGGCTACGGCCTCGACCCAGCCGGGATCGACCGAGTAATCCCGCACCAGGCTCACGGTCACGCCCGGGTTGCGGCGCTGCCACGCATCGACCCGGTCTTCGACCGAGGCGGTGGTGGTGGTGGAGTACTGCGGGTACAGCGGCAGCACCACGATCCGGCGCGCGCCGTCGGCGGCCAGACGGTCGAGCTCGCCGGCCAGCGCCGGTTCGCCGTAACGCATCGCATGGCGCACCGTCAGGGTCGGCAGCAGGGCCTGCATGGCCTGCGCCAGCTGGCGCGTATGCACCATCAGCGGTGAGCCGTCGGGCAGCCAGACCTGGGCGTACTTGGCCGCCGACCGGCCACTTCGCAGCGGCAGGATCAGCCCGCGCAGCAGCGGCTGCCAGAGCAGTGCCGGAATCGCGACCACGCGCGGGTCGGACAGGAATTCGGCCAGGTAACGGCGTACGGCGGGGGCCGTCGGCGTCTCGGGCGTGCCTAGGTTGACCGCCAGCACGGCGGTATCGGGTGCGTCGAGCATGGGCGGTATTGTCGCCTATCCGGCGCCGCACCGGGATGCAGGGTTCGGATTGCAGGCATAGCGCGCATCAATGCGGGCAGGGAACGCTCATTGGGGATTCATGACAACACCACTAATTTCAGTCACTTGCTATATCTTCCTATGGACTGACTTCTGGAGCCTGCCATGCGTCGCCCGATCCAAGCCCTGCTGATCGCCGCCAGCCTGCTGTCCAGCCAGGCCATGGCCGGACCGCAGGAAGACCAGCGCGCCCGCAACGCCGTGCGCGTGCTGGCTGAAATCCAGGAAATCCCTGAACAGGGCATTCCGGACAAACTGCTCGACGAAGGCCGCGCGGTCATCGTCATTCCCGACACGATCAAGGCCGGTCTGGTCATTGGTGGTCGTCGTGGCCACGGCCTGATGTCGGTGCGCATGCCCAACGGTGCCTGGTCCAATCCGGTGTTCGTGAAGCTCACCGGTGGCAGCATCGGCTTCCAGGCCGGCGTGCAATCTTCGGATGTGGTGCTGGTGTTCCGCAACGACCGCAGCCTGGACAATCTGGTCAACGGCAAGTTCACGCTCGGCGCCGATGCCGGCGTTGCCGCCGGTCCGGTCGGCCGCAATGCCGCCGCCGCCACCGACGGCCAGCTGAAGGCCGAGATCTGGTCCTGGTCGCGTGCCCGTGGGCTGTTCGCGGGCGTCGCGTTGGATGGTGCGGTGCTGCAGATCGACGATGCCGCCAACCTTGACGCCTACGGCAGCAACACCACGCCGCGCATGATCTTCGAAGGTCGCGCCGCCGGTGCGCCGTCGATGGACGTGGTCGCCTTCCGTGATCGTCTGGAAGAGGCCACCTACGCCGCCCGCAACAACCGCAACGGCAACGGTGGCAGTGCACCGCGTCCGGCGGCGACCCCGGCGGTTGCGCCGGCGCCTGTTCAGGCAGCGCCGGCCGCCCCAACCGAAGCCACCACCGCGCCGTTGCAGAACGTGCCGCAGAACCCGCCGCCGCAGCAGCAGGGCTTCCAGCCGGTCAACGACGGCGAAATCCGCACGGAAACGCTGGGCGGAAACTGACTTTCGTCACGCGCGCCGGCTAACACCCGGTGCGCTATGCTCGACAGCCTGATCACTAACGTAACGAGCGTCTTTATGGGCAGTTTCAGCATCTGGCATTGGTTGGTCGTGCTGGCCATCGTCCTGCTGGTGTTCGGCACCAAGCGCCTGACCAGTGGCGCCAAGGACCTCGGCTCGGCGGTCAAGGAATTCAAGAAGGGCATGCGCGACGAAGACAAGCCGAACGCGCAGCTGGGCGATGAGTCGCGTAGCCAAGACGCCTCGCGCACCGCGCAGGACGAGCACGACCGTAACGCTCGCTGATCCGGAGCGGTTGCGGTGTTCGATATCGGCTTCAGCGAACTGCTGGTGATCGCGGTGGTCGCCCTGGTGGTGCTCGGTCCCGAGCGCCTGCCCAAGGCGGCCCGCTTCGCCGGCCTGTGGGTGCGCCGTGCCCGCAATCAGTGGGATTCGGTGAAACAGGAACTGGAGCGCGAACTGCAGGCCGAGGACATCAAGCGGCAGATGCAGGACGTGCGCCAAGGCATGCAGGACACCGAGAACCAGCTGCGCGCCAGCGGTGAAGCGATCCGTCGCGAAGCGCAGCAGGCGCAGCAGCAGGGCGATACGCTGGCGCAGGAGGTTCGCGCACCGGCGCCTGCGGATCTGCCGCCGCATATGAGCGCTGCGCCCGATGCCGATGCGCCGGCACAGGAGAGCGTTGCTCCCGAGCCGACGCCGGCGACACCCCCTGAAGCCGGTGCGCCGCCGCCGCAGAGCAGCCCGGAGCGCCAGCCATGAGTGAACAGGATTTCGGCGAAAGCTCGCTGGTCGAACATCTGGTGGAGCTGCGCGGCCGCCTGGTGCGCGCATTGCTGGGCCTGGGCGTGGTGCTGCTGGCGCTGCTGCCATTTACCCAGAAGCTGTACAACGCGCTGGCCGAACCGCTGGTCTCGCAGCTGCCCAACGGGCAGACGATGATCGCGACCAATCCGGCCGGCGCCTTCTTCGCGCCATTGAAGCTGACCTTCTTCGTGGCCCTGTTCGTGGCGGTGCCGTGGCTGCTGTACCAGCTGTGGGCCTTCGTCGCCCCGGGGCTTTACGCGCGTGAGAAGCGCCTGGCGGTGCCGCTGCTGGTGTCTTCGGTACTGCTGTTCTACACCGGCTGTGCCTTCGCCTACTTCCTGGTGCTGCCAGCGGTGTTCCATTTCCTGACCACCTTCAGCCCGGACGTGATCGCGATCACCCCGGATGCGAATGCCTACCTGGATTTCGTGCTGGCGATCTTCTTCGCCTTCGGTGGCAGTTTCGAACTGCCGGTGGCGATGGTGATCCTGGTCCTGCTGGGCTGGGTGACGCCGCAGCAGTTCAAGGAAGGCCGTGGTTACGCGATCGTCGGCATCTTCGTGCTGGCGGCGGTGCTGACCCCGCCGGACGTGGTCTCGCAGCTGATGCTGGCGATCCCGATGTGCCTGCTCTACGAGCTGGGCATCCACGCCGCACGCTGGCTGGTGCCATCGTCGGCGGTGAAGAAACCCGCCGCCTAAAAAAGGGGACGGAGGGGATTAAGTCGTTATCGGCACAGTGGCACAAACGACTTAATCCCCTCCGTCCCCTTTTTCGTCAGGCGTGGAAGATGTCGCTTGAGGCCGGGGTGGTCGGCACCGGCGGTGCTGCGCGGCTGCCACGGTGCACGAACATCTGCTTCCACGCGGCGTAGACCGCGCCGACATACAGCGGCATCAGCACCGTGGTCAGCACCAGCTGGGCGATGAAGGCGGCGGCCAGCGGGCCTCCGATCAGCATCGCGATCTGGATCACGATCACGAACAGGATGTAGATGCAGAACGCGGCGATCAGGCCGAGCACGGCGAACACGATCATCGCGCCGATGTTCTCGATGCAGCCCTGCAGGCTCAGGCGCAGCGCGTGCATGCCGCTCTGCTTGTCGAACACCACCAGCGCCGGCTGGGTGAACATCGCCAGCGAGAGCGCCACCGCGCTCAGGAACACCAGCAGCATCCACAGCGCGATGCGCTTGGCCGGCAGGTTGGCGACCAGCGCCGCGGCATCGTCCGGCTTGATCTGCTGGCCACTGCGGCTGATCTCTTCCATCTTGGTCATGACCTCGCTGAAGGCGGTGAAGCCTTCGCGGCCGATCATCATGAACAGCAACGCGCCCAGCAGCAGCACCGCCAGCACCTGGATCGCCAGCGGCACCAGCAGGTGGCTGACGCGGTGGTCGCGGATCGGCTGCAGCAGGTGCGAGGACAGGCCCGGGCGGCCTTCGTCGATCTCACCCACGGCGTAGAGCATGCCGCCGAACATGACCGGCGAGATGGCCAGGGTCATCAGCTGCACGGCCATGCCGGCGGCGCCGGGAATCAGCGTCGACAACAGGGTGACCACCCAGCTCACCAGCAGCCAGGCCAGGCCGATCCGGGCCAGCTGCAGCGGCGCACGCCGGTACAGGGAGAACGTATCCAGCAACCACTGGGCGCCCGCCGAGGCCGGCAGCTTGCGAATCTCTTTCATGGACATCCGGGAAGGACAGGAGGGGACGGGCGGTTGCCCGTGCCGCTGATTATCCCTGTTTTGCCGCCGGCTGGGCTGAAGACAGCCGCGCCTGTCGGACGAAGCGGCGCAGCAGCTGGCGGGCCAGCGGTGCGGCGCTGACTGCGCGCTCGATGCTGCGCGCACAGCCGCCGTGGCGGCCGATGCAGTCGGCGCGGGCGCGCACGTAGCCGCGCATGTGGTGGGTGGCGAATTCGGGGTGGAACTGCACGCCCCAGGCCTGGCGCCCCCAGCGGAACGCGTGGCAGCCATCCAGCGGCGAGCGTGCCAGCACCTCGGCACCGTCGGGCGCGCGCAGCACGGTCTGCAGGTGGGTGGCGTGGGCGGCAAAGTGCTGCGGCAGGCCCTGGAACAGCGGATCCTGTGCCGCCTGTGGCTGCAGCTCCAGCTCGATCGTGCCGGACTCGCGCCCGGCCGGGTTGTAGGCCACCTCACCGCCCAGCGCATGCGCCAGCAGCTGGTGGCCGTAGCAGATGCCGAACACCGGCAGGCCGGCGTGGACGGTCTGGCGCAGCCACGCCGCGCTGCGCTCGCTCCAGTCGGCGTGGTCAGTAACGAAGGCGGCCGAGCCGGTCACCAGTACGCCGGCAAAACCGTGCGGATCGGGCAGGGCGCCACCGTGTTCGACATCGACCACCACCGTCTCGTGCTCTTCCAGCCCGGCGGCGACGCGGATCCAGTGCGGAAAGCGCCCGTAGCGGCGCAGCGACGGTACCGGGCGGCCGGTTTCAAGGATCAGGAAGGGGGCTGGGTTCATCCGGGGGCGGCAGCACTGACAGGACTTCCTCGATTGTAGTCAGCCCCTGCGCCACCTTTTCAAGCCCGGCCTGGCGCAGGGTTCGCAGCCCTTCAGCGCGCGCGGCACGGGTGAAACCGGCCAGATCCATGTCGGCGCGGATCTGCCCGCGCAGCCGTGAGCCCAATGGCAGCAACTCATACAGGCCGATGCGGCCGAGAAATCCGGTGCGCCGGCACTCCAGGCAACCGACCGGACGACAGGGCGTGGCGGCATCTGGATATGCAGCCTGGCTATCAGCCAGCACCGCCCAGTCGGCAGCACCAAGGGTGTGCGGCTGCTTGCAGTGCGGGCACAGGGTACGCACCAGGCGCTGGGCGAGGATGCCGTTGAGGGTGCTGGCCAGCAGGTAGTGCGGCACGCCCAGGTCGAGCAGGCGGGTGACCGCCGACGGTGCATCGTTGGTGTGCAGGGTGGACAGCACCAGATGGCCGGTCAGCGACGCCTGCACCGCCATCTGCGCGGTCTCCAGATCGCGGATCTCGCCGATCATGATGATGTCCGGGTCCTGCCGCAGCAGGGTGCGCACGCCGCTGGCGAAGTCCAGGTCGATGTTGGCCTGCACCTGCATCTGGTTGAACTCGGGGGCGATCATCTCGATCGGGTCCTCCACCGTGCACACGTTCACGTCCGGCGTGGCCAGCCGCTTCAGCGTGGAATACAGGGTGGTGGTCTTGCCCGAGCCGGTCGGGCCGGTGACCAGTACGATGCCGTGCGGGCGCTCGACCAGTGCATTCCAGCCAATGGCCTCCTGCGGGCTGAAACCGAGCTGGTCGATGCTCTTGAAGGCGGCATCGGGGTCGAAGATGCGCATCACGCACTTCTCGCCGAACGCGGTGGGCATGGTCGACAGACGCATCTCGACCTCGCGGCCACCCGGCGAGCGGGTCTTGATGCGGCCGTCCTGCGGGCGCCGGCGCTCGGCCAGGTCCATTCGGCCGAGTACCTTGATGCGGCTGACCACCGCGGTCATCACCGCCGGCGGCACCTCGAACACCTTGTGCAGCACGCCGTCGATGCGGAAGCGCATGCGTCCCATCTCGCGGCGCGGTTCCAGGTGGATGTCCGAGGCGCGCTGCTCATAGGCGTACTGCAGCAGCCAGTCGACGATGTGCACGATGTGCTGGTCGTCGGCATTGACGTCGCCGGTGCGGCCCAGCTCGACCAGCTGCTCGAAGCTGGGCAGGGTGGTGTTGGCCTCGCCGCGGACGTCGCCGCGCGCGCCACGCACCGAACGGGTCACCCCATAGAACTCCATGGTGTAGCGGTGCAGGTCGAGCGGATTGACCACCGCCAGCTCGATGCGGCGGCGGGTCAGGTGCTGCAGGTCGCGGCGCCATTCCTGCACCAGCGGCTCGCTGGTGGCCACCAGCACCCGTTCGGCATCCACTGCCAGCGGCAGGAAGCGGTGGCGACGGGCATAGGCGTGGGAGACCAGCGCGGTGACCGCAGCGACGTCGACCCGGGTCGGATCGATGCGCAGGTAGCGGCTGCCGGTGCGTTGGGCCAGCCATTCGGTCAGGCGTTCCAGGGTCAGTTCGCCGCCGTCGCGGGTGGCCAGCTTGAGGTTGGACAGCAGCACCAGCGGGTGCACTTCACTGGCATTGCGCGCGCCCTGTGCGGAAAACCGCATGCGCTCGCCCTCGTGCTCGGCGACCAGGCCGTCGGCCAGCAGCGCCGCACCAACCTGCTCGAAATGCAGGCGGCCCCACGGCAGCGGGACGCCGCCTGGCTCGCCGGGCGTGCCCACCGGCAGCCGATGTTCCATCTGCCTGCTCCTCCCGGGTACGGAATGCCCCGCAGGTCGGCCGTTATACTAGCGCACCCCCTTGCCGGCCAAGACTCGTACGCATGTCCGCGACCCCGACCGTTCCGATCACCTTCCAGGGCCTGATCCAGACCCTGAACCAGTTCTGGGCCCAGCAGGGCTGCGTGCTCATCCAGCCGCTCGACCTGGAGGTGGGCGCCGGTACCTTCCACCCGGCCACCTTCCTGCGTGCGATCGGTCCGGAAAGCTGGAACGCGGCCTATGTGCAGCCGTCGCGGCGCCCGACCGACGGCCGCTACGGCGAGAACCCGAACCGCCTGCAGCGCTACTACCAGTACCAGGTGGCGATGAAGCCGGCGCCGGACAACATCCAGCAGCTGTACCTGGATTCGCTGAAGGCACTGGGCATCGATCCGCTGGTGCACGACCTGCGCTTCGTCGAGGACAACTGGGAATCGCCGACGCTGGGCGCGTGGGGCCTGGGCTGGGAAGTCTGGCTCAACGGCATGGAAGTGACCCAGTTCACCTACTTCCAGCAGGCCGGTGGCCTGGAGTGCCGCCCGGTGCTGGGCGAGATCACCTACGGTCTCGAACGCCTGTGCATGTACCTGCAGAACTGCGACAACGTCTATGACCTGGTCTGGACCTACGGCCCGGACGGCCAGCCGGTGACCTACGGCGACGTCTACCACCAGAACGAGGTGGAGCAGAGCACCTACAACTTCGAATACGCCGACGTGGACGAAATGTTCCACCGCTTCGATGCCTGCGAGCGTGAAGCGCAGAAGCTGGTGGAAGTGGGCCTGCCGCTGCCGGCCTACGAGCAGGTGATGAAGGCCAGCCATACCTTCAACCTGCTCGATGCGCGCCGCGCGATCAGCGTGACCGAGCGCCAGCGCTACATCCTGCGCGTGCGCGCGCTGGCCCAGGCGGTGGCCAAGGCGTATTACGAGCAGCGCGAGAAGCTGGGCTTCCCGGGCGCGAAGAAGGCCTGACCGCCTTCCTGCACCGTCCCGCTTTTCATCAACTACCCGGGGCGCCGGACGCGTTGCGCGCTGCGCCCCCACCACAGGATCGAACCGATGAGCCAACTGTCCCCCCTGCTGATCGAACTGGGCACCGAGGAGCTGCCGGTCAAGGCGCTGCCGGGCCTGGCCCAGGCGTTCTTCGACGGTGTTGTCGAAGGCCTGCGCAAGCGTGGCGTCGCGCTGGAGCTGGGCGATGCCCACCCGCTGTCGACCCCGCGCCGGCTGGCCGTGCTGCTGCCGGGCGTCGGCCTGGAACAGCCGGAACAGCACAGCGAAGTGCTGGGCCCGTACCTGAACATCGCGCTGGATGCCGAAGGCCAGCCGACCAAGGCCCTGCAGGGCTTCGCCGCCAAGGCCGGGATCGACTGGACCGCGCTGGAGAAGACCACCGACAACAAGGGTGAGCGCTTCGTGCACCGCGCGGTGACCCCGGGCGCGAGCACCGCCAGCCTGTTGCCGGACATCCTGCGCGAGGCGATCGCGGCGATGCCGATTCCCAAGCCGATGCGCTGGGGCGATCACGCCTGGGGCTTCGCCCGCCCGGCACACTGGCTGGTGCTGCTGCACGGCGCCGACGTGGTCGAGGCCGAACTGTTCGGCCTGCAGGCCGGCCGCGCCAGCCGTGGCCATCGTTTCCACCACGACCAGGCCGTGTCGCTGGCGCAGCCGCAGGACTACGTTGAAGCGCTGCGCGCCGCGTTCGTGCTGGTCGACCCGAGCGAGCGCCGCGCGCGCATCGTCGCCGAGGTCGAGGCCGCCGCAGCCGGGGCCGGTGGCAGCGCCCGCATCACCGAAGACAACCTGGAGCAGGTGGTGAACCTGGTCGAATGGCCGTCGGCGGTGCTGTGCAGCTTCGAACGCGCGTTCCTGGCGGTGCCGCAGGAAGCGCTGATCGAGACGATGGAGATCAACCAGAAGTTCTTCCCGGTGCTGGATGCCGCCGGCACGCTGACCGAGAAGTTCATCGGCATTGCCAACATCGAATCGAAGGACGTGGCCGAAGTGGCCAAGGGCTACGAGCGGGTGATCCGCCCGCGCTTCGCCGATGCCAAGTTCTTCTTCGACGAGGACCTGAAGCAGGGCCTGGTGTCGATGGGCGACGGCCTGAAGACGGTGACCTACCAGGCCAAGCTGGGCAGCGTGGCCGACAAGGTGGCGCGCGTGGCCGCACTGGCCGAAGTGATCGCAGCCCAGGTCGGTGCCGATCCGGCGCAGGCCAGGCGGGCTGCCGAGCTGGCCAAGAACGACCTGCAGTCGCGCATGGTCAACGAATTCCCGGAATTGCAGGGCATCGCCGGCCGCCACTACGCCGTGGCCGGTGGTGAATCGGCCGACGTGGCGCTGGCCATCGACGAGGCCTACCAGCCACGTTTCGGTGGTGATGACATCGCGCTGTCGCCGCTGGGCAAGGTGCTGGCCATCGCCGAACGCGTGGATACGCTGGCCGGTGGTTTCGCTGCAGGCCTGAAGCCGACCGGCAACAAGGACCCGTTCGCGCTGCGCCGCAATGCGCTGGGCCTAGCCCGCACGATCATCGAAAGCGGCTTCGAACTGGACCTGCGCGCGCTGATGGCCAGCGCCAATGCCGGCCTGGCCGCGCGCAACGTGCAGGCCGATGTCGGCGAGCTGTACGACTTCATCCTCGACCGCCTGAAGGGCTACTACGGCGACAAGGGCGTGCCGGCCACGCACTTCAACGCGGTGGCCGAGTTGAAGCCGGCCTCGCTGTACGACTTCGATCGCCGCCTGGATGCGATCGGCACCTTCGCCGCGCTGCCGGAGGCAGAGGCGCTGGCCGCGGCCAACAAGCGCATCCGCAACATCCTGCGCAAGGCCGAGGGCGAGATTCCGGCGCAGATCGACGCGGCACTGCTGCAGGAAGATGCCGAGCGCGCGCTGGCCGAAGCGGTGACCGCCGCCATCGATGACACCGGCGCCAGCCTGCACCAGAAGGATTATGTGGCGGTGCTGGCACGCCTGGCGCGCCTGCGTCCGCAGGTCGACGCGTTCTTCGATGGCGTGATGGTCAACGCGGAAGATCCGGCACTGCGTGGCAACCGCCTGGCGCTGCTGACGATGCTGGGCGAGCGCCTGGGCAAGGTGGCGGCGATCGAGCATCTGTCGAGCTGACGCCCGTATCGGTAGTGCCGGCGTTGTCTATCGGGGTCATTGCCGACATCGTGGACGATGCCGGCATCCTGATTGGTCGATTGCGACAATCGACACCTTGCGGTGTATTTTGACCGCCACTTAACAACCGATCCGCAATGACGTGATGCATTTCGCATCGTCACCTCCGGTCGGTATGCTGTGCCGCATGCAGCCAAAGAAATACGCCCTGCCGCTGATGGTCCTGTCGCTGGCCGCCACTTCCGTGGTCCATGCGCGCGGCACCATCGACAAGGTGGACATCAAGGGATTGGACAAGGGCGACGACGCCGCAATCATCGAGAACATCCAGGAATCGCTGTCGCTGTACGACACGATCGGCAAGGAGCAGGGCGAATCGCGCCTGGAGTACCTGCTGTCGCAGGCCGAGCGGCAGACCCGCCAGGCGCTGGAGCCATTCGGCTACTACAACCCGGTGATCAAGGTCGAGGCGCCGCGCGAGGATGAGCACGTGCGCGTGCTGATCCATGTCGACAAGGGCGCCCCGGTGACCGTGCGCCGCGAGCACATCGACATCACCGGCCCGGCGATGTACGACCAGTACCTGCAGGACGACCTGGCCGCCTTCAAGCCGCGCAAGGGCCAGCGCTTCGAGCACACCCAGTACGAAGCCAGCAAGATCACCATCACCCGGCGCCTGGCCGAGCGTGGCTACTTCGATGCCGACTACACCCAGCGCCAGGTGCAGATCACCCGCGCCGACAACGCCGCCGACATCGACCTGACCTGGGACAGCGGCCGCCGCTACAACATGGGCCCGGTGCGCTTCGAGCAGGATTACTTCGTCGACAAGCTGTTCGATCCACTGGTGTACTGGGACCAGGGCAGCTACTACCACGAGGGCAAGCTGGACCGGCTGCGCGAGTCGCTGACCAAGCTGGACTACTTCAGCGTGATCGACATCCAGCCGCGCCCGGACCAGGCCGATGAAAACGGCGAAGTGCCGGTAGACGTGAAGCTGACCCGGGCCAAGCGCACCATCTACACCGCAGGCCTGAGCTACGGCAGCGAGAGCGGCCCGGGTGTGCGCGGTGGCATCGAGCGGCGGTTCCTGAACAACCGCGGCCACAAGATGAACACGCAGCTGGACTATGCGCAGAAGCGCAAGAGCCTGGTCACCAGTTACCGCATTCCGGCCTTCAACTGGCTTGATGGCTGGTACACCTTCGCCGCCAGCGCGTACGACGAGCAGACCGACTACATCGATCTGCGCAACTTCAAGCTGATCGCCAGCCGCAGCGGCGAGATCAACGAGCACTGGACCGCGATCGCCTCGATCAACGCGCTGCGCGAGCGCTGGCGCTATGCCTCCGGCACCGAATTCACCGACGCGGTCTACAACACCTCGACGCTGGTGTACCCGCAGATGGTTGCCGACTACGTCAACGTCGACGACGAGATGTTCCCGCGCAAGGGCATCAGCGGCGCGGCGACGGTGCGTGCCGGCGTGGAAGGCGCCGGCTCGGATACCAGCTTCGTGCAGGCCAACGCCGTGTTGCGCTGGTACATCCCGGTGGGTGAAAGCAATCGCCTGATCCTGCGCGGCGAGGGCGGCACCACCTGGACCAGCGATCTGGTGGCGATGCCGCCGAGCCTGCGCTATTTCGCCGGTGGTGACCGCAGCATCCGCGGCTACGCCTACCGTGAGGTCGGCCCGCGTACGCCGAAGCCGGACAAGTACGCGCTGGGTGCCAAGAACCTGGTGATCGGCTCGGCCGAGTACGAGCACTACTTCAACGGTGGCCCCTGGGGTGCGGCGGTGTTCGTCGATACCGGCAGTGCCTTCGACAACACCATCGACCTGCATACCGGCGTCGGCTTCGGCGTACGCTGGAAATCGCCGGTGGGCCCGGTGCGCATCGACGTGGCGCACGGCCTGAACAACCCGGATTCGCAGTTCCAGCTGTACCTGAACAT
Organism: Stenotrophomonas sp. BR163; assembly: GCF_047520985.2. Classification (NCBI taxonomy): domain Bacteria; kingdom Pseudomonadati; phylum Pseudomonadota; class Gammaproteobacteria; order Lysobacterales; family Lysobacteraceae; genus Stenotrophomonas; species Stenotrophomonas sp. BR163. The sequence continues at coordinate 15,990 of NZ_JAXBRE020000015.1, forward strand.
CGGAGCGGACCTGTGAGCACGCCCGCACCGACCCCGAACACCCCGCCGCCACGCGTGCGTTTCTATCGCCGTCGCCGCTTCTGGGCATGGTCCGGCGCCGGCGTGATCGGCCTGGTGCTGCTGGCCCTGCTGGCGGTGTACTGGCTGCTGCAGACCGTGGCCGGCCGTGACGTACTGCTGGCCCAGGTGGTGGCGCGGCTGCCGGTGGGTGCCAGCTTCACCTGGGACAAGGTGGAGGGTCCGGTGGCCGGACCGCTGACCCTGTACAACGTCGACTTCCGCTATGACGACATCCATTTCCACGCCGAGCGTGCGCACCTGGAGCCGGACCTGCGCCCGCTGCTGGGCCGCAAGCTGCTGCTGGACAAGCTGGAGCTGACCAACGCGACGCTGAACCTGGCCAAGAGCGATGAGCCGTTCAAGCTGCCGTCCTGGCCCGATTCCCTGCCGCAGATCGAGATGCCGCTGGCGATCCAGGCCGATGCCATCGCAATCGATGGCTTCCGCATCAGCCAGGCCAACGAACCGGTGATCGACATCAGCCGCGTGCGCGGCGGCATCGAGATCGCCAACGGCGAGTTCCAGGCGCACAAGCTGGTGGTGGACAGTGACATGGGCAACTTCACTGCCCAAGGCCATTACATCCCGGCCAAGGACTACGACACCGACGTGACGGTGACGGCGGTGTTGCCGGCACCGCGTGGGCGCACGGCCGCTACCGTCGGCCTGGTCGCCCGCGGTGACCTGTCGCACATGGAAGTGGCGGTGGCCGGGCGTGCACCGAAGCCGCTGCACGCGATGCTGGTGTTCGATGGCCGCACCGACCCGACGTGGAATGCCAGCGTGCGCAGCGACGAGCTCGATCTGGCGCTGCTGTCGCCGGCATTGGCGAGCTCGGCGATCACGCCGTTGTCGCTGGAATTCACTGCTGCTGGCAAGGGCGGCAATGCCAGCCTGCGTGGCAAGGTGAAGCAGGGCGAGCAGGAACTGGAACTGGCACCGTCCGTGGTGTCATTGCAGGACCAGGTGCTGAAGGTTTCGCCGCTGCTGCTGAAGGGTCTCGGTGGCGAAGCCCGCCTGGAGGGTACCGCCGATTTCAGCCAGGAAGACCAGCAGAAACTCAACTTCTCGGTGGTCGCGCGTGACCTGAGCTATGTACCGGCGCCCGATCCGAACACCGCCGGCAGCGCACCGGTGCCGGTCACTCTGAAGGAAGCACGCTTCGGCCTGGCCGGTACCCTGAAGGCCTGGGCGGCGATCGGCCGTGCCGAGGTCGAACGCGAAAAGCAGAAGGCGCAGCTGCACTTCGATGTGCGCGGCAACGACCAGGCCGCGTCGATCCACCAGCTGCAGGCGCAGACGCCGGGTGGCCAGCTGCAGGTGGAAGGCCAGGTGGCCTGGGCGCCGCAGCTGGACTGGGACGCCAAGGCCACGCTGAAGGACTTCGACCCCGGCTATTTCGTGCCAGGCTGGAATGGCCGCCTGTCCGGCAACCTGGCCTCCAAGGGCCGCCAGCTGCCGCCGCCAGCAAACGCGCCGCCGGGCACGGCCGGCACGCTGGAAGCCACCGTCGACCTGCCGTCGCTGAAGGGCATCCTGCGCCAGCGCAATCTCGACGCACAGGGCAAGTTCGCGCTGCAGGGCGCGCAGGGCCAGGGCGACCTGAAGCTGGCGCTGGGCAGCAGCCGGGTGACCGCGTCGGGCAAGGTCGGCGACCGCCTCGACATCGACGCGCGTTTCGAACCGCTGCAGCTGAGCGATCTGCTGCCCGGCGCCGATGGCGGCCTGCGTGGACAGGTACAGGTGAAGGGCCCGCGCGATGCGCCGGACATCACCGCCGACCTGGTCGGCAACAACCTCAACTGGGATGGCTACGGCGCCGAGAGCGTGAGCATCAAGGGCCGCCTGCCGTGGCGCGGCGACAGCGGCACGCTGGCGGTGCAGGGCCAGCAGGTCAACGCGGGCATGCTGCTGGAGCGGCTGAACATCGACGCGCAGGGCAGTGTGTCCAACCTGCGCCTGGCTGCGCAGACCCGCAACGAGATGGGTGCGGTCGAGCTGCAGGGCAGCGTGCGCCAGCAGGGCACGCAGTGGCGTGGCGAGCTGGCGTCGCTGCGCATCGCACCGGTGAAGGGTGATGCCTGGGCGCTGCGTGCACCGGCGGCGTTCGCGATCAACGGCAGCACCTACACGCTGTCCGAAGCCTGCCTGGCCGCGGCCAGCAGCGGCGCGCTGTGCGCACAGGCCAACTGGCCGCGCGAAGGCCTGGTGGTGCGCAGCGACGCGCTGCCACTGGCGCTGGTGCAGCCGTGGTTGCCGCCGCAGTCCGGCCGGCGCATCTACCTTCGCGGCGATGTCAGCCTGGACGCGCAGATCCGCCCGCGCGGCAACGCCTGGGAAGGCCATGTGGAAGTGCGCTCGAAGGAAGGCGGCGTGCGCCTGGGCGAGAACCGCAACACTGTGGGCGATACCACCCGCGGCGAGCTGGTGCGCTATGACCAGTTCTCGCTGAAGCTCGACATGACCCCGGCCAGCATCAAGGGCTACCTGGGCATGGGCTTCCAGGGCAATGGCTTCGTCGACGCCAGGATGCAGACCGGCTGGGAAGCCAGTGCGCCGCTGAATGGTGAGCTCTACCTCAACATGTCGCGGCTGTACTGGCTGGAGCTGTTCTCGCCGGACATCGTGCGACCGACCGGCCTGATCGAAGGCCACGTCAGCCTGCGCGGGACGCGAGGCCAGCCGTCGCTGGGTGGCGACGCACAGTTGAGCAACTTCAAGGGTGAATTCCCGGCGCTCGGCCTGACCTTCGACCAGGGCAAGGGCAGCTTCGTGGCCCAGCCCGATGGTTCGGCCAAGATCACCGCGCAGGCCAACTCCGGCCAGGGCACGCTGTACGTGGACGGTGGCCTGTCGTGGTTCGGCGATGCGCAGCCGCTGCAGCTGAAGATCCATGGCGAGAACGTGCTGCTGTCCAACACCAGCGAACTGCGCATCGTCGCCAACCCCAACCTCGACTTCACGTTGGCCAAGGCAGCGATGGAGCTGCGTGGCACCGTGCATGTGCCCGAGGCCGACATCGATCTGGAACGCCTGGATCGCGGCACCTCGGTATCCGAAGACGTGGTGGTGCTCGACCCGGCCGATCCGGAAGAGTCGCGCACCTCGCCGCTGGACATGGACCTGACCGTCAGCCTCGGCGACAAGGTGAAGATGACCGGGTTCGGCCTGAAGGGCGCGCTGACCGGCAAGATGCAGGTCTGGGCCAAGCCCGGCCGCGAAATGACCGCCAATGGCGGCCTGGAAGTGAGCGGCCGCTATAAGGCGTATGGTCAGGACCTGACCATCACCCGTGGCAACCTCAACTGGAACTACAACGCGGTGTCCGACCCGCGCATCAACATCCGCGCCGAGCGCCGGATCGGTGATGTCACCGCCGGCATCGACGTGACCGGGCGTGCCCAGCAACCGCGTGCCGACGTGTGGTCCGATCCGGCGATGTCGCAGTCCGAGGCACTGGCCTATCTGGTGCTGGGACGCAGCCTGACCGGCGCCAGCAGCGACCAGGCGCAGCAGGTCAACGCGGCCTCGGCGGCGCTCTCGGCTGGCAGTGGCCTGCTCGCCTCGCAGCTGGGTGCCAAGCTGGGCCTGGATGATGCAGGCGTGAGTCAGTCGCGCGCGCTGGGTGGTTCGGTGATCGGCGTCGGCAAGTACATCTCGCCCAAGCTTTACGTGGGTTACGGCGTGTCGCTGGTGGGCGCCGGTTCGGTGATCACGCTGAAGTACCTGCTGCGCCGCGGGTTTGATGTGGAAGTGGAGTCGAGCACGGTGGAAAACCGTGGTTCGATCAACTGGCGGCGGGAGAAGTAACCCGCCGTGGCATCCCTTTAGAGCCGAGCCATGCTCGGCTTCTGCGCGCAGCGCGGGTTGAAGGAAGAGCAGCCGAGCATGGGCTCGGCTCTCCCCCGTCAGGTCCCCAACCATTGGCCGTTGCCCCATCCGGCCCCAGCGGCTATGGTCCCGGGCTGTTCTGTCGTACCGGATTGCCTCATGTCGCCACGCAAAGCCCTTCCCACCGCCCTGGCCCTGGGCCTGACCCTTGCCGCTGGTGCCCACGCCGATGAAGGCATGTGGATGCCGACCCAGCTGCCGGACCTGGCCAAGCCGCTGCAGGCCGCTGGCTTCAAGGGCAATCCGGCCGACCTGGCCAACGTCACCGCACCGCCGCTGAGCGCGGTGGTGCGCGCGGGCGGCGGCACCGGGTCGTTCGTGTCCAGCGACGGCCTGCTGCTGACCAATCACCACGTGGCGATGGGCGTGATCCAGTACAACAGCTCGCCAGAGCACGACCTGATCAACGGTGGCTTCATCGCCAGGGACCGTGCCGACGAGCGCCCGGCCAACCCCGACTTCCGCGTGCTGGTCACCGTTGGCTTCGACAAGGTGACCGATCAGGTGCTGGCGCAGGCCCGCGGCAAGACCGGCCGTGCCTACTTCGATGCCGTCGATGCGGCCAGCAAGCAGATCGTGGCTGAGTGCGAGAAGGACGGCAGCGTGCGCTGCTCGGTGGCCAACATGTACTACGGCACCGACTTCTACCGCATCGCCCAGCTGGAACTGAGCGACGTGCGCCTGGTGTACGCGCCGCCGCGTGCGATCGGCAACTATGGTGATGAGATCGACAATTTCATGTGGCCGCGCCACACCGGCGACTTCACCCTGCTGCGCGCCTATGTGGGCAAGGACGGCAAGCCGGCCGCCTACAGCAAGGACAACGTGCCCTACCAGGCGCCGGCGCACCTGCAGATGTCGGTGGAGGGCCCGAAGGAGGGCGACTACGCGATGCTGGCCGGTTATCCGGGCATCACCTACCGCCACCGTACCGCGGCAGAATTCGCCGGCCAGATCGACACCGTGCTGCCGCGCCGCGTTTCGGTGTTCCAGCAGATGATCGACACCATCGAGGCGGCAACCGCCAAGGACGCGCAGGCACGTACCCGTTACGCTTCGCAGCTGCAGTCGCTGAAGAACAACCGCAAGCGCGCCGCCGGTGAGCTGGAAGGCCTGCTGCGCAGCGATGCCAAGGCCCAGCGTGCCGCCGACGAGACCGCGATGCTGGCCGCCACCGACCGCAGGTACCAGGGCGACATCAAGGCGCTGCTGGCCAACCTGTCACAGGGCGCGGCGGTGGGCGAGCGTGACCTGCTGCTGGACCAGATGGCCGCACAGAGCCAGTTGCTGCGCTCGGCGCTGCTGCTGGAGCGCCTGCGCATCGAATCGGCCAAACCTGACGCGCAGCGCGAGAGCGGTTACCAGCAGCGCGACCAGGCGATGATCGAAGGCGTGCTCAAGCAGGTCCAGCGCCGCTACGCGCCGGAGGTCGAGAAGGCCCTGCTGACCACCCTGCTGACCCGCTACCAGCAGCTGCCGGACGCGCAGCGCGTGGCCGAGTTCGACGCGGCCTTCGGCCGCACCCCGCAGCAGCTGGCCACGGCGCTGGACACCCTGTACGCCGGAACCCAGCTGGGCGATGAGGCGCAGCGCCTGTCGCGCTTTGCCGCCGCACGCGAAGGCAAGGCCCTGGCCGCCGATCCGCTGATCGCCGTGGCCGGCCCGCTGGTGGCCGCGCAGCTGCGCATCGAAAACGAGAGCAAGACCCGCGAAGGCGAGCAGTTGCGCCTGCGCCCGGCGTACATGCAGGCGCTGTTCGCCTGGCGTGCCAAGCAGGGCCGCGCCGTGTACCCGGATGCCAACCGCACCCTGCGCATCAGCTACGGCAGGGTCGAGGCACTGCACCCGCGCGATGGCGTGACCTACTCGCCGGTGACCACCGTGGCCGGCATCGTCGAGAAGAACACCAACGCCTATCCGTTCGACGCACCCAAACCGCTGCTGGCCGCGATCGCCAAGGGTGACTTCGGCAGCACTGCCGACCCGGCGCTGAAGACCCAGACGGTCAACTTCCTGACCAACCTGGACACCACCGGCGGCAACTCCGGCTCGCCGGTGCTCAACGCCAAGGGCGAACTGATCGGCCTGAACTTCGACAGCAACTGGGAGTCGGTCAGCGCCAGCTGGTGGTTCGACCCGCGCTACAAGCGCGCCGTGCACGTGGACATGCGCTACCTGCGCTGGCTGCTGGCCAAGGTCTACCCGGCGCCGGAACTGCTGAAGGAAATGGGCGTGCCGGCCCAGTAAGAAGCCGGCCACGACCCACGGTCGTGGCCCGCACCGCGTAGGCCCCCACCTGGGTGGGGGTGGTTGCCCCCAACGCGCCCGCACCCCCGGCCACGCCTGGCCTACACTGCGGGTTCTTCCGACGGAAACGCACGCGTGGTCTCCAGCTGGATCCTGCTGCTGGTCTCGGTTGCCTATGCCGCGCTGCTGTTCGGCGTGGCGTGGTGGGGCGACCGTCGGCCGATGTACCCCGACCGGCCGTGGCTGCGGCCGGTGGTCTACAGCCTGGCGCTGGCCGTGTACTGCTCCTCGTGGACGTTCTACGGCGCGGTGGGTACCGCCGTGCGCAATGGCGTGGGCTACCTGCCGATCTACATCGGCCCGCTGCTGCTGCTGTTGTTCGGCTGGCGCATCATCGAGCGCCTGGCGCTGATCGCACGCAGCCAGAACGTGGTCTCCATTGCCGATTTCATCTCTTCGCGCTTCGGTCGCTCGCGGCGGCTGGCGGCGCTGGTGGCGATCATCGCGCTGATCGGCATCATTCCGTACCTGGCGTTGCAGTACAAGGCGGTGGCGATGAGCCTGCAGGTGCTGACCGGCAACACCGGCCCGACCGGCTTCTTCACCGACCCGGCGCTATACGTGGCATTGCTGATGGCGCTGTTCGCCACCCTGTTCGGTACCCGCCAGGTCGATGCTACCGAGCACCACCACGGCATGATGCTGGCGATCGCCTTCGAATCGGTGATCAAGCTGCTGGCGATGCTGGCGGTGGGCGTGTTCGCCTACCTGTGGCTGAGCAACCGCACCGACGCGGTGGTCGAGTCGGTGCATACGCTGTTCACCGGCCTGCCGCCGGTCGGCTTCATCTCGCAGACCCTGCTCAGTTTCCTCGCCATCATCTGCCTGCCGCGCCAGTTCCACGTGGCCGTGGTCGAGTGCGGTGACGTGCGCGACGTGCGCCGCGCGCGCTGGATGTTCGGCGGTTACCTGGTGCTGATCTCGGGCATGGTGCTGCCGATCGCCACCGCCGGCGTCACCCTGTTCGGCACCGGCGGCAGCGTTGCCGACGATTCGATGGTGCTCGCGCTGCCGTTGGCCGAAGGCCGCAATGCGCTGGCGCTGATCGCCTACGTGGGCGGCTTCTCGGCGGCCACCGGCATGGTCATCGTCTCGTCCATCGCGCTGGCGACCATGGTCAGCAATGATCTGGTGATGCCGGTGCTGCTGCGTCGGAGCGGTGACCACCAGGAAGCCGCCGACGTCGCCTCGCGCGTGTTGTGGATCCGCCGCCTGGCGATCCTGCTGCTGGCGCTGATGGCCTACAGCTACTACCGCACCAGCAGCAACGACAGCACACTGGCCTCGTACGGCCTGATGGCGTTCGCAGCGGTGGCGCAGTTCGCGCCCGGCCTGATCGGCGGCCTGTACTGGCGCGGTGCCAGCCGGCGCGGCGTCGAAGTGGGCATGCTGCTGGGCTTCGCCACCTGGCTGTACACCCTGCTGCTGCCGGCGATGACCATGGCCGGCTGGGTCGACGCCGCCTGGGTGCAGCACGGCCCGTTCGGCATCGAGTGGCTGCGTCCGCAGCAGCTGTTCGGCATGTCCGGCTGGGATCCGCTGACCCACGGCACGTTCTGGTCGCTGCTGGTCAATGCGGCCACGATGATGCTGGTGTCCGCACGCTGGCGGCCCGGCGTCGACGAGCGCCTGCGTGCGGCACCGTTCCTCGACCCGTATGCCGAGCGCCCGTCGGTGGCCGGTGGCTGGCCCGGTCATGTGCATGTGGGCGACCTGCTGGCACTGGCCTCGCGCGTGGTCGGCGAACGTCATGCGCGGCGTTCGTTCTTCGAGCAGGCGCAGTCACTGGGCCGTGAACTGCAATCCTCCGCGCCTGCAGACCGCCCGTGGGTGCAGTTCACCGAGCGCCTGCTGGCCGCGTCGATCGGCGCGGCGTCCGCACGCCTGCTGCTGACCAGCCTGCTGCGTGGCTCGGGCATGGACCTGGGCGAAGTGGTGGCAGTGCTGGACGAAGCCGGGCAGGAACTGCGCTTCAACCGCGAGATCCTGTCGACCACGCTGGAGAACATCAGCGCCGGGGTCAGCGTGGTCGATCCGGACATGCGCCTGACCGCGTGGAACCGCCGCTACCAGGACATGTTCGGCTACCCCGACGGCATGCTCTACGTGGGCCGCCCGGTGGCCGACCTGATCCGCTACAACGCCGAGCGCGGTGAGCTGGGCGAGGGCGATATCGAAGTGCAGATCAACCGCCGCATCGGCTACATGCGCGCCGGTTCGCCGCACGTGTTCGAGCGCACCCGCAGCGACGGCAAGGTGATCGAGATGCGCGGCCAGGCGCTGCCCGGCGGCGGTTACGTGACCAGCTACAACGACATCACCGACTACAAGCACGCTGAAAGGGCGCTGCTTGAAGCCAACGAGACGCTGGAACAGCGCGTGGCCGAGCGCTCGCATGAGGCCGAGGTCGCGCAGCAGTCGAAGACGCGCTTCCTGGCGGCGATCAGCCACGACGTGCTGCAGCCGCTGAACGCAGCACGCCTGTTCGCTTCGGCACTGCGCGACAGTGATCACGTGAGCGACGAGCAGAAGCATCTTGCCGAGCGCGTGGATGCGTCGCTGCGTGCGGCCGAAGAACTGCTTGATGGCCTGCTGGACGTGTCGCGGCTGGATGCCGGTGGCCTGCACCCGGTGATCGGCGAGTTCGATGTGAGTGCGTTGATGCGCGAGCTGGCCGCGCAGTACACGCCGGTGGCCGCAGGCCGTGGCCTGCGCCTGGACCTGTTCACGCGTCCGGCCTGGGTGCGCAGTGACCGCCGCCTGCTGCGCCGCGTACTGCAGAACTTCCTGGCCAATGCGCTGCGCTACACACGCCAGGGGCGCATCGTGCTGGCCGTGCGCCAGCGCGGCGACGAGGTGGAACTGCAGGTGTGGGATACCGGCCCGGGCATTCCCGAACACCACATGCGGCAGATCTTCGACGAGTTCCACCGCTACCAGCAGCCGTTCGACTGGGGCGAGCAGGGGTTGGGCCTGGGCCTGTCGATCTGCCAGCGCATCTCGCGCCTGCTCGACCATCGCCTCAATGCACGCAGCCGCGTTGGCAGTGGCTCGATGTTCTCGATCATCCTGCCGCGGGTTGCGCCCTTGCCCGGCTACACCGAGCCTGCCAAGGCGACCCAGGCCGTGGCCACACCGGTGCGCAGCGATTCGCTGGCGGGCCTGCGGGTGCTGTGCGTGGACAACGACGAGGAAATCCTCGACGGCATGCGCGCACTGCTCGGCCGCTGGCAGGTGCAGGTGATCACCGCCGCCACCGTCGACCAGGCACTGGAGAAGATCGCCGAGCGACCACAGGTGATGCTGGTGGACTACCACCTGCACGATCGCATGGATGGCCTGGATGCGCTGGTGGCGCTGCGCGAGGCGGCCGGCTACCCGCTACCGGGTGCGCTGCTGACCGCCGACGGGCGTGACGAACTGAAGCGGATGGCACGCGAGCGTGGCTACCGCGTGCTGACCAAGCCGATCAAGCCGGCCTCGCTGCGCGCCTTCCTGGGCGCGCTGCGCGATGCGCAGTAGCGCTGGGCGCCCCGCAGCAGATCCACGCCATGCGTGGCTGTGACGTCTGGTAGTGCCGGCCGCTGGCCGGCAACCACGCAATCGCTCGCTTCCGATGCGTTACCCCACGCCGTGCAGGTGTTCGTACAGGATCGTCGCGCCGATGATCACCAGGATCACGCCGCCGATGATCTCGGCACGCTTGCCGACCATGCTGCCCAGCACGCGGCCGAGCATGATGCCGACGGTGACCATGGTCAGCGTGCACAGACCGATGACCGCGGCCATCACGCCGATATGCACGTCCATGAAGGCCAGGCCGATGCCCACCGCCATCGCGTCGATGCTGGTGGCGAAACCGGTCAACGCCAGCTTCCAGAAGCCGTGGTGCTGCGAGGGGTCTTCGTCTTCCTCGGCACTGTCCGGGCGCAGGCCGTTGTAGATCATGTGGATGCCCAGCGCACCGAGCAGGCCGAAGGCGATCCAGTGGTCGAAGGCTTCGACGTACTGCAGCGCGGCGCGGCCGAGCAGCCAGCCGATGATGGGCGTGATCGCCTCGATGACGCCGAAGATGATGCCGGCACGCAGTGCATCGCGGAACACCGGCTTGCGCATGGCCGCGCCCTTGCCGATTGCAGCGGCGAAGGCATCGGTGGACATGGCGAAGCCGATCAGAAGGATCGAAATGGGGGACATGGGCGGCGGTTGAGGTCGGGCTAGGACGGACGCACGGCCTGCGCTCGCGCCCAACCTGACGTTGCGCGCGCGGGCCGCTGGTCTCGCCAACCATCATGGTTGTCCACGCCACGGCGCACCGGCCGAGTATGTTGACGTGGACGATTCCTGCGAAGGAATCCGGCTACTCCCCAAGGGGACGCGAAGCTTAGCATCGCGATCCACGCGTGGCGCATTTCCATCGAAACGCGCAGGCAGGGCTGGTTTGTATAGCGATGGCTATATCGTGAGCGCAGCGGTGCCTGGTAGTGCCGGCCGCTGGCCGGCAGGAATGCGGACGCGACCGGCTACATCACATGGATGCTGTACAGCGTGGGGCCGCCGAACACCACGCTTTCACGATCAAGGTCGAAGGTGGCGGTCAGATCACACATCTCGCCATCGGCGAACAGGTCCAGTTCCACCTGGGCACCCGATGGGCGCTTGTATATTCGCGCCTGGGTGCGGATGTACTCATCGCTGGGAACATCAATCCGAAAGTGATTGGCAGGATCGGGCGGATCGGAGAAGTACTCGAGCGCCGCACGCCGAAAATCCTCCTTGCGATCATTGGGGAAGCCTGGTGGGCTGGGGCCATCCGGACAGCCTTCGCGGACGAAGGCAACCAGCATGCGGATGGCGTCCCGTTCTTCCGGTCGAAGCTGCGACGCATCTCTGAGTGTGTCGAGCAGAGTGTTCATTTTCGAGCCCAAGTCGCCATGCAGCGGCAGTATGCAATTGCAGTAGTGGCAGCCATAGAGCCAAATGCGTCGTCCTGGGTAGCAGAGAGATGCGAAACACATCGGTCGCACCGCCATACGCTTGGAACCAATTGCCGGGCATTGGCCATGATTCATGCGCCGGCGGGTGCCGCGGATACACCTGGCCAAGCAAGCTTGGCACCTACCACAGCGGTTTCAGGCGGTGTCGGACGATTGCCGGCCAGCGGCCGGCACTACCGTCAGTCTTCTTCCGGCGGCAGCACGATGGTGTCGTCGTCGATCGCCAGCTTGCCGGCCATCAGCACGGCCTGGGTGCGGTTGGTCACGCCGAGCTTGCGCAGGATGGCGGTGACGTGGGCCTTGATCGTCGCTTCGGAGACGTTGAGGTCGTAGGCGATCTGCTTGTTCAAGCGGCCGGCGCCGAGCATCTGCAGGACGCGGAACTGCTGCGGGGTCAGCTCGCGCAGGCGCTGGCCGACTTCGCGTTCTTCGCTGCCGGTGGGCGGCACGTTGTGCGCTTCCGGCGGTGCCCAGGTCTCGCCATCGAGGATGGTGCCCAACGCATGGCCGATGGTGTCCGAATCCGCAGACTTCGGGATGAAGCCCAGCGCACCGTGGTCGAGCGCGCGGCGCATCACCGTGGCCTCTTCGCGCGCGGACACAACCACCACTGGCAGCTGGGGGTGCAGTGAGCGCATGTGCACCAGTGCGTTGAAACCCTGCGCACCGGGCATGTTGAGATCCATCAGGACCAGGTCGGCGTCGTTGTGCTGGTCAGCCAGCGCGTACAGCGCTTCCACGCTGTCGGCCTCGAACAGCTGCACGCCGGGGATGACCCGCTGCACGGCGCCGCGCAGGGCTTCGCGGAACAGCGGGTGGTCATCGGCAATCAGGAGGGTGGTCATGGTCGGGGGGAACCGTGGGGGAAAGCAGATGGGGTCAGAGCCCTTTCCTTGAGGAAAGGGATCCGACCCCGGGTCGTACGTCATCGCACCTTGCGCTCGTCCACCAGCGATGCCACCACCGATGGATCGGCCAAGGTCGAGGTGTCGCCGAGCTGGTCCGGTGCGTTTTCGGCAATCTTGCGCAGGATGCGGCGCATGATCTTGCCCGAGCGGGTCTTCGGCAGGCCCGGTGCCCACTGCAGGTGGTCCGGTGTGGCGATCGGCCCGATCTCCTTGCGCACCCAGGCGATCAGCTCCTTGTGCAGTTCATCGCTCGGGGCCTCTTCGGCCACCAGGGTGACGTAGGCGTAGATGCCCTGGCCCTTGACGTCGTGCGGGAAGCCCACGACCGCCGCTTCGGCCACCTTCGGATGCGAGACCAGCGCGCTTTCCACTTCGGCGGTGCCGATGCGATGGCCGGACACATTGATCACGTCGTCGACGCGGCCGGTGATCCAGTAATAGCCGTCTTCGTCGCGGCGGCAACCGTCACCGGTGAAGTAGCTGCCCGGGTAGGTGCGGAAGTAGGTATCGATGAAGCGCTGGTGGTCGCCGTACACCGTGCGCATCTGGCCCGGCCAGGAGTCACGGATGATCAGGTTGCCCTCGGTCGGGCCGTCCTGGATCTCGCCATCGGCATTGACCAGCGCCGGCTGCACGCCGAAGAAGGGCAGGGTGGCCGACCCCGGCTTGAGGTCCATCGCGCCGGCCAGCGGCGAGATCAGGATGCCGCCGGTTTCGGTCTGCCACCAGGTATCGACGATCGGGCAGCGGCTGTCGCCGACCACTTCGTAGTACCAGCGCCAGGCTTCCGGATTGATCGGCTCGCCGACGCTGCCGAGCAGGCGCAGCGACGCGCGCGAGGTCTTCTTCACCGGCTCCTCGCCTTCGCGCATCAGCGCACGGATGGCGGTCGGGGCGGTGTAGAAGATGCTCACCTTGTGCTTGTCGATGACGTTCCAGAAGCGCGAGGTGTCCGGATAGTTCGGCACGCCTTCGAACATCAGCGAGGTCGCACCGTTGGCCAGTGGCCCGTACACGATGTAGCTGTGGCCGGTGACCCAGCCGACATCGGCGGTGCACCAGTAGATGTCGTCCTCGCGCAGGTCGAACACCGCTTCATGGGTGTAGGCCGCGTACAGCAGATAGCCGCCGGTGGTGTGCAGCACGCCCTTCGGCTTGCCGGTGGAGCCGGAGGTGTAGAGGATGAACAGCGGGTCTTCCGCGTTCATGCGTTCCGGTTCGCAGGTGGACGGCTGGCTGTCCACCACATCGTGGAACCAGCGGTCGCGCGGGGCCTGCATGTCCACCGCGCCGCCGGTGTGGCGCACCACCAGCACGGTTTCAACCGTGTTCGTGCCCGGCAGCTTCAGCGCGGCATCGACGTTGGCCTTCAGCGGAATCCTGCGGCCACCGCGCAAGCCTTCGTCGGCGGTGATGATCAGCTTGCTCTGGCAGTCGCTGACGCGGTCGGCGATCGAGTTCGGCGCGAAGCCACCGAACACCACCGAGTGGATCGCACCGATGCGCGCGCAGGCCAGCATGGCTACTGCGGCGTCGACGATCATCGGCAGGTAGATGGTGACGCGGTCGCCTTTCTTGACCCCAAGGTTGCGCAGCGCATTGCCGAGGCGGCAGGTGCGCTCATACAGTTCGCGATAGGTCACGTGCTGGGCCGGTGCATCCGGGCCGTCCGGCTCAAACAGCAGGGCGGTCTTGTCGCCGCGCGTTTCCAGCTGGCGATCCAGGCAGTTCACGCTGGCATTGAGCTCACCATCCTCGAACCACTTGATGTGGAAGTCGGACAGGTCGTAGCTGACGTTCTTGATCTTCGTCGGCTTGCGCATCCATTGCAGGCGCTCGGCGGCCTTGCCCCAGAATCCATCCGGGTCGGTCACCGACGCCTGGTACTGCTGTTCATAGGTCTTCTTGTCGATGCGTGCCTTGGCGGCGAACTGCGGATCGACGGGGTAGATATCAGCCATGGCACCCTCACTTGCACGTTGACTTTGTATGTGCGGTCGCAGCATCGCAACGACCGATCCCCCTCAGTTTGCCCCATCCACCCCCGGCCGCGTCACCACCCTGGTTAGACCATGGTCGAAAGTGAGCGCCCTGCAGGGCCGGGTTCGACCAATGGCGAATAGCCGCTATACATAATCGCCCCGCAGTCTCGGCTCGACCGTGCCCCACGCGCGGCATCACCTTGCCACTTGGGAGAGAGGGCAACATGAGCCACCGTACGTTGAAAGCCGTGCGCACACCTTTGGCGGCCTGCCTGCTGGTCGCCCTGGTCGCACCGGGCATGGCGTTCGCAGAGACCGCCAAAGAGAAGGCACTGGAAGCACGCGTTGCCGAACTGGAACGCCAAGTCCAGCTGCTGCTGTCTTCGCAGCAACAACAACAGACCCAGATCAGCCAGACCCAGCAGGCGGTGACCGAAGTGCGCACGGTGCAGGCCGAGCAGAAGCCGGTTGCACAGGTGCCGGCCGGCAAGCAGCCGATCCAGGTCACCACCCTCACCCCGGGCGCGGCACCGGGCACCACGGTCAAGATCGGCGGCTTCATCAAGGCCGACTTCCTGGCCACCCAGACCAGCGATGGCCAGCTGGCCGACGACGCCACCGGCCGTTCGCTGTACCTGCCGGGCCAGACCCCGGTGGAAGGCGCTGGCGGCAGCGGCAAGCGGTCGGGCACCGATTTCAACGCCCATGCCAAGTTCTCGCGCTTCAACCTGGGCATCGACAACGTCAGCGAATCGGGCAACAAGGCCGGTGCGTTCTTCGAGATGGACTTCTTCGGCAACTCGCTGGGCAACCAGACTGCCACCAATACCTATGGCGTGACCCTGCGCCACGCCTACATGTACTGGAACAACTGGCTGGCCGGCCAGACCTGGTCCAACTTCATGGACGCGGCCGCACTGCCGGAAGCGGTCGACTTCGTCGGCCCCACCGACGGCGTGATCTTCGTGCGCCAAGCGCAGGTGCGCTACACCCAGGGCGGCTTCAGCGTCGCGCTGGAAAACCCGGAAACCACCACCCTCACCGGTACCCGCAACCCGGTCACCGGCGCCTGGACCAACGCCAGCGCCAACTCCGACCGTGGCAGCCTGCCCGACCTGACCCTGCGCTATGGCTGGAAGGGCGACTGGGGCACCTTCGGTGTCGGCGGCATCGTCCGCCAGCTGAAGGTCGACAACCAGGCGACCGGCGCGAAGGCCGACAAGGTGGCCGGCGGCCTGACCCTGGGCGGCAAGTGGGTGATGGGTGACAGCGATTCGCTGCATTACCAGCTGACCGGTGGCGAAGGCATCGCCCGCTACATCGGCCTGGGCATCACTGCCGACAGTGCCTATGACGTGGCCCGCGACGAACTCAACCCGACCGGCGTGCTGGCCGGCTATGTCGGCTGGCGGCATGCGTTCTCGCCGAAGCTGCGCACCAACCTGATCTACGCGCGCAGCGACTACGACAACGACAGCATCCTCGGCCCGCTGGTGACCAAGAGCGTGCAGAGCATCCGCGGCAACATCTTCTATTCGCCGCTGCCCAAGGTCGATATCGGTGCGGAGCTGATGTACGGCCGCCGCGAAGTGGAGAACGGCAACAAGGGTGACATCACCCGGTTGCAGTTCACTACGAAGTACAGCTTCTAAGAGCGTGCCGGCCAGCGGCCGGCACCTACCGAGATGGGGTGCCGGCCAAGGTCGGCATCTACCGAACTGAGTGCCGACCAACGGTCGGCACCCACCAACAACGATTGCTTCGGAGGGGAAGCGTCCCATGTCCAGTACACCCAGCACCGCACATAAAGCGGGCACCCTGACCAAGGGCCACAAGAAGGTCATCTTCGCCTCGAGCCTCGGCACGGTCTTCGAGTGGTATGACTTCTTCCTGTACGGCTCGCTCGCGGCCATCATCGCCAAGCAGTTCTTCAGTGGCGTCAATGAAACCACGGGCATGATCTTCGCCCTGCTGGCGTTCGCCGCCGGCTTCTTCGTGCGTCCGTTCGGCGCGGCCTTCTTCGGCAGCCTCGGCGACCGCATCGGCCGCAAGTACACCTTCCTGGTCACCATCCTGATCATGGGCATCTCGACCTTCCTGGTCGGCGTGCTGCCCAACTACGCCTCGATCGGGTTTGCCGCACCGGTGATCCTGATCATCCTGCGCCTGGCCCAGGGCCTGGCGATGGGCGGCGAGTACGGCGGTGCCGCCACCTACGTGGCCGAGCACGCGCCGGACGACAAGCGCGGCCTGTACACCAGCTTCATCCAGTGCACCGCCACGCTCGGCCTGTTCCTGTCGCTGCTGATCATCCTGGCCTGCCGCATGACGCTGGGCAACGAGGCGTTCGAAGCCTGGGGCTGGCGCATTCCGTTCCTGGTGTCGATCCTGCTGCTGGGCATTTCGGTGTGGATCCGCCTGCAGCTGAGCGAATCGCCGCTGTTCCAGCAGATGAAGGCTGAAGGCAAGGGCTCCAAGACCCCGTTCCGCGACAGCCTGAAGGGCGGCAACCTGAAGCTGATGCTGCTGGTCCTGCTCGGTGCGGCGGCTGGCCAAGCCGTGGTCTGGTACGGCGGCCAGTTCTACGCGCTGTTCTTCCTCAGCAGCATGCTGAAGGTCGATGCCACCACCTCCTACCTGCTGATCGCCGCTGCGCTGGCACTGGGCACGCCGTTCTTCATCTTCTTCGGCTGGCTGTCCGACCGCATCGGCCGCAAGAAGATCATCCTGGCCGGCTGCCTGCTGGCGGCCATCACCTACATCCCGATCTTCAAGGGCCTGACCCACTTCGCCAACCCGGCCATCGAAGAAGCCCGCAGCAGCTCGCCGGCCCTGGTCGTCGCCGATCCGGCCACCTGCTCGTTCCAGTTCGATCCGGTGGGCCTGCGCAAGTTCACCAGCTCCTGCGACGTGGCCACCGCCGCGCTGACCAAGGCCGGCGTGCCGTACGACGTGCAGCCCGCCGCCGCCGGCTCGCTGGCGATGGTGAACGTGGGCAGCGCCAGCGTCCCCTCGTATGAGGCCGCAGGCCTGACCAAGGAAGAAGGCAAGGCCAAGGCCGATGCGTTCGGAGCGGAGCTGAAGACCGCGCTGACCACCGCCGGCTACCCGGCCAAGGCCGATGGTGCGCGCATCAACATCGCCGGCACCATCTTCATGCTGTGGCTGCTGGTGCTGTACGTGACCATGGTCTACGGCCCGATCGCCGCCTACCTGGTCGAACTGTTCCCGACCCGTATCCGCTACACCTCGATGTCGCTGCCGTACCACATCGGCAACGGCTGGTTCGGTGGCTTCCTGCCGGCCATCTCGTTCGCGCTGGTGGCCGGTACCGGCAACCTGTACTACGGCCTGTGGTACCCGATTGCGATCGCACTGATGTCGGTGGTGATCGGCGGCCTGTTCCTGCGCGAAACCAAGAACGTGGATATCACCAAGTAAGAATGATGTTCATCGGATGAAGGAGAGGCCGTGGTGCAGACCACGGCCTTTCTGTTTGTGGACCGTGCCCACTCGGCTCGCATTCCGGTAGTGCCGGCCGCTGGCCGGCAATGGGTTCATGTCTGCGAAGATTCATGGGGTTGCCGGCCAG
>NZ_JAXBRE020000015.1:33736-108251 GCF_047520985.2 Stenotrophomonas sp. BR163
GCCGGCCGCTGGCCGGCAACCCCATGAATCTTCGCAGACATGAACCCATTGCCGGCCAGCGGCCGGCACTACCATGGCGTTGCGCAGCACCCCGTATAGTCGGCCCATGACCATCACCGCCCCAGCCGACCTTCCCGCCATCCTGCACTCCCTGCGCAGTGCCTGGCAGTCGCAGCGCCCGTCGCTCGACCAGCGCGAAGCCGACCTGCGCCGCCTGCGCGAGGGGCTGAAGCCACGCCTGGACGAAATGGCGCAGGCCATCGCCGAGGACTTCGGGCATCGCGCCCACGTTGAATCGAAGCTGGCCGATGGCATGAGCGTGCTGTCGGCCATCGACCACCTGCGCCGCCACCTGCGGCGCTGGTCGAAGCCGCAGCGGGCATCGGCGGGATGGAAGTTGTGGCCAGCGCGCGCGCAGCTGCGGCCGACGCCACTGGGCGTGGTCGGGGTGATCTCGCCCTGGAACTACCCGGTCACGCTGGCATTGGTGCCTTTGGCCACCGCCATCGCTGCGGGCAACCATGTGCTGCTGAAGCCTTCGGAACACACGCCGCGCACCAGTGCGTTCCTGGCCGATCTGCTGGCCAGCGTGTTCCCGCCCGATCGGGTGGCGGTGGTGCAGGGCGGGGCGGAGGTGGCCGCAGCGGTGTCGTCGCTGCCGTTGGACCATCTGCTGTTCACCGGCTCGACGGCCGTCGGCCGCAAGGTGATGGCCGCCGCCGCCGAACATCTGGTACCGGTCACGCTGGAACTGGGCGGCAAGTCGCCGGCGATCGTTTGCAGCGACTTTCCACTTGAAAAAGCCGCTGCGCGGCTGGCCACCGGCAAGTGGTTCAACGCCGGCCAGACCTGCATCGCGCCGGATTATGTGCTGATCGATACCGCGCGCCAGCGCGAGTTCGTGCAGGCGCTGCAGCAGCAGGTGCGCGAGCGCTATGGCGACTTCAGCGATGCCGACGATTACACCCGCATCATCAATGAAGGCCAGTACCGGCGCCTGCAGGGCTATCTGGTGCAGGCGCGCGAACGTGGCGTGCCGGTGATTCCGCTGGCGCAGGTGGATGAGGCGTGCGCCGACCGCGAGCGTCTGCTGGTGCCGACCGTGGTGCTGGACCCGCCCGACGATCTGGACCTGATGCGCGAGGAGATCTTCGGGCCGATCCTGCCGGTGCGGGCCTACCCGGACCTGGAGGCGGCGCTGGCGGACGTGCTGTCCCGCGACCGGCCGCTGGCGCTGTATCCCTTCAGCCATGACACGGCCACGGTGGAGCGCATCCTCGGCCAGGTGGTGGCCGGTGGCGTGACGGTAAATGACACGCTGCTGCACTTCGCCGCCGATGGCCTGCCGTTTGGCGGGGTGGGGGCCAGCGGCATGGGCGCCTACCACGGCCGGGCCGGGTTCGATGCGATGAGCAAGCGGCTGCCGGTGCTGTGGCAGTCGCGCTGGGCGGCCAGCGACCGGCTGCGGCCGCCGTATTCGAAGATTGCGGGGTTGTTGAAGCTGCTGCTGCGATAGTGCCTGCCGCTGGCCGGCAAATGCGGGGTCCTGCCGACGGTTCATGGGGTTGCCGGCCAGCGGCCGGCACTACCGGTGGGTGCCCACCTGGGGTGGCACGCGTGCCAAGCCCACCCGGGTAGAATGCCCGCATGAAAATCGCCTCGTGGAACGTCAATTCGCTCAATGTCCGCCTGCCGCACCTGGAACAGTGGCTCAAGGACTTCGGCCCGGACATCGTCGGTATCCAGGAAACCAAGCTGGAGGACCACAAGTTCCCCGACTCTGCGCTGATCGCCGCCGGCTACCGCAGCGTGTTCGCCGGCCAGAAGACCTACAACGGCGTGGCGCTGCTGTCGCGTGAGCCTGCGCAGGACGTGCAGATCGGCATTCCCGGCTTCGAGGACGAGCAGAAGCGCGTCATCGCCGGTACCTTCGGCGACCTGCGGGTAATCAACCTGTATGTGGTCAACGGCCAGGACATCGGTACCGACAAGTACGAGTACAAGTTGCGCTGGCTGGACGCGGTGCATGCCTGGATCGCCGAAGAACTGCAGCGCCACCCGAAGCTGATCGTGATGGGGGACTTCAACATTGCCCCGGACGCACGCGACGTGCACGACCCGGAGGTGTGGAACGACAACCACATCCTGACCTCCACCGCCGAGCGCGGCGCATTGAACAAGCTGCTGCAGCTGGGCCTGCACGATGGCTTCCGCCTGCACAACGACGAGGCGGGCACCTTCAGCTGGTGGGATTACCGCGCCGCCGGCTTCCGTCGCAACCTGGGCCTGCGCATCGACCTGACCCTGGTCTCCGATGCGCTGAAGAGCGGTGCGGTGGCTTCGGGCATCGACCGCGAGCCGCGCACCTGGGAACGTCCGAGCGACCATGCGCCGGCGTGGGTACAGATCGGTTGAATGAACAAGGCCCGGCGATTGCCGGGCCCGTTCTGAAAGGCCCGCCGGCCAGCGGCCGGCGCTACCGCCGCGTCAGCGTATGCTCTTGCGGGTGAACAGATTGACGATCGCCAGCAGGATCACTGCACCGATCAGCGAGAACAGGAAGGTTCGAATGGTGATCGCTTCGTTGATGCCGCCGCCGAACAGCCAGCCGGAAATCAGCGCGCCGACGATGCCGACCACGATGTTGAGGATGATGCCCTGCTGGGCATCGCGCTTCATGATGATGCTGGCCAGCCAGCCTACGATGCCGCCGACGATCAGCCAGATGATGATGCCCATGATCGAACCTCCGGTGGGGAACGGTGACCAGTTGACGCGCACGGCCGTGAACCCGTCGTGCAATCGTGTGACGGGCGCGTGCGCATGAGCCTGCCAGCCACCCTCGACGGCCCGTGGCGCTTTGGTCCGGTGACGGTCTGGCGGCGCCCGCACGTGCCCGGCCATCGCGGCGAACCGCAGGCACGCCAGGTGCTGGCGCAGGCCCTCGGGGCCGATCCGGAGACGCTGCCGCTGGTCCGCGATGACAAGGGCCGGCCGGAACTGAGCGGCGCATTGGCCCACTACGGCACTGGCTGGAGCCACAGCGGCGAGGTGTTGCTGGTGGCGCTGGGCGAAGGCGTGCGGTTGGGCGTGGACCTGGAACTGCTGCGGCCGCGGGCCCGCCTGCTGGAGATCGTGCAGCGCTTCTTCCACCCCGAGGAGGTGGCCTGGCTGGAAAGCCTGGACCAGGCCGACCGCGAACACTGGTTCTTCCGCGTGTGGTGCGCCAAGGAAGCGATGCTGAAGGCGCACGGCCAGGGTATCTCGTTCGGCCTGCACCGCCTGCAGCTGGCGCCGGGGGCCGATGGTGCCCTGCACCTGCGCTGGTGCGACCCGGAACTGGGCGAGGCCGCGCGCTGGCACCTGCACGAATGGCAGGCCACCGGCCAGTTCCGGGCGGCGTTGGCCTGGTATCCGCACTGAGGCGGGGAATCAGTGCGCAAAACCGGCGATAATGCCGGCATGAGCGAACACCCACTTCCCGCCAGCGTGGCTGCCACGCTGGAACAGGGCCTGGCCAGCATGGGCCTGGATGCCGCGCTGGCGCCGCCGCTGCTGCGCTACTTGGCCCTGCTGCACCGCTGGAACGGTACCTACAACCTCACCGCCATCCGCGACCCGCAGGAGATGGTCACCCGCCACCTGCTCGATTCGCTGGCGATGCAGCCGTTCGTGGTCGATGGCAGCCTGGCCGACCTCGGCACCGGCCCCGGGCTGCCCGGCATCCCGCTGGCCATCGCCTGCCCGGGCCTGCAGGTCACCCTGGTCGAGAGCAACGGCAAGAAGGCGCGCTTCATGCGCGAGGCCGTGCGCCAGCTCGGCCTGGGCAATGCCCGCGTGGCCGAATCGCGCGCCGAGGCGCTGGACGAGGCCGGCCGTTACGACCAGCTGACCGCCCGCGCGATGGACACCCTGGCCGGCATCGTCCGCGTCGGTGGCCACCTGCTGCGCCCCGGTGGCGTGCTGCTGGCCATGAAGGGCGTCTACCCGCATGAGGAGATCGCGGAACTGCCGGCTGGCTGGCAGGTGCGTGAGGTGACCCCGCTGAGCGTGCCCGGCCTGGCCGGCGAACGCCACCTGGTCACCGTTACAGGTCCCTGATTCCGCCGCCAGCCCTTTGTGGAACAACGGGTTGGCGATCCACGATTTCCGCAAGGGGCCGGTTGTACGCATAATGACCGGTCCCAACCATCCGTCGACGAGGCACACCCGCATGGCCCGCATCATCGCCATCGCCAACCAGAAGGGTGGCGTCGGCAAGACCACGACCGCCGTCAACCTGGCCGCTTCCCTGGCCAACGCACCCAAGCGCGTGCTGTTGGTCGACCTCGATTCGCAGGGCAACGCGACCATGGGCAGCGGCGTGGACAAGCGTGAGCTGGCGGCCTCCACCTGCGATCTGCTGCTGGGCGAGAACAGCGCCGCCGATGTGCGCGTGCAGACCGCCGAAGGCTACGACCTGCTGCCGGGCAACATCGACCTGACCGCCGCCGAGATCCAGCTGATGGGCCAGAGCGAGCGCGAGCAGCGGCTGAAGCGCGCGCTGGCGCCGATCCGCGACGAGTACGACTACATCCTGATCGATTGCCCGCCGGCGCTGTCGCTGCTGACGCTCAACGCGCTGGCCGCCGCCGATTCGGTGATCGTGCCGATGCAGTGCGAGTACTACGCACTGGAAGGCCTGAGCGCGCTGGTGGAAACCATCGAAGCGCTGCGCACCAGCCTGAACCCCGCGCTGGAGATCGAAGGCGTGCTGCGCACCATGTTCGACGTGCGCAACAACCTGGCCAACGCAGTGTCGGCCGAGCTCACCGAGCACTTCGGCGACCGCGTGTTCCGCACCATCGTGCCGCGCAACGTGCGCCTGGCCGAGGCGCCCAGCCATGGCCAGAGCATCGTCGGCTACGACCGCGCCTCGCGCGGTGGCGTGGCCTACCTGGGCCTGGCTGGCGAGATCATCCGCCGCAACAACGAACGCAACAAGGCCGCCAAGGCCGTGGAGACCGTCTGATGACCAGCAGCAAGCCGGCAGCCAAGAAGCGAGGCCTCGGCCGTGGCCTGGACGCGCTGCTGGGCCCGAAGGGCGCGGTCAGCCAGGTGCAGGCCACCACGGCGGTGATCGAGCCGCTGCCGGGGGAAGTGCTGCGCAAGTTGCCGGTCGGCCAGCTGCAGCCGGGCAAGTACCAGCCGCGCCGCGAGATGGACGAGGGCAAGCTGTCCGAGCTGGCCGACTCGATCAAGTCGCAGGGCGTGATCCAGCCGATCCTGGTGCGCCAGCTGCCGGCGGGCAACTACGAAATCGTCGCCGGTGAACGCCGCTGGCGCGCATCGCAGCTGGCCGGGCTGGACGAAGTGCCGGTGGTGGTGCGCGAGCTGGAAGACCGCACCGTCATCGCGATGGCGCTGATCGAGAACATCCAGCGCGAAGACCTCAACCCGCTGGAGGAAGCCGAAGCGCTGCAGCGCCTGATCAGCGAGTTCACCCTCACCCATGCCGAGGCCGCCGAGGCCGTCGGCCGCTCGCGCGCGGCGGTGTCCAACCTGCTGCGCCTGCTGGAACTGCCGGTGGCGATCCGCCTGCTGCTGGAAACCCGCCGCCTGGAAATGGGGCATGCCCGTGCGCTGCTGACCCTGGCCCCCGAACTGGCCGGCAAGCTGGCCCAGGAAGCGGCCGACGAAGGCTGGTCGGTGCGCGAGGTCGAGCGGCGCGCGCAGGCCTTCGCCGCCGGCAAGGTGCCGAGCAGCCGTCCGGTGGCCACGCCGAAGGTGCAGCAGGCCGACATCGCCTCGCTGGAAACCGAGCTGTCCGAGGCGCTCGGCGCCAAGGTGGCGATCAACCACGGCCGTGGCGGCAAGGGCAAGCTGATCATCCACTACACCGATCTGGACACCCTGGACGGCGTGCTGGAAAAGCTGCGTACGCGCCAGGGCTGAACCCGGCGCCACATCACGCCGGCCGACGCATCCCCGCGACGTCGGCCACGCCGATGGCAGCGGGGTGCTTTGATCGAGACCCGCCATGACCATCCTGCTCACCGGCGCTGCCGGCTTCATCGGTGCCTACACCGCCCGCGCGCTGCTGGAGGCCGGCCGGGCCGTGGTCGGCCTGGACAACTTCAACGATTACTACGACCCGCAGATCAAGCGTGACCGCGTGGCCGCGCTGTGTCCGGCGCTTGACCTGCGCACCCTGGACCTGACCGACCAGCAGGGCCTGGCCGCGCTGTTCGACGAGGTGCAGCCGACGGCGGTGATCCACCTGGCCGCGCAGGCCGGCGTGCGCTATTCGCTGGAAAACCCGCATGCCTACGTCGACAGCAACCTGGTCGGCTTCGTCAACATGCTCGAGCTGTGCCGCCACCGTGGCGTGCAGCACCTGGTGTACGCCTCCAGCAGTTCGGTCTACGGCGATTCGGCCACGCCGCCGTTCTCCGAAGACCAGCGCGTGGACCAGCCGCGCTCGCTGTACGCGGCGACCAAGGCCGCCAACGAGCTGATGGCCTACACCTACGCGCAGCTGTACGGCCTGCATGCCACCGGGCTGCGCTTCTTCACCGTGTATGGCCCGTGGGGCCGGCCGGACATGGCACCGCTGCTGTTCTCGCGTGCGGTGCTGGCCGGTCGGCCGATCGACGTGTTCAACGAAGGCCGCATGCAGCGCGATTTCACACATGTCTCCGACATCGTATCCGGTATCCTCGGCGCCCTCGCGCATCCGGCCGACGGTCCGGTGCCGCACTGGGTGTTCAACCTCGGCAACCATACACCGGTCGAGCTGGAGCGCTTCATCAGCGTGATCGAACAGGCCGCCGGCCGCCCTGCGCAGAAGGTCTACAAGCCCATGCAGCCCGGCGACATGGTGCGCACGATGGCCGATACCCGGCGCGCACATGACGCTTTCGGCTTCGATGCGGTGACCCCGATCGAACAAGGCCTGCCGCCTGTGGTGCAGTGGTGCCGCGAGTATTTTGGTGATCGCGCCTGAGAATGGATCCTCACGCCGCCGGGTTCATCTTCGGATAACCTCGGTTTCGGAGAATGCGCGGTCTTTGTCCCCCCTTTGGCCGAGTGCCTTATGAGCCAACCCGAGCTTTCCGTTGTCGTCCCGGTATTCAACGAGCGCGACAATGTCGCCCCGCTGGTCGCCGAAATCACCGCTGCGCTGCGTGGCCGGCTGCCGTTCGAGATCGTCTACATCGACGATCACTCGCGCGATGACACCCTGGCGGTGCTGCAGGGACTGAAGGCGACCACGCCGGAACTGCGGGTGCTGCACCACGTGAACCAGAGCGGGCAGAGCACGGCGGTGCGCACCGGCGTCAAGCACGCGCGCGCGCCGTGGATCGCGACCCTGGATGGCGACGGCCAGAATGATCCGGCCGATATTCCCAAGCTGCTCGCCGCACGCGACGCCGCCGAGGCGCAGGTGAAGCTGTTCGCCGGCTGGCGCGTCAACCGCCAGGACAGCGGCAGCAAGCGCTGGGCCAGCAAGTGGGCCAACGCCATCCGTGCGCGCATGCTGCGCGACGACACGCCCGACACCGGTTGCGGCATCAAGCTGTTCGAACGCAGCGCGTTCCTCGACCTGCCGTACTTCGACCACATGCATCGCTACCTGCCGGCGCTGATGCAGCGTGCCGGCTGGAAGACCACCAGCGTGCCGGTCAACCACCGCCACCGCACCGCTGGCGTGTCCAAGTACAACAACCTCGGCCGTGCGCTGGTCGGCATCCGCGACCTGCGTGGCGTGGCCTGGCTGATCACCCGAAGCAAGCGCACCGCGGTGGAGGAGCGCTGATGGATCTGGAGCTGCACTGGCTGGATCAGCCCCTGACCTGGCTGTACTGGACCGGCCTGCATGTGACCGGCTGGAAGCTGATCGGCTACACCGGCGCACTGATGTTCGGCGGCCGCTGGCTGGTCCAGTTCATTGCCTCCAAGCGTGCCGGCAAGCCGGTCATCCCGCGCCTGTTCTGGTACATGAGCGTGATCGGCAGCCTGATGACCCTGAGCTACTTCCTGTTCTCGGCCAAGCAGGACTCGGTGGGCGTGCTGCAGAATCTGTTCCCGGCGTTCACCGCCCTGTACAGCCTGCACCTGGATATCAAGCACCGCGGCTGGAAGCGCGACAAGGCCAGCCACTGAGGCTGCGCCGGGATGCGGTCTGCCGTGGGTAGAGTCGACTGTCAGTCGACTTTCGCGCGGAGCGCGGGCTTTGCCACGTCTGGCCGAAGAGCAGCCGACTAACAGTCGGCTCTACCACGCGCCTTCGGCGCTGGGGCCCCGGCCTGCGGCCGGTTCCCGGTCCTGCCTGCGCTGCAGGCAGGACCTTCGTCCCATGCCACGGGCCGTGGGCGGTGCCATCATCGGGGCCTGCCTTCCCGGGAACCTGTGCTCGTGAAAACCCGTCTTGCCGTTGCCCTGCTGCTCGCCCTGTCCGCCCCCACCGTGGCCTTGGCCGCTGCGCCCACCGCCGCGCCCGCCAGCGTGGCCACCGAATCGCCTGCAGATGCCGCCTTCCGCGCGCTGTACGAGAAGGAATGGAAGTGGCGCCAGCAGGGCGGTGGTGAAGCCAGCGAGGACGAAGACGCCCCGGCCAACGCCACCCGCATGCCCGACGTCGGCCCGGCCGCGCAGCAGGCACGCCTGAAGGTGTGGGACGAGACCCTGGCCGCGCTGAAGAAGATCGACCCGAAGACCCTGTCGCCGGACAACCAGGTCAACTACGCGATCTATCGCGACCAGGTGTTCAACCTGGCCGAAGAGACGCGCCTGCGCGGCTACGAAATGCCATTCAACGCCGATTCCTCGTTCTGGTCCAACCTGTCCTTCATGGCCCGGCGCGAGATGAAGACCGTGCAGGACTACCAGAACTACATCGCACGGCTGAACGACGTGCCGCGTTACTTCGGCCAGCAGACCGAGAACATGCGCGCCGGCCTGAAGCGCGGCTTCAGCGTGCCGCGCGCGGTGCTGGATGGCCGCGAAGTGTCCATCGCCACCGTCGCCGAGCTGAAGGACCCGACCGAATCGCCGCTGTACGCGCCGTTCAAGAAGCTGCCCAACACCATCCCGGCCGCCGAACAGGCCAGGCTGCAGGCGCAGGCGCGTGAAGCGATCAGCGGCAAGGTAGTGCCGGCGTTCCAGCAGCTGCGCACCTTCTTCGTCAACGAGTACGTGCCGCAGGCGCGCACCACCCTGGCCGCCGAAGCGATGCCCGATGGCAAGGCGTACTACAGGCAGCAGATCCACGACTACACCACGCTGGACCTGTCGCCGGACGAGATCCATCGCATCGGCCTGGAGGAAGTCGCACGCATCCAGGGCGAGATGAACGCCATCATCAAGCAGGTGAAGTTCAAGGGCAGCTTCGCCGAGTTCCTGACCTTCCTGCGTACCGATCCGCAGTTCTATGCGAAAACGCCGGAAGAGCTGCTGTCGCGCGCCGCGTGGATCTCCAAGCGCGCCGATGGCCAGCTGGGCAAGTACATGACGTTGCCGCGCGCGCGCTTCACCATCGTGCCGGTGCCGCCGGACATCGCACCGTTCTGGACTGCCGGCCGCGGTGGCATGGGCACCTACTGGCTCAACACCTACAACCTGCCGTCGCGCCCGCTGTACAACCTGCCGGCACTGACCCTGCATGAATCCGATCCGGGCCATTCGCTGCAGGGCGCGATCGCCGCCGAGCAGAAGAACCTGCCGGAGTTCCGCCGCAACGCCTACATCTCCGCCTATGGCGAAGGCTGGGCGCTGTATTGCGAGAAGCTGGGGGTGGAGATGGGCATCTACGAAACCCCGTACGAGGATTTCGGTCGGCTGACCTACGAGATGTGGCGCGCCGCGCGCCTGGTGATCGACACCGGCGTGCACAGCAAGGGCTGGACCCGCGAGCAGGCGTTGGCCTACCTGCGTGACCACACCGCGCTGAGCGAGCATGAAGTGACCACTGAAGTGGACCGCTACATTTCCTGGCCGGGCCAGGCGCTGAGCTACAAGCTGGGCGAGATTGCCATCGTGCGCCTGCGTGCGCAGGCCGAGAAGGAGCTGGGCGACAAGTTCGACATCAAGGGCTTCCACGACACCCTGCTCAAGCAGGGCTCGGTGCCGCTGCCGGTGCTGGAACAGCAGATCCAGGCCTACATCGCCGAGCGCAAGAAGGCCTGACCGGTACCGGGTAGTGCCGGCCGCTGGCCGGCAATCCGACCCGGTCACGGGGTCGGATCCCTTTCCCGTGGAAAGGGCTCCGACCCCCTCTCACCTCAGCCTACCGCCCGCGGCTTGGCCACCCGTGCTGCGAAGGTCGGCAGCACCAGCAGGGTCAGCACGGTGGCGGTGATCAGGCCACCGATCACCACCGTCGCCAGCGGCTTCTGCACCTCCGCACCGGAACCGCTGGCGATCGCCATCGGAATGAAGCCGACGATCGCCACCAGCGCCGTGGTCAGCACGGCTCGGATGCGGCTGGAGGCACCGTTGATCGCCGCCTGCAGCGGCAGGTCGCCGGCATCCAGGCGTTCGCGGATCGCCTGCATCAGCACCAGGCCATTCAAGGTCGCCACGCCGGACACGGCGATGAAGCCGACCGCTGCCGATACCGAGAACGGCATGCCCCGCAGCAGCAGCGCGAGGATGCCGCCGACCAGCGCCAACGGCACGCAGCTGAACACCAGAATGGCTTCCTTGCCGCTGCGCAGGGCCATGAACAGCAGGCTGCCGATCAGCAGGAACACTACCGGTACCACCGTCGCCAGCCGCTTTTCCGCGCGCTGCAGGTTCTCGAACTGGCCACCCCAGGTCAGGTAGGCACCCGGCGGCAGTGCCACGTCGGCTACCGCGGCCTGCGCTTCGCCGACGAAGCCGCCCAGGTCGCGGCCACGCACGTTGGCCTGCACCACCACGCGGCGGCTGCCGTTGTTGCGGCTGATCTGGTTCGGCCCTTCGCTCACGGTAATGCGCGCCACCGACGACAACGGAATCACCAGCCCCGATGGCGTGGCGATCGGCAGCGATGCCAGCTGGTCCGGATCGTTGCGCGCGGCATCGTCCAGGCGCACCACCACGTTGAAGCGGCGGTCGCCTTCGAAGATCTTGCCCGCCGCAGTACCGCCGATGCCGGTGGACAGTGCATCACTCACATCCGCCGCAGTCAGCCCATACTGCGCCGCCGCCACATGATCGATCGCCACGTTCAGCGTGGGCAGGCCGGAGATCTGTTCCACCCGCACGTCGGCCGCGCCATCCACCGCACGCAGCTTCAGCGCCACCTGGTCGGCCACCTTCTGCAGCTGGCTGAAGTCATCGCCGAAGATCATTACGGCCAGGTCGGTACGCACGCCGGAAATCAGCTCGTTGAAGCGCAGCTCGATCGGCTGGCTGAACTCGAAACTGTTGCCCAGCTGCTGCCCGGCCAGCTTTTCGAAACGGGCCACCAGCGCGTCCTTGGCCAACTTCGGATCGGGCCAGTCCTTGCGTGGCTTCAGCACGATCACGCTGTCGGAGATGTTGGTCGGCATCGGATCGATCGCCGCCTCGGCGGTACCGGTACGCGAGAACACGGTCTCCACTTCCGGCTGCTTGGCAATCACCTTTTCCAACGCCAGTTGCATGGCCAGTGACTGCTCCAGCGACGTCGACGGCACGCGCAACGCCTGCATCGCCACGTTACCTTCGTCCAGCGTCGGCATGAACTCGCGGCCCAGCAGCGAGAACGAGCCGATGCCCACCACCACCATCATCACCGCACTGGCCACTACCGTGCGCGGATGCGCCACAGCCTTGCGGATCACCGGCTCGATGCGCGCGCGCAGCACGCGTATCAGCCTGGTCTCGTGCTCGCCGTCGTCTGCATGTGCATTGCCGTCCTTCAGCTTCGGCTCGCGCACCAGCAGCGCCGTCATCGCCGGCACGAAGGTGAAGGAGAACAGGAAGGCACCGACCAGGGCCAGCATGAAGGTCGCCGCCATCGGGTGGAACGTCTTGCCCTCCACACCTTCCAGGGTGAGGATCGGCGCGAACACCAGCAGGATGATCAGCTGGCCGAACGCCGCCGGGCGCGCCATCTTCAGCGCGGAATCGGCGGCCACGCGCAGCCGTTCCATCGCGGTCAGCGCCCGGCCCAGTTCGGCGCGGCGCTGGCCCAGCATCAGCAGCGTCGACTCGACCACGATCACCGCACCGTCCACCAGGATGCCGAAGTCCAGTGCACCCAGGCTCATCAGGTTGCCACTGATGCCGAAGCGGTTCATGCCGATCACTGCGAACAGGAACGACAGCGGAATCACCAGCGCAGTGATCGTCGCCGCACGCAGATTGCCCAGCAGCAGGAACAGCACCACCACTACCAGCAGCGCGCCCTCGGTGAGGTTCTTGGCCACGGTCTTGATGGTGGAATTGACCAGCACGCTGCGGTCCAGCACCGGTGCGGCCACGATGTCGGCCGGCAGCGACGTGTTCACCTGTTTCAGGCGCGCCGCAGCAGCCTGCGCCACGGTGCGGCTGTTGCCACCGGCGATCATCAGCGCGGTACCCAGCACGGCTTCATGGCCGTTGCGGCTGGCCGCGCCCAGCCGCGGCGCGCGGCTCAGTTCCACCGTGGCCACATCGGCCACGCGCACCACCACGCCATTGCGGGTGGCCACCGGCGCCTGTGCAAGATCCTCGGTGGTCAGCGCCAGGCCATCGGCACGCACCACCAGGCCTTCGCCGGCACGCTGCACGAAGCCGGCGCCGGCCTGCACGTTGGAACGCTGCAGGGCAGTGACCAGGTCGGCCAGGCCGAGGCCATGCGCGGCCAGTTTGGCGCTGTCCGGATGCACGCCGTATTCCTTGACGTAGCCGCCGACCGTATCGACCCCGGCCAGCCCCGGGCTGGAGCGCATCTGCGGCGCGATGATCCAGTCCTGCACGGTGCGCAGGTAGGTCGCGCGCTCTTCCGGCGTGCGCAGCAGGTTGCCTTCCGGCGTGCGGTAGACCTCGTCGGCCTGCCAGCCGGCTTCACCGGGCTTGGCCAGCCTGGCCGGATCGAACGCGGTGAAGTCCACCGTCCACATCAGCACCTCGCCAAGGCCGGTGGTGACCGGCGACAGCATCGGTGATGCACCATCGGGCAGGTCTTCCGATGCCTCGCGCATGCGTTCGGCCACCTGCTGGCGGGCGAAGTAGATGTCGGTGGCATCGGTGAAGATCGCGGTGACCTGCGAGAAGCCATTGCGTGACAGCGAACGCGTGGTGGTCAGGCCGGGAATGCCGGCCAGCGCGGTTTCCAGTGGATAGGTCACCTGCCGTTCGATCTGCTCCGGGGTCAGCGCCGGGGCCACCGTGTTGATCTGCACCTGGCGGTTGGTGATGTCCGGCACGGCGTCGATCGGCAGCTTGCCCAGCTGGAACAGGCCCACGGCGGCGATCAGCGCCGCCATGAACACCACCAGCCAGCGGTGGCGCACCGCTGTTTCAATGATCAGCTTGAACATGGTTGCCTCCTCAGTGGCCGTGCTCGGCTTCGCCCTTGGCCAGCTCGGCCTTGAGCAGGAAGGCGTTGGCACCGACGATGCGCTCGTTGCCGCTCAGGCCACCGAGGATCTCGATGCGGTCACCGGCACGGCGCCCGGCCAGCACTGGCTGCGCCTTGAAGCCACCTTCGACGGCGATGAACACCGCGCTGCTTCCATCGACGTTCTGCACCGCATCGGCGGGCACGCTGAGCGAGCCGTCCTGGCCTTCGGTGACCACCACGGCCGATACCGGCGAACCGGCCGGCGGCAGCGATGCATCCACCGGCGTGGCGCGGATCACTGCGACGCCACCCTGCTGCCGTACATCGGCGGCCGAACCGGTGACGGTAGCGGTGAAGCTGCCACCCGGCACGCTCACTTCCAGCGTCATGCCGGGCATGACCTGTGCAGCCAGCGCTGGCGGTGCGGTGAACACCAGCTCGTTCATCGACGGGTCGGCGACGTCGGCCACCGCACTGCCGGCGGCGACCACACCGCCCGGCGTGACCTGCACGTTGCCGACGATGCCGGCCACCGGGCTGGTGATGCGCACGCGTCCACTGGCATCGGGCGCACCGTTGGCGGCGGCCTGTGCCTGTGCGGCAGCGGCCTGGGCCTGTGCCGCCAGCGAACGCGCACGCGAGGCTTCCAGCTCCTGGCGGGCGACCACGCCCTGGTCGACCAAGGCCTTGTCGCGGCCATAGGCCAGGCGTGCGGCCTCGGCTTCGGCGGATGCGGCCAGCGCATTGGCGCGGAACACGGCTGCCTCGCCACTGACCACGATGGCCAGCGCCTGGTTCTGTTTCACCGCCGTGCCCGGCGCGACCAGCACGCGCTCGACGCGGCCGGTCACGGTCGAGGCCACCGAGGCACGGGCACCGACCGAGGGTTCCACCCGACCGGCGAGGCGGGTGGAACCGCCACCGCCACGGCCGACGGCAACCACTTCGATACCGGACGCCTTGATCTGCTCGGGCGTCAGCTGCACCACGCCTTCGTCGGCGTCAGCAGGCGCCTTCGCGATTTCTGCCTTGGCTTCCTTGCTGCTGCCGGCGTGGCCATGGCCATCGTCGGTGCCGGCCTTGGCCGCAGCGGGGTCTTCATTGGCAGGCGTCTGCGCGTTGCCGGCGCAGCCGGCCAGCAGCACAGTCAGCAGCATGCCGCCGATGAGCGGAAAAGTACGGGAGAGAGTCATGGGGCCTCCACAAAGGGTGCGCGCCCTTCAAGGCGGGCAAGATCGATTTCCGCGCCGACGCGCGACAGGCGCGCATCCACGGCGGCGGCGCGGGCGGCGATAAGAGCGCTGCGCGTGCTGCGCAGTTCCAGCTGCGAGATGCGTCCGGCGTCGAAGCCGATGCGGGCCAGGCGATACGCCTCTTCGGCGGCGACCACGCTTTCATCGGCGGCGCGGGTTCGGCTGCCGGCGGCCTTCAAACCGGCCACGGCCGAGAGGCGTGCCGCCTCGCTGTCGCGGCGCTGCTGGTCCAGGCGCGCCTCGGCCGCGCGCTGGTCGGCATTGGCGGCGCGGATGCCACCGCGGTTGCGGTCGAACAGCGGGATGCTGATGCTGACACCGAGGTTGTAGGCACGCTCGCCGCCTTCGCGGAAGCGTGTCTGCGCGGCGGTGACGCTGAGGTCGGGCAGGGCGCGCTTGCGCTCCACCTCGACCAGTTTGCCCGCCGCATCGGCTTCGGCTTCGGCGATGCGCACGGCCAGTGCTACATCGGTGGCACCGCGCGGCAGCGGCGGCGCACGGTCGAGCAGGCTGTCGTCGATCGACTGCACCGGCGCATCCAGCAATGCAGCACCGGCCAGGCGGGCCAGCGCGGCATCGCGGAAGGCCTGCGCTTCATCCAGCGCGGCGTTGGCGTTGGCCACTTCGCTCTGCGCCTGCACCGCGCGCAGTTGCGGTTCGCGGCCCTGCTTGACCATCGCGTTGACGGCGTTGGCGTCATCGCGGGTGATGCTCAATGCCTCTTCGGCCAGGGTGTAGCGGCGCAGTGCACTTTCCGCCTGTGCGTAGACCACCGCCAGCTGGCTGGCCACGTCGCTGCGGCTCTGCGCGCCACGCAGGTTGGCCGCCTGTGCCTCGGCGCGGGCCGCACGGACGCGCGCGCCACGCTGGCCCCAGACCTCCAGTGGCTGGGACAGGGTGAGCACAGTATCGGCCCTGCCCATGCCGCCATAGGAGCCGGTGCCCCAGGCATTTTCGGCGGAGTAGGAGAGGGAAGGGTTGGGCAACGCACGGGCCTGGTCGGCGCGCGCATCGGCGGC
This sequence comes from Stenotrophomonas sp. BR163, assembly GCF_047520985.2. Taxonomy (NCBI): domain Bacteria; kingdom Pseudomonadati; phylum Pseudomonadota; class Gammaproteobacteria; order Lysobacterales; family Lysobacteraceae; genus Stenotrophomonas; species Stenotrophomonas sp. BR163. The sequence continues at coordinate 49,504 of NZ_JAXBRE020000015.1, forward strand.
CTCGGCCAGCGCCGCACCGACGCGGGTGCCGGGCAGCTGGTCCAAGCGTTCAAGCAGGGTGTCATAGGAAGGGGCGGCTTGCGCCATCACCGATGCCGCCGGGGCCAGGCCCAGCAACACGGCGACGACCCGCCCGGCCGCACGCAGCGACCGAGGTGTCAGGATCGACATAGGGGGATTCCGGTTGTGAGTGAAACGGGAGCCCGCAATCGCGGGACGCGCTCAACTCACGCCCGGGGGGGACGCGTCAATTCATCCTGGGCGACCGCATAGGTCGCCGCGTCGCCGGCATTCATCCAGCGCGCCGGCAGCGGCGCACCGAAGGCGGCAAGGGTGCTGGCCGGCAGGCTCAGGTTGGAGTGGTGGCAGTGGTTGTGGCTGCAGGCACCGGCGTGCTTGCTGTCACTGTCACCCTCGGCATCGTTGGTGTTGCTTTCCACGTGCACCGCAGTGGTGTCGTGCGGTTCGACCGCGCAGGCCAGCACGTCGGCTACCGGCACGACCACGAATGCCGCCATCAGCAGCAGCATCAGGTACGTACGCAGTTGGCGGGTGATCCGGCGCATGGAAGGGAGGCTAGCAAGCGATTTTCGCCGGATACAATATCAATGGCCGCCTCGGGAATTCGTCGGAATCTCCCGTTCAGGTGGACCGGGCACGGGGTCGGATCCCTTTCCTCCGGAAAGGGCTCTGACCCCACCGCGTTGCCGGCCAGCGGCCGGCACTACCCGTGTCACGGCAGCTTCGCGATCACCTTGATCTCGAACTGGAACCCGTACAGCCAGGTCACGCCGATGCCGGTCAGGGTCGGGAGGCGGACGTTGCCTTGCAGATCGCACCGGCTCCAAGCCATGCGTACCAGCGCCTGCTTGTCGGGATTGGCTCTTGGTGGGAAAGGCCGGGGCGGGGACAATTCCGAAACACGCCCCGGAAGCCCAGGGAATCGACCAGATGAACTACTACGCGCTATCCCAGGCAAATCCGCCAGGATGCCCCTCGTACTATCTGGACGCTCAGCTTCACGACAGGTTCTATCCTTTCCATCCTGCTGTTTCCCATGGCCGATTCCCTTGGTACGCCAGGGCCAGAACTGACATGGCACGGGTCTTTACAGACCCCATGGTGCTGGTTGGCCCTGAGGCGAGTCATTCCCATGACATCGTCCGCATTACCTCGCACATTTACGTTGCAAGCCAGAAGTTCCTGGAAGCCTGCCTGAAATTTGATGCCAAGATGATCGACTTCAGGCGCATTCCCCATGTTTCAGAGGAGGGATGGACGACTTCAAAGAGCGAGTACAGTGCCATCATCTTCCATGAGACCTGCCTCTCCTCCGTCGCCTCTGAGGAAAACCAGATGGCGTATAGCAAGTATGGAGAGTCTCGCAGGATCAAGAAGCTGCGCGTAAAAAGCTCCTTCAATGAACATTTGTTCCGGCTTGAGAACATGGAAGGCTCTAGCAATACCTTGATCTGCTCGGAGGACTTTCGTGCTCACGTTGGCGATAGTCTCAGCGGCGTTGAATTTGTCGATACCACTGATGCGGAATGGCCGCGAATCAAGCCGATCTGACTCACCCGACGATGTGGAAGTAGGCGAGCGTAGCTCAACGCCCGTCGTTGTCGGCCAGCGGCCGGCACTACCCGGGTCACGGCAGCTTCGCGATCACCTTGATCTCGAACTGGAACCCGTACAGCCAGGTCACACCGATGCCGGTCAGGGTCGGGTGCGGCGCCTGGCCCCAGTACTCGGGCACGATCGCCCAGGCCTTCTCGAAGTTCTTCTCCGGATCGACCAGGAACACGGTCACGTCGATCACGTCATCGAACGTGCAGCCTGCGGCAGCCAACACCACATTGAGATTCTCGAAGGCGCGGCGCACCTGGGTTTCGAAGTCCGGTTCGGGCGAGCCGTCCTCGCGGCTGCCGACCTGGCCGGAGACGAACAGGAAACCGCTGGATCGGATCGCCGGCGAGTAGCGGTTGCGCTCGTACAGGGCCTGGCGGCCGGTGGGGAAAACGACATCACGCTGTGACATGGGAAGGAATCCGTGGGAGAGAACGCCATCCTCCGCGCCAGTGCTGTCTGGATAAACCGCGATGATCAGCCTAGATTGATTGCCAATCCCAAACAATCATGGCCCGCCATGGACCGTTTCGAGGCGATGCGGGCCTTTGCCCGCGTGGTGGAAACCGGCAGCTTCACCCGCGCCGCGCAGACCCTGCAGATCAGCCGCACCACGGTCACCCAGCTGGTGCAGCAGCTGGAGGCACACCTGCGGCTGCGCCTGCTCAACCGCACCACGCGCCGGGTCAGCGTCACCGCCGACGGTGCGGCCTACTACCCGCGCATCGCCCGCCTGCTGGCCGAGCTGGAAGAGGTGGAGGGCGGGCTGGGTGACGCAGCCAGCCAGCCGCGCGGCCGCCTGCGGGTGGATGTGCCCGGACCCTACGCGCGGTTGCGGCTGGTGCCGGCACTGCCGGATTTCCAGGCGCGCTACCCGGAGATCCAGCTGGACATCGGCGTCAGCGACCGCGAGGTTGACGTCATCGCCGACAACGTCGACTGCGTGATCCGCGGCGGCACCCCGGCCGACCCGGCGCTGGTGGCGCGGCCGCTGGCGGCGCTGCCGATCGGCTTCCACGCCAGCCCGGGCTATGTGCAGCGTTTCGGCTTGCCGACCGATCCGCGCGCGCTGGAAGGGCCGGACCACCACATGGTCGGCTTCCTCAGCCCGCGCAGTGGCCGGGCGCGGGTGTTCACTGCACAACGTGGCGATGAGCGCATCGAGGTGCAGGGCCGCTACACGGTCGGCTTCGACGACGGCAACGCCTATCTGGCGGCCGCGTTGGCCGGCCTGGGGGTGGTGGCGCTGCCCAGCTACATGGCCGCGCCGCACGTGGCGCGCGGCGAATTGCTGCCGCTGCTGCAGGACTGGCAGCTGCCACCCATGCCGATGCACGTGATGTTCCCGCCGAACCGGCACATGAGCCAGCGGCTGCGGGTGTTCATCGATTGGGTGGTGGAAGCGTTGGGGTGATGCACACGCACCTGTAGAGCCGAGCCCACGCTCGGCTGCTTCTCGCTCCAACGCTCAAGGCCCGCGCTTCGCGCGTGAGCCGAGCACGGGTTCGGCTACAGGGAGGGCTTCCTGCTGCAGGCATGCGAAAATCATCGCGGCACGCAACAGGAACCATCGCCACGCATGAATCGCATCGTCGCACTGGACACCGAAACCACCGGCATCTCCCACCGCCTGGGGCACCGCGTGATCGAAATCGGTGCCGTCGAACTGATCGACGGCCAGCTCAGCGGCCGCCAGTTCCACACCTACCTGCAGCCGCAGCGCAAGGTGGACTGGGGCGCACAGCGCGTGCATGGCATCAGCGATGCGATGCTGGTGGGCAAGCCGCTGTTCTCCAGCAAGGCCGCCGAACTGCTGGACTTCCTGCGCGGCAGCGAGATGGTCGCGCACAACGCCACCTTCGACGTGGGTTTCCTGGACAACGAGCTGCGCCTGGCTGGCATCCCCGGCACGCTGGCCCAGCATTGCCGCATCACCTGCAGCCTGAAGCTGGCGCGCGGGCGCTGGCCCGGCCAGGGCAACAAGTTGGACGATGTGCTGCAGCGCCTGCGCATTCCCAGCCAGCGCGGCCTGCACGGCGCGCTGAAGGATGCCCATCTGCTGGCCCAGGTCATCCCGCACCTGCGCTGAGCCGGCCCGGTCATTGTCGTAGAGCCGAGCCCACGCTCGGCTCAGGCGTTCCGGGACGCAGCAGCCGAGCATGGCTCGGCTCTACAGGGGGCGATCGCCGTGTTCAGTCCCCAGCCTGTGGGTAACTTGCGCAAGTGCTTGAACCGGTGCATAATGCGCGGCTCGCTGTGTCCGGTTTTCTGCCGGGCGGCGCCCCCGGGAGCACGTCCCCGGTCGCCCAACGCCAGCGTAACCCTTTGATTCTCTTGACGTGTGGTGGGCAACCATCGAGGCCGCCGTCTCCCGGGCTACGGGCTGACAACTACTACTATCGAGGTGCGCAATGTCCCGCGTATGCCAGGTTTCCGGCAAGCGAGTGCAGACGGGTAACAACGTCTCGCACGCCAACAACAAGACCCGTCGTCGTTTCCTGCCGAATCTGCACGAGCGCCGTTTCTGGGTGGCCAGCGAGAACCGCTGGGTCAAGCTTCGTGTTTCCGCGCATGCACTGCGCACCATCGACAAGAACGGCATTGATTCCGTTCTGGCTGAGCTGCGTGCGCGCGGCGAAAAGGTCTGAGGAGTAAAGCATCATGGCAGGCAAGCGCGATAAGGTCCGTATGATTTCCTCGGCCGGTACCGGCCACTTCTACACCACGGACAAGAACAAGAAGAACACCCCGGGGAAGATGGAATTCCTGAAGTACGATCCGGTCGTGCGCAAGCACGTCCTGTACAAGGAAGGCAAGATCAAGTAATCCGCACGGATTGCTGATCCCCGCGAAGAAACCCGCCCTTGTGGCGGGTTTTTTCATGTCTGGCACTTCCCCCTGGTGGGTGCCGACCCTGGTCGGCACTGCCGCACTCCCTGCGCACGCTGTCGCCAATGACGCCCTGCGCGGAATGATGGGCCGAATGCGATAAGTGATTGTGTATACCGGTTCCGGCTCTTCGTGCGCTCCAAATCAATTGGAATCACAGGCGTGGCCGTGCCCAAGATGGCAAGCCGCTGCAGTTGCAGCGGTCGGGCTTGCAATCCCGTGAAGTCAATCAATCAGTAGACTCGCCCGCCGTCGCCGGAGATCCCTCCGGCGACGGTTGGTGACCTATCCGCCTCTATGGCGGACGGTGCGTGGGGGCCTCGCGCCCGCCGGTTCGTTTGCTCATTGATTGCTTCCCGGTATTGCAACCACGCATCGTCCGCCACCTTCACGGTGGCCAGATCCGTTGAAGGAGGTTGCATGAACACCCCATCACACCGGCAGGACCTGGAACTGGGCTGGCTGCGCCTGCAGCGCATGCTGGAAGGCATCGAGGGCATGGCGCTGCTGCTGTGCGACCACCACCTGGCACTGGCCAACGGCGCACCGCCGACGCTGCCGGAGGCGCAGCTGGAGCGGGCCGCGCAGGCGATCGCCTGCATGGCGCTCAACGGCCGCCGTCACGCCGAATCGGTGCGGCAGCTATGCGAGGTGCCAGTGCGGCATTGAGGCTCTCCCTTGTAGAGCCGAGCCCACGCTCGGCTGCTCCGCTGTCGGGCCGAAAGGCAGTCGAGCATGGCTCGACTCTACAAATCCTGCTGGGCAGAATGGCCCATCACCTCCCGACGGGCGATACGATGCTGTTCGAGTGGTTGCTGGGTTCCTACCTGCTGCTGATCGACTGGCTGATCCGGCTGGTCGCGCTGTGCTGGATTCCCACCCGCACCACGCCGGGTGCGGCGCGCAGCTGGCTGCTGCTGGTCGGCTTCGTGCCGCTGCTGGGCCTGCCGCTGTATCTGCTGTTTGGCCACCCGTGGCTGTCACGCGAACGCATCCGCCGCCAGGCCGAGGCCTCGCAGGTCATCCGCGAGGAACAGGCGCTGCAGCACCGCCTGCGCTGGACCCCGCAGCCGGATACCGCAAGCGCCGAGATCGTGCCGCTGGTGCAGCGCCAGGGCGACTTCATGCCGGTGCACGGCAATGCGGTCGATCTGCTGACCGACTACGACGAATCGCTGCACACGCTCATCGCCGACATCGACCAGGCCGAAGACCGCGTGCACCTGCTGTACTACCTGATGTTCGACGACGCGGTGGGCGAGGCCATCGTCGAGGCACTGCAGCGTGCCGCCGCACGTGGCGTGCAGTGCCGTGTGCTGCTCGACGCGGTGGGTGCCAAGCGTGGCCTGCGCGCCTATCGCAAACGCCTGGAAGCTCGCGATATCGAAGTGCGTGCGATGCTGCCCGGTGGCCTGCGCTGGCGCCGCAGCGGCCGCATGGACCTGCGCAACCATCGCAAGATCGCGGTGATCGACAACGAAGTGGCCTATGTCGGTTCGCAGAACCTGGCCGGCCCGCAGTTCGTGCCCGGCCACCCGAACCGCGAGCTGGTGGCGCGCGTGCGCGGCCCGGCGGTGGCGCATCTGGAAGCGGTGTTCGCCAGCGACTGGTACATGGAAACCGGCCAGCGCCTGGACGTCATCGCCGATGTGCCCGAGTGCAGCGACGACATCGCCACCCAGCTGCTGCCCAGCGGCCCCGCCTATCCCTACAGCAACGCACGCGATGCGGTGGCGGCGCTGATCCACCTGGCGCGGCGCCGGCTGGTGATGGTCACCCCGTATTTCGTGCCCGACGAAGCCACGCTCAGCGCCTTGCGCATTGCGGCCTTGTCCGGCGTGCAGGTGCAGCTGATCCTCTCGGCCAGCAACAACCAGCGGCTGACGTCGTGGGCGCAGGAGGCCTACTACGACGAGCTGCTGCGCTGTGGCGTGCGCATCGCGCTGTACGAGCCGCAGTTCCTGCATGCCAAGCACATGAGCGTGGACGAGGACATCGCCGTGCTCGGCTCGATCAACATGGACATCCGCTCATTCGCGCTGAATGCCGAGATCGGCCTGGTCTGCTACGACCGCGCGCTGGTGCAGCAGCTGTGTGCGATCGAGGATGGCTACCTGCGCGAGTCGCGGCAGCTGGACCTGCAGCAGTGGCGCAGCCGCCCCACGTGGCGGCGCAGCCGCGAAGGCATCGCACGGCTGGCCGATGCGTTGATGTGAGGCGGCGGCAATCGCCCGCTTCGGCAACCCGGCCCGTCATCGCCGATGGCCTACAATCGGCGCATGACTGATTCACCGCGTAATGGCGAACTGGACCTGGCAATCATCGGTGGTGGTGCGGCCGGGGTGCTGGTGGCGATCCAGGTACTGCGCCAAGCCAAGGCGCCACTGGCGTTGGCCATTCTCGAACCGGCTTCGCAGCTGGCCCAGGGCATCGCCTATGCCACGCCGTGGCCGGAGCACCTGCTGAACGTGCCGGCGGCGAAGATGAGTGCGTTTGCCGACCAGCCGGGCGATTTCCTCGACTACCTGATGGCCGCCAACGCCTACCCGGGGCAGGCGCGCGAGGTGCTGGGCGAGCGTTACGTATGCCGCCACTACTTTGCGGCGTACCTGCAGCAGCGCCTGCAGGAGGCCGCTGCGGCCAGCCCGGCGCAGCTGCAGGTGATCGCGCAGCCGGTGCTGGGCCTGCAGCCGGATGACCATGGCTACCGGCTGACACTTGGCGATGCCCAGGCGCTGCACGCCGTGCAGGCGGTGCTCGCCACCGGCAACAGCATGCGGCCGCTGCCGGTGGCCGGTGCCGAGGCACTGCCCGCCGATGATGTGATCGAGGCCTGGGACTACGACGGCGTGCGTACCCTGGCCGGTGAGCAGGCCGTGGCTATCGTCGGCTCCGGCCTGAGCATGGCCGACACCGTGCTGGCGCTGGTCGCCGCCGGCCACACCGGCCCGCTGCACGTGATCTCGCGCCATGGCCTGCTGCCGCTACCGCATGCGCATGGCGGCCTGCCCACGTTCGACCCAGCCACGCTGCTGCAGATGAACCTGCGCCAGCGCCTGCGCGCGTTGCGCGGGTTTGCGCGCCAGGCGCAGGCCGACGGGCTGCCGTGGCAGGGCGTGATGGACCGCATCCGTCCGCATGGACAGGCGCTGTGGTGCAGCCTCGACGCGGCCGACCAGCGCCGCTTCCTGCGTCATGTGGTGCGCTACTGGGACGTGCATCGCCACCGCATCGCCGAAGAGGTCGACGCACAGCTGCAGGCGCTGATCGAAAGCGGCCAACTGCGCATTCACCGGTCCCGCCTGCAACGCGTCGGCCGCGAAGGCGATGTCCTGCGGCTGTCGGGTCGCGATGCCAACGGCAATGAACAGCACTGGACGATCAGCGGCGTTGTCAACGCCACCGGCGTGGAAACCCGCGCCAGTGCGCTGCGCAATCCGTTGCTGCAGCAGCTGCAGGCCGAGGGCCTGGCTCGCCCCGGCCCGCATGGGCTGGGCTTGGACAGCACGGTGCCGGGCGACCGCCTGCGTGCTGCCGGTGGCCAGCCGCAGGCACGGCTGGGCGTGCTCGGCAGCCTGCGCATCGGCAGCCTGTGGGAAAGCCTGGCGGTGCCTGAACTGCGTCAGCAGGCGCAGGCGCTGGCCAGCCAGGTGGTCGCAGGAGCCGCGACGGCGATGCCGTAAAATGGAGGCATGGATGTCTCCCACCTGCTTGATGGCCTGAACCCGGCCCAGCGCGAAGCCGTCTCCGCTCCCCCCGGCCACCACCTGGTGCTGGCCGGTGCCGGTTCCGGCAAGACCCGCGTACTCACCCACCGCATCGCTTGGCTGCATGAAGTCGATGGCGTGCCGACCCACGGCATTTTCGCGGTGACCTTCACCAACAAGGCGGCCGGCGAAATGCGCCACCGCATCGACGCCCAGCTGCCCCATGGCAGCCGTGGCATGTGGATCGGTACCTTCCACGGACTGGCCAACCGCCTGCTGCGCCTGCACTGGCAGGACGCCAAGCTGCCAGAAGGCTTCCAGGTGATGGACTCGGACGACCAGCTGCGGCTGGTCAAGCGCGTGGTGCAGGCGCTGGAGCTGGACGACGGCAAGTACCCGCCCAAGCAGATCGCGTGGTGGATCAACGCGCAGAAGGACGAAGGCCGCCGCCCGCAGCACATCCAGCCCGAACCGCACGATGCGTGGCTGGAAACCATGCGCCAGGCCTACATCGAATACCAGGCGCGCTGCGACCGCGCCGGCCTGGTCGACTTCGCCGAGCTGCTGCTGCGCGCGCATGAACTGCTGCGCGACAACCCGGCCCTGCTGGCGCATTACCGCGCCCGCTTCCGCGAGATCCTGGTGGACGAGTTCCAGGACACCAACGCCATCCAGTACGCCTTCGTGCGCGTGCTGGCCGGCGATTCCGGCCACGTGTTCGTGGTCGGCGACGATGACCAGGCCATCTACGGCTGGCGTGGCGCCAAGGTCGAGAACGTGCAGGGCTTCCTGCGCGACTTCCCGGGCGCACAGACCATCCGCCTGGAGCAGAACTACCGCTCCACCGCCAACATCCTCGGCGCCGCCAACGCGGTGATCGCGCACAACCCGGATCGCATCGGCAAGCAGCTGTGGACCGACAGCGGTGACGGCGAGCCGATCGACCTGTACGCGGCGTACAACGAGATGGACGAGGCGCGCTACATCGTCGAGCGTGCCCGCCAGTGGGTGCGCGACGGTGGCAGCTACACCGAAGTGGCCGTGCTCTACCGCAGCAACGCACAGTCGCGCGCGCTTGAAGAGGCGCTGCTGAGCGAACAGGTGCCGTACCGCGTGTACGGCGGCATGCGCTTCTTCGAACGTGCCGAAATCAAGGACGCGCTGGCTTACCTGCGCCTGCTGTCCAACCGCAACGATGACGCCGCCTTCGAGCGCGCGGTCAACACGCCTACCCGGGGCATCGGCGACCGCACGCTGGACGAAGTGCGCCGCGAGGCGCGCGCCCAGGGCATCTCGCTGTGGGAAGCAACGATGCTGGTCACCCAGGGCAACGCGCTGGCCGCACGCGCGCGCAATGCACTGGCCGGCTTCCTGGGGCTGGTCAACGAGCTGCAGGCGCAGACCGTGCACATGACCCTGGCCGAGCGCGTGGACCACGTGCTGGCCCGCTCGCAGCTGCGCGAGCACTGGAGCAAGGAAAGCCGCAATTCGCTGGATTCGGAATCGCGCACCGACAACCTCGACGAACTGGTCTCGGTCGCTTCGCGCTTCGTGCGCCGCGCCGACGACATCGAGGAAGTGGGCGAGGACATGGACGAGCTGGTCGCGTTCCTGGCTTACGCCGCGTTGGAGGCCGGTGAAGGCCAGGCGCAGGCGGGCGAGGACGGCGTGCAGCTGATGACCCTGCACTCGGCCAAGGGCCTGGAATTCCCGCTGGTGTTCCTGGCCGGCCTGGAGGAAGGCCTGTTCCCCAGCGCACGTTCGCTGGAGGAAAGTGGGCGTCTGGAAGAAGAGCGTCGGCTGGCCTACGTGGGCATTACCCGCGCGCGCCAGAAACTGGTGCTGAGCTATGCCGAATCGCGCCGCATCCACGGCCAGGACAACTACAGCCTGCCATCGCGCTTCCTGCGCGAGATTCCGCGTGAGCTGCTGCACGAAGTGCGCCCGAAGGTGCAGGTCTCGCGTCCGGCCTCGCTGGGCAGCAGCCGGGTGATGGGCCATGCCTCCATCGAGTTGCCACCGATCAAGCTCGGCGCACTGGTCACCCATCCCAAGTTCGGCGAAGGCATGGTGACCGACTACGAAGGCAGCGGCGCCCACGCCCGCGTGCAGGTCGAGTTCGCCGACGCCGGCAGCAAGTGGCTGGTGATGGCCTACGCCAACCTGACGGTGATCTGATCACCGTCGAGGGGTCGGATCCCTCCCGCAGGGAGGGCTCTGACCCCATCGCGGGGAAGCTCAGCCGCACGTATGGGGTCGGATCCCTTTCCGTTGGAAAAGGGATCCGACCCCGATTAGGCTGCGCTCATGACCCGCAACGTGCTCTTCCTCTGCAGTCAGAACCGCCTGCGCAGCCCGACGGCCGAGCAGGTATTCGCCGATTGGCCGGGTATCGAGACCGCCTCGGCCGGGTTGCTGGCCGATGCCGAGGAAGTGCTCAGCCCCGAGCTGCTGCAGTGGGCCGACCTGGTGTTCGTGATGGAGCGCGCCCACCGCAACCGGCTGTCCAGCCGCTACAAGGCGTGGTTGAACGGCAAGCGAGTGATCTGCCTGGATATTCCGGACGACTACGAGTACATGGACCCGGTGCTGATCGAGCTGCTCAAGCACAAGGTGACGCCGTTCCTGCGTTGACGGGCTGTTGTAGAGCCGAGCCCATGCTCGGCTGCTTCTGGCGGGAAAAGCAGCCGAGCACGGGCTATGCCGGTCGTCCTGACCGGCACCCTTCGGGCCGTCGCAAGCGACGTTGGCAGCGGCTCCTGCCGCTACCTTCGGCTCTACAATAGGCGGCACTTCTTCCAGGAACGCCCCATGACCGAACCCACGCTCCACGTCACCGTGAAGTTGAACGCCCGGTTGCAGCCGGAGCATCGCCACGAGCTGTTCGAAGACCCGCTCGATGCGCTGCTGCAGGCGGCCAATGTCGGCGAGATCACCGGTGGCGGCACCGCGATGTCCGACGACGGCGAGGTCGAATACGGCGATATCGAAGTGGCACTGGTCGACGTGGCCGGGGTGCCCAAGCTGATCGACCTGCTGGAGCAGCTGGGTGCGCCGAAGGGGTCGAAGATCCAGGGGGCAGGCGAAGCTGATCGCAGCTTCGGCGTGACCGAGGGCCTGGGCATCTACCTGGATGGCCTGAACCTGCCGGACGAAGTCTACGAACAGTGCGATTCCAACCACGTATTCGAGCAGCTGTCCGGGAACATCGATGGCCTGGGCGAGATCTGCAGCTGGTGGCAGGGCCCGACCGAAACCGCACTGTACATGTACGGCGAATCGTTCGAGGCGATGCGTGATGCGATTGCCGAATTCGTGTCCAGTTATCCGCTGTGCCAGAACGCACGCGTGGTGCAGATCGCCTGAGCGACATTGTTGTGGAGCCGAGCATGGGCTCGGCTCTACAGAAGTGGGCCGGCCGAGCGCGTCCCTCGGACCACGCGACGGTGCGCACGGGCCCCTGCACAGCGCCGGATTGATCCTGCTCAAGGCGCCGCCTCCACATCCGGTGTGCAATGGTGGCGTTCCCATCTGGCAGACCGCCACGGAGCCCCACCATGTACAAGCGCATCCTGATTGCCACCGACGGGTCCGAGCTGGCCGACAAGGGCCTGGCCAAGGGCCTGGAGCTGGCCAAGGACCTCAACGCCGAGGTCGATATCGTGACTGTCTCCGAGCCGTGGGCCGTCGGCATGTACGACGCCATGGGCTGGAGCGTGGGCTACATGAACAGCCCGGAATACAAGGCTGACCGCGAGGAAGGCGCGCAGAAGGTGCTGCAGCCGGCGCTGGCCAAGGCTGCCGAGCAGGGCATCGCCGCCAACCCGGTGCACGTGCTGGACCGCTACGCGGCCGACGGCATCATCGAGACGGCGGCCGAGCGCAACAGCGACCTGATCGTGATGACCTCGCACGGCCGCCGTGGCGTGACCCGCGTGCTGCTGGGCAGCCAGACTGCCGAGGTGCTGGCACGCAGCACGCTGCCGGTACTGGTCATCCGCTGATCCATACCCGCAGATTCAAGCGTTCCCGGGGAGGGACCCGACGCCGGTGCGCAGGATGCGTGCCGGCGTTGTTTTTTTGTGGGGGGATCGGCGGCCGTGCCGATGGCTTCGAGGGGGTCAGAGCCCTTTCCTGTGGAAAGGGATCCGACCCCGGTCACAACCCCGGTCACCTCACCAGCTGTACAGCTTCCAGTAGACCGGCGAGACACCGTCCTTGTCGTTGTCCATGCGGCCGTCGCCGTTCTTGTCATACATGTAGAACGGGGCACCGCGCGACGGGGTCACCTTGACCATGCGCAGCTGGCCGGACACACGGTATTCCTCGATGGTGTCACCGTTGTCCATGGTGCGCCTGGACACATCCGCGCCCTTGACGTCCACCGGGGGAGCACCCGCGCCACCCATGCTGGCGCAGCCAGCGAGCAGGAGCAGGGAAGCCAGCATCAGGGTCTTCATCGGCGGGGGCCTTTGCCTGGAAAGAGCCCTGATTATGCCCCATCGCGGTGTGCGCGCCGTGTCGCCGCGGTGCAGGCACGGGCGCGTAGAATCGGCGCATGAGCAGATTAGTCCTGATCGACGGGTCCAGTTACCTGTACCGCGCGTTCCACGCGCTGCCGCCCCTGTCCAACGCACAGGGCGAACCCACCGGCGCGCTGTTCGGCGTGGTCAACATGCTGCGTTCGACGCTGAAGGAGCGCCCCGCCTACGTCGCGTTCGTGGTCGATGCGCCCGGCAAGACCTTCCGTGATGACCTGTACGACCAGTACAAGGCCAACCGCCCGCCGATGCCCGATGAACTGCGCAGCCAGGTCGAGCCGATGTGCCGCATCGTCGAAGCGCTGGGCATCAGCATCCTGCGCATCCCCGGCGTGGAAGCCGACGATGTGATCGGCACGCTTGCGCTGCAGGGCCTGGCGCAGGATCTGAAGGTGACCATTTCCACCGGTGACAAGGACTTTGCCCAGCTGGTGCGGCCGGGCATCGAACTGGTCAACACCATGACCGGCAGCCGCATGGATTCCGACGCGGCGGTGATGGACAAGTTCGGCGTGCGCGCCGATCAGATCATCGACCTGCTGGCGCTGATGGGCGACGCGGTCGACAACGTGCCGGGCGTGGAGAAGTGCGGGCCGAAGACCGCTGCCAAGTGGCTGGCCGAGTACCAGCACCTGGACGGGGTGATGGCGGCGGCGCCGACCATGAAGGGCAAGATCGGCGAGAACCTGCGCGCTGCGCTGGAACGCCTGCCGCTGAACCGCGAATTGGTGACGATCCGCACCGACCTCGCGCTTGAGGCCAGCCCGACCAGCCTGGCGCTGCGCGAGCAGGACGTGCCGGCGCTGACCGAACTGTATACGCGCTACGGCTTCACCCAGGCCCTGAAGGAACTTGGTGCACCTGTGCCGGCGCCGGCAGCGGCCAGCGAGGCAACCCCGAGCCTGCGCGGCACTGCGGCCGGCTTCGCACGTGGCAGCGTCGAGGCGCCCGCCGCCGGCACGCTGGATCCGGCACTGTCCGCGCCGGGTGAATACGAGACCGTTCTGACCGCCGAGCAGCTGCAGGCCTGGGTCGAACGCCTGCAGCAGGCAGACCTGATCAGCTTCGACACCGAGACCGACGCACTGGATGCGATGCGCGCGCGCCTGGTCGGCATCAGCCTGGCGGTCGAGCCGGGCAGGGCCGCCTATATTCCGGTCGGCCACGATTACCCCGGCGCGCCGGCCCAGCTGCCGATGCAGCAGGTGCTGGATGCGCTGCGCCCGGCGCTGCAGGACCCGGCGAAGAAGAAGCTGGGCCAGCATGGCAAGTACGACCTGCACGTGCTGCGCCGCCACGGCGTGGAGGTGCAGGGCTACCACGACGACACCATGCTCGAGAGCTTCGTGCTCAACTCCACCGCCACCCGCCACGACATGGATTCGCTGGCCCTGCGTTACCTGGGCTACAGCACCCTCAAGTTCGAGGACGTGGCCGGCAAGGGTGCCAAGCAGATTCCGTTCTCGCAGGTGGGCATCGACGAAGCCAGCCGCTATGCCGCCGAAGATGCCGACATCACCCTGCGCCTGCACCATGCATTGCAGCCGCAGCTGCTGGCCGAGCCGGCGCTGGACAGCGTGTACCGCGATATCGAGATGCCGCTGGTGCCGGTGCTGGCCAGCATCGAAGCCAATGGCGTGCGGATCGACACCGACGAACTGCGCCGGCAGAGCCAGGACCTGTCCTCGCGCATGCTGGCCGCGCAGCAGAAGGCCACCGAGCTGGCCGGGCGCAGCTTCAACCTCGATTCGCCCAAGCAGCTGCAGGCGGTGCTGTTCGACGAGCTGAAGCTGCCGGCGGTGGTGAAGACCCCGAAGGGCCAGCCCAGCACCAACGAAGAGGCGCTGGAGGCGATTGCCGACCAGCATGAACTGCCGCGGGTGATCCTCGACTACCGCGGATTGGCCAAGCTGCGCAGCACCTACACCGACAAGCTGCCGGAGATGGTCAATCCGGACACCGGCCGGGTGCACACCAGCTACCACCAGTCCGGCGCCGCTACCGGCCGCCTGTCCTCGTCGGACCCGAACCTGCAGAACATCCCGATCCGCACCGAGGACGGTCGTCGCATCCGCCGCGCGTTCGTGGCGCCGGAAGGCTGCCAGCTGCTGGCCGCCGACTATTCGCAGATCGAGCTGCGGATCATGGCGCACCTGTCCGAGGACCCGGGCCTGGTGCGCGCCTTCGAGCAGGGTGCCGACGTGCACCGCGCCACCGCCGCCGAGGTGTTCGGACGCACGCTGGAAGAGGTGACCCCGAACGAGCGCCGCGCCGCCAAGGCGATCAACTTCGGCCTGATGTACGGCATGAGCGCCTTCGGCCTGGCCCGCAACCTGGGCATCGACCGTGGCCAGGCGCAGGACTACGTGGCGCTGTACTTCAGCCGCTATCCGGGCGTGCGCGACTTCATGGAACGGATGCGCCAGCAGGCCCGTGACCAGGGCTATGTGGAAACCCTGTTCGGTCGCCGCCTGTACCTGAACGACATCCACGCCCGCAACCAGGGCCTGCGCGCAGGTGCCGAACGCGCGGCGATCAACGCGCCGATGCAGGGCACCGCCGCCGACATCATCAAGCGTGCAATGGTGAATGTGGACCAGTGGCTGCGCGACAGCGGGGCACCGGCACGGATGATCCTGCAGGTGCACGATGAACTGGTCTTCGAAACCGAAAGCAGTTTCGTTGAAGACTTGCGTTTGCAGGTGGTGGAACGCATGTCGCAAGCGGCCAAACTGCGGGTGCCGCTGGTGGTCGACACGGGCGTCGGCAACAACTGGGACGAAGCGCACTGACGGCATTTCAGGCCGAAAACGACGTGAATGTGTTCATGAGTCGGGGGTTTCTGACTCGACCATGAATGTTGCCCCGATTGAATTTCATTAAATGGGGCCCCTTCACGAACCGTTAGTGTTCGGAGTGCTTCTATAACTCCCGACAGGCGCAATGCCTGTTGTGGATCTCTCCCATCCCCTGGAGCAGATCTCGGAACGGGGACTCCTCCCCAAGTGCCCGTTCCCCGGCCCCGTTGACCTCCCCCTGGTCAGCGGGGCTTTTTATTTGTACTGCCGGAACCGCAGATGGGGTCAGGATGGGCCACTGTCCAGCAGGGGAAGACCATGCCCGACCTGTTCGCGCTGGCCATGCCGTGGTGGGAATTCATCCTGCGCGCGGTGGTCGCCTGTTCGAGGCGGTATTTCGCCGCGAGCTGATCAGCCGCGCCGACTTCGATGCCGCGCTGCGCCAGCAGGGCGGGCTGCAGATTGAAGACGTGCAGATTGCCCTGCTGGAGACGACAGGGCACATCACCATCATCGCGCGGAAGGGCAGCTGACCAGCGCCGAGCCCACGTCCCGCGCGACGACACCCCTCAGAGCCAGTCGCGCGGCACCAGGTAGTCGGCCAGGCGCGATTCGGGGCTGCCGGGTTCGGGCGAGAAGCCGTATTCCCAGCGCACCCGCGGCGGCAGGCTCATCAGGATGCTTTCGCTGCGGCCACCGCTCTGCAGCCCGAACAGGGTGCCGCGGTCGTAGACCAGGTTGAATTCCACGTAGCGGCCGCGGCGGTACAGCTGGAACTCGCGTTCGCGTTCGCCATGTGGTGTGTCCTTGCGCTGCTGCACGATCGGCAGGTACGCATCGAGGAAGCCGTCGCCGACCGCGCGCAGATAATCGAAATCGCGCTCGAAATCGCCGTGCAGGTCGTCGAAGAACAGACCGCCGACGCCGCGCGTTTCGTTGCGATGACGCAGGAAGAAGTATTCGTCGCACCAGCGCTTGTGCGCGGCGTAGCGTTCGTCGCCGAACGGCGCACACAGATCGCGTGCGACCCGGTGCCAGTGCTGCACGTCCTCGTCGAACGGATAGAACGGGGTCAGGTCGAAGCCGCCGCCGAACCAGCTGGCTACCACTTCACCGTCGCGCTGCGCCTGGAAGAAGCGCACGTTGGCATGGGTGGTCGGCACGTACGGGTTGAGCGGGTGGAACACCAGCGACACGCCGGTGGCGCGCCAGGAGGCGCCCGCCAGTTCCGGGCGGTTGGCCGAGGCCGACGGCGGCAGGCGGCTGCCAGCGACGTCGGAGAAGCCGATGCCGGCCTGCTCGAACACTGCGCCGTCGCGCAGCACGCGGGTACGCCCGCCACCGCCCTCGGCACGCTGCCACAGGTCTTCCTGGAAGCGGGCCCGGCCATCGACGGCCTCGATCGCCGCACAGATGCGGTCCTGCAGCTCGGTGAGGTAGGCGCGAACGCGCTCGAATTCGTTCATGGCGCGTACTTTACCGCAGGGCCCGGCCAACGCTGCGGACAGGCCCTGGCAGGCTCAGCGCTTGCGATTGGAAGTGCGCGGCGCCGGAGCGTCCTCGGCCGTCGCTTCGTCCACCGCCTCCTGCAGGACGCGACCCAGCTCCAGGGCGCTCCAGTTTCCGGTGTCCAGCACATCGCAGGCGACGTGGCGCCCGCTGCGGTCGGCGGCGCACAGCCGCTCCAGCGTCGCATGGGCGTCGACGTCGCTGCTGCGGCCCTGCGCTGCGACCAGGTTCTCGCAGCCCTCGCGCACGCCGGCACGGCACACGGTGGTGTAGTGCTCTGCCGCCTGTCGCCACTGGCCGGACAGCGCAAGACGGTTGCCAAGAATGTTGCAGCCCTGCAGCTTGCCCTGCGCGCAGCAGGCTTCGGCACCGCCGCTGGCCAGCGCTTGCGGGCAGTCCTGCGGCAGCGGTAGCACCGTGTAGTGTTTCGGCGGGCTGCAGGTGCTCGCGCCCTCGCCGGTCGGCACGAACACCTGGAAGCGTGTCCACGTGTCCAGGCCCAGCAGCTGGCCCCCGGGCAACGGCCGCAGCACGAAGTCGCCGCCCTTGTCGTGGCGGATGCGGACGTCGCCGTCTTCGACACGGGCACGCAGCTGGCTGTCCCAGCCGATGCCGACCCGTCCTGCATCGCCGAAGTCCAGCGTATCCATCAGGCCACCCGCGGCGCGGAAGGTGCCGCAGGGCAGCGCCGTAGCCGGCTGCGGCCGCAACGAGGCGCCCAGCGCCTGCAACGCAGGCAGGCGCTCACAGGCGGCGCTGTCATTGCCGGGCGCGCACGCTGTGGCCAGTGCCTGCACCGCCTGCAAGGGGTCGCCGGATTCCCACGAGAGCTCGGCCACGCGGCTGCAGAAGCCGCCATGGCCGACCTGCTGGCACAACTGCAACAGCTGCTGGCGCTGCGCGGCCGGCACCACCACCGGCGTGGAGGGTGACAGCACGGAGCTCACGGCTTCGACCATCGCCGCACCCATCGCGGCCTTGACGATCTGCTCCTGCAGCGCCGGATCCGCTTCCAGCGCCGCTGCACAGGCCGGTGTCTCGTTGCTGAAGCCGCCATTCCGGCACGGCACGGGCAGTTCGATGCCGGCCAGTGCGGTATCGAGGATGGCCTGTTGCTGCGCCTCATCCGGCGTGGCCGGCGCCCTGGCCTCGTCATGCCAGCGATCGGCCAGCTGCAGGCACATGCCGGGCACGCCTTCCCGGCACGCCGCTGCCAGCGCGGTGGGGGTCGCCTCGTGGCGGTTGTCCAGGCAGGCCGCCGCATCGGCCAGGCAGCTGCCCGCAGCCGGCGCGGCGGCTGCGGCGCACTGTGCAGGGGCCTGCAGGGTGTAGACCGTGCCGTCCACCTCGAGGATGCGGCCACGGTCGCGCACCTGCAGCGCGCTGGGCAGGCCATATTCCAGATTCACCAGCTGCAGCTTGCCTTCGATCTGCTGGAATGCTACCGGGGTCGGTGCGCTGCCGAAGTGCTTCTGCTCGCCACGGTTGGATGAGCTGACGCGCAGCGTGCTGCTGCCTTCGTCGGCCTTGAACAGGCCGCATTGCGGTGACTGTGCCGCGGCCACCGGCGTGGCCAGCAGCAACGCCCAGGCCAGCCAGTGGCGGTACGGTGCGAATGAGAGCATGTCGTCTCCTTGACGATCAAAGGCAAAACGCCGGGTGCTGCCGGAGGCCTTGGCCCACGCCCGGCAGAACTCAGTGGAAGCGCGCGCGCACGTCGGGGCGCAGCAGGCGCCAGGCCAGCCAGCCCTGCAGGCCGAGAAGCACGAACGACATGCCGACCACGGTCAGCGTGATCAGCCAGCGTTTCAGCTGCAGTTCCTGCAGCAGGGCCGGGTCATCGGCCAGCAACGGAATGAAGTCGCCCATGAACAGGTCCAGCCACCAGGCGGCTGCGAAGTTGGTCAGGGCACTCAGCAGCAGCAGTACCACGAAGCTCCACAGGCCCCAGCGACGTTCACGCAGCAGGCCCCAACTGGACACGGTCGAGGCCAGGCAGAACAGCGCGACGATCATTGACGCAGCCACCGGGTGCGACAGCAGCCAGACCAGGCTGTGCATCTGCTGGAGCTGCACTTCGCTTTCCACCAGGCGCCACAGCGCGAGGTTCTGCAGCGGCCACAGCACCAGCCCCTGCAGCACGAAGTAGATCGTCAGCAGCAGTGACAGCCAGAACGAAGCCTGTGCGACCGGGCGCACCCAGGCGTGATAGGCCGGAGAAAGCGGCGAGGGGATCGACGGGATCGACATTGACATCCGATGTCCTTGCAGTCGGCGCCCGCCTGCTCAGCGGGCCGTCGCCCGGGTGGCGACGGCCGGCAGGATATGGTGTTCGCTCAAGGGTGCCAAGGGCAGGCCATGCGGCGGTTGCAGCGGCACCCAGGCCAGTTCGGCAATTTCGGCGCGCGCCTGCGGCGCACCGTCCACCTGCACCCACCACGCCTGTGCCTGCACGCGGTGGCCGGGCTCGTTCACCGCCCAGTCCTCGAACGTGCCCAGCGCGATGGCGGCATCGGCGCGCAGCTGCACGCCCAGTTCCTCGTCCAGCTCGCGGGCCAGCGCCTGCAGGGGCGCCTCGCCGGGTTCGGGCTTGCCACCGGGCTGGATGAAGCGGCGCGCACCCTGCTTGCGCACCACCAGCGCCCGGCCGCGGTCATCCAGGATGACCGCAGCCACGATCCGGATCGTGGCTGCGGCGTTGCTCACTTCAGGTTCTGCTCGAACAGCTTGAGGATGCGCTTGTACTGGTCCAGCCAGGAATCGGCACGCACATAGCCGTGGCGTTCCAGCGGGTATGGGGCGATCGACCAGTTGTCCTTGTGCAGTTCGATCAGGCGCTGGGTGAGGTTCACCGAGTCCTGGAAGAACACGTTGTCATCCATCATGCCGTGGGCGATCAGCAGGTTGTCCTGCAGGTTCTGCGCGTACTCGATCGGCGAGGACACGCGGTACGCCTCCGGGTCGATGTCCGGGGTGTTGAGGATGTTGCTGGTGTAGCCGTGGTTGTAGTTGTGCCAGTCCACCACCGGGCGCAGCGCGGCGCCGGCCTTGAAGGTGCCCGGCGCACGGAACAGCGCCATGAAGGTCATGAAGCCGCCATAGGAACCGCCGTAGATGCCGGCGTGGTCGCGGTCACCCTGCTGGGTGTCGACCAGCCAGTCCAGGCCGTCCTTGTAGTCTTCCAGTTCCGGGTGGCCCATGTTGCGGTAGATGGCCGTGCGCCAGTCGCGGCCGTAGCCCTCGCTGCCGCGGTAGTCCATGTCCAGCACGATGTAGCCCTTCTGCACCAGCAGGTTGTGGAACATCTGCTCGCGGAAATAGGCCGGGTAGCGCTGGTGCACGTTCTGCAGGTAGCCGGCGCCGTGCACGAACATCACGATCGGATACTTGCGGCCCGGTTCCTTGTTTTCCGGTTCGTAGTACTTGGCCCAGACCACGCCGGCACCATGCTTGGACGGCACTGCCACCAGCTTCGGCTGGATCCACTGGCGTGCCTTGTAGTCGGCGGTGCGGGTGTCGGTCAGCACGCGCGCCTGGCCACCGGCACTGGGCAGTACCGCCAGCTGCGGCGGCAGGTAGGCGCCGGAGTAGCGCACCAGCAGCTGCTGGCCGTCGGGCGACAGCGAGAAATCCTCCACGCCGTTGAGGCTGGTCAGCTCGCGCACCTGGCGGCTGCCGGTGTCGACCGCGCAGACTTCGTAGTCATGCGGCGCCTGCTGGTTGCACAGGAAGTAGAAGCCCTTGCCATCGGCCGACGGCACCGGCGCCGAGGTTTCCCACTTGCCGCTGGTCAGCGCCTGCGGCTTGGCGGTGCCGGCCTGGGTGTACAGGTGCGAGAAGCCCGATTCCTCGGACAACAGCCACAGCGTGCGGCCATCGGCCATCCAGCCGAAATCGTTGAAGCCCCAGTTGATCCAGGCGTTGTCGGTCAGGCGGTGGCGGTTCTGCACGCGGCCGTCGGCAGCATTGAGGCTGATGATCCAGCGGTCCTTGTTGTCGTTGGCGCGCAGCATCACCGCGGCCTGCTGGCCGTCGGCGCTCCAGCGGATGCCGCCGCCCATGAAGTCGCTCATCACCTGCACGCTGCGCTCGCCCTTCAGCGCATCCTTGCCGGCCTTGCGGCGCAGTTCGGCCAGCGGGTCGGTGCTGATGCCCGGCAGGCCGGACAGCGAGACCTTCTCGGCCTTGCCGGTGCGCACGTCCACGTACCACAGGGTGTGTGGCTCGAAGCCGTTACGGCCGACGCGGGTGCGGGTGTCCTCGGTTTCCTCGTAGCCCGACTCGGTCACGTACAGCGGCATCTTGCTGGTGCGGCCGTCGTCAAAGTCCTTCGGCTTGGTCACCACGATCAGGTGGGTCAGGTCCGGCGACAGCACGCTGTCACCGATCTCGACGTCGGCGCCCAGGTAGACCGGGCCCGGTGCGCGGGTCGGATCAGCCTGGCGCCAGCGCTGGTCCTGGTCCTTCAATGCCTCGCGCTGCTCGCGGTCGCGGCGCAGGGTTTCCAGCGTGCGCAGCTGCTGGTCGCGCAGCACGTCGGCCTTCGGCGGCGTGCGCGGGTCCTTCTCGGCCTTCAGGCTGGCCACCTGCTGCACGCCGCTGGCGGCGGTCCAGTGGAACCAGTTCTGGCCGACGCGCCAGATCACGCCGTTGTCTGCGGCAAAGTTCACGTTGCCGGCGCGCTCGTTGCTGCGGGTCAGCTGGGTCAGCGCGCCGCTGCGCAGGTCGCGCACGAACACATCGCCATTGCGCACGAAGGCGCTGCGGCTGCGGCTGCGGTCGTAGACCGGATCGGCGACGTCCAGGGTGCCGCGCTGGTCATCGGCCACCTGCGCGGCCACGCCGCCGGCCACCGGCTGGCGGAAGGTGTCGCGCACCGGGCTGCCGTTGCGCTTGAGCTGGTATTCCACCTGCTGGCTGTTCCACGACCACCAGGCCTTCTCGACCGGCGGGCCGATCCAGTCCGGGTCGGCCATGGCCTGTTCGATGGTGATCGGCGTCGGCGCGGCATGCGCGGCCGGTGCGGCCAGCACGGCCGACAGCAGGAGGGACAGGGGCAGCACTCGGGACATGGGCGGACGGCACCAGAAGAGGAAACCGGGCAAGGGTAGCAGCCGTCCGGGCCGGGGGCAGGGGCCACAGGTCATGGCAGCGGAATCGGCAAAACGGCACCGCCCGGGTTGCTGCGACGGCGTGTGCGGCATGATGGTCATTCCGTTCGGATGGAACCGATATGTACCGCTACGACTACAGGATCTCTCTGGGCGTGCAGCACCCGACAGAGGCCGGCGCCGGAATTGCCGCCCGGCTGGATCTGGAACCGGCGTTTTCCCGTGATGTCGGGACCGGATATCGGGATCGCGACGGTACCTTGATCCGGGTTCATGCGGCGACCCGCGTGGTGTTCGTACTGGAGCGGGGCAAGGACGGCTGGCTGATGGATGCCTGGCCGGCGTTGGTCGATCTCCTGCGGGCACGCACCGACGTGATCAGGGAACTGCTGCATGAGGGGGCCGGGATCGGCCTGCGTGTTGGCATCTTTGGAAAGACGGCATGGGCGAGTTTCGAGCTGGATCCGCAGTTGCTGCGGCTGATGGCGGACCTGCAGCTGGATTTTCAGGTGGAGACCTATTTCCCCGACCCGACGGACACGACCGGCGCCAGCGAAACGTCGGCGGACACCTAGTGCAACCGGTTGCCGTGGTCGCGCATCCATTCTCCTGAACCCGCATCATCCATCGAACAGGAGCCCGACCATGCAGGAACTGATCCCGATCACCCTCTTCATCTGCATCGCCTACGCGATCCATGCCATTGCAGATGCGCGCGCGCGCAGCAAGCTGGTGGCCCCGCACGTACCGGAGGAAGTGATCCGCTCGCTGGCCGTGCTGGAAGAAGAGCGCCGCCGCCAGGGTGCGTTGCGCTGGGGCATCAGCCTGGTCTGCCTGGCCCTGGCCATGGCCCTGCTGGAAGCCATCGGGGCCCGTGACCTGACCTTTGGCGCCGCCGCCGCGCTGGTCGGCAGTGCCGGCCTCGGCCAGCTGCTGGCCTGGCACTTCACCCGGCCTGCCGCGCGCAAGGGCTGAGGCAGGCATGCCACGGGCACAGGGGGCGCCCCGCGCATGAGCCTGCTCGGCGAAGCGCTGTCGGCACTGCGGGGCCGTCGCCGCGAGGATACGGCGGCGACGGCGGCCCCCGCCAAAGCGCTGGACGCGGACCAGGCTCTGGTGCGGGCCATCATCGATGGCTCGCAGTCGGCCTTCGCGCAGCTGGTGGAGACCCACCAGCGCACCTGCGCGCATGTGATCGGACGCATGGTGGGCGACCGCGACCAGGTCGCCGACCTGCTGCAGGAAACTTTCCTTGCCGTGTTCCGCCAGCTGCATCGGTTTCGTTTTGAATGCTCGCTGCGCACCTGGGTTTCCCGGATCGCCTACACCACGGCGCTGCAGCACCTGCGCCGGCGGCGGCTGGAGGCGCAATGGAGGGTGGCGGTGGAGGTGCCGGAGGATCTGGGGATCGGCGATGAAGGCCCCGGGCCGGCCGAGTTGAGCGAGGCGCTGCAGGCCGGGCGCCAGCTCGGCGCGGCACTGGAACGGCTGAGTCCGCCGCAGCGCCTGATCGTCGGCCTGCATTACCTGGAGGATTTCGATCTGGCCGAGATCGAACAGGTGACCGGGCTGGCGCGCGGTACCATCAAGAGCCATCTGCACCGCGCGCGCCAGATCCTGAAGCAGGAACTGACGCGGCATGCCACCGCCGGAGAGCTGCTGTGAATCCACCGACCGACCCTCGCGATGCGGAAGCGCGCGCGCTGGCACAGGCGTTGCGTGAGCAGGCACAGCAGGAAGACACGCCGGATGTGAGCGAGGCGCTGCAGAAGCGCATTGCCGCTGAGTCGCGCGACGGTGGCGTGGGTTATGTGGTGGTGCAGGTGCTGTTGTTTGGCGCCCTGCTGGCTGCGGCGGCCTGGTATTTCTGGCACTGAGGCACCCGCCGGGCAAGGGGCCGCTCCAATCGCGGTGGGTAGAGGCCGACCTGGGTCGGCGTTTGGGCGTGTGTGCCAACCAAGGTTGGCAACTACCAGAACGGTTGACCCCTGCGACAAAGTGAAGCAGCGCGTCACCCGGTCGCATCCCGTCTTAACGAAATCCTCCTAAAGTGGTCTGGTATCCCACCGGTCGCAGGCAGGAGGCGTCCCTTGGACGCGTTGTTGTTGTCCCGGATCCAGTTCGGATTCGTCATCAGTTTCCACGTGCTGTTCCCCGCCTTCACCATCGGCACGGCCAGCTGGCTGGCCTTCATCGAATGGCGCTGGCTGCGCACGAGGCTGCCCGTGTGGCGCGAGCTGTACTTCTTCTGGCAGAAGATCTTCGCGGTGTCGTTCGGCATGGGCGTGGTCAGCGGCATCGTCATGGCCTTCCAGTTCGGTACCAACTGGCCGCGGCTGAGCGAGGTGGCCGGCACGGTCATCGGCCCGCTGCTGACCTACGAGGTGCTGACCGCGTTCTTCCTGGAAGCCAGCTTCCTCGGCGTGATGATGTTCGGCTGGGGCCGGGTCTCGCCGCGCCTGCATTTCCTGTCCACCTGCATGGTTGCGCTGGGCACGCTGTTCTCCACGTTCTGGATCCTGTCGTCCAACAGCTGGCTGCACACGCCGGCCGGCTACGAGATGGTCAACGGCATCGTGCATCCGGTGGACTGGTGGCAGGTGGTGTTCAATCCCTCATTCCCCTACCGCCTCGCGCACATGGCGCTGGGCTCGTTCATCACCACCTGTTTCGTGATTGGTGGCGTGGGCGCGTGGTACCTGCGCAAGGGCACGCACGTGGAAGCGGGCCGGCGCATGCTGATCGCCGCCGTGGCATTCGCCGCGCTGACCGTGCCGGTGCAGATCTTCGTCGGCGACATGCACGGCCTGAACACGCTCAAGCACCAGCCGATGAAGATCGCGGCGGTGGAAGCGCATTGGCATGAGACCCGGGAAGGCGAGGGCGTACCGCTGGTGGTGTTCGCGCTACCCAACGAGAAGGAGGAGCGCAACGATTTCGAAGTGGCCATCCCGAAGCTGGGCAGCGTGATCCTGACCCACAGCCTGGACGGCACCTTCGACCCGCTGACCTCGGTACCGGCCAGCGAGCGGCCGCCGGTGACGCCGGTGTTCTTTGCCTTCCGCATCATGGTCGGGCTGGGCACGCTGATGCTGCTGCTGGCCTGGGTGTCGGCCTTCCAGCTGTGGCGCAACAAGCTGCTCGATTCGCCATGGCTGCTGCGCGGCTGGAACTGGATGCTGTCCAGCGGTTTCATCGCGCTGCTGTCGGGGTGGTTCGTCACCGAGATGGGGCGCCAGCCGTGGGTGGTGTATGGCCTGCTGCGCACCGCCGATGCGGTCGGCCCGCAGAGCGCGTGGATGACCGCGCTGTCGCTGGGCGTCTACGTGGTTGGCTACGCCTTCGTGTTCGGCTGGGGCATCTGGTACCTGGTGAAGATCCTGCGCCACGGACCGCAGCCCTACGCCGAAGGGCCGTCGCTGGACCACGGCAGCCACACCCCGGCGCGCCCGCTGTCGGCAGCCGACGAACCGCTGGAGGAGCGCTGACATGGACCTGATGACCTGGCTGCCGGTGGCGTGGTTCGCGGTGATCGGCTTCGGCGTGCTGATGTACGTGGTGCTGGACGGCTTCGTGCTTGGCATCGGCATCCTCGCCCCCTTCGCCGAGGACGAGGAGCAGCTGGACCTGATGATGAACACCGCCGCGCCGATCTGGGACGGCAACGAGACCTGGCTGGTGCTGGGGGGTGCCGGCCTGCTGGCGGCCTTCCCCAGGGCCTATGCGGTGCTGTTGTCGGCGCTGTACCTGCCGGTGCTGGTGCTGGTGGTGGCGCTGGTGTTCCGTGGCGTGGCCTTTGAATTCCGCTTCAAAGCACATCGGTCACGCCGGCTGTGGAGCGTGGCGTTCGGCCTCGGTTCGCTGCTGGCGACGTTCGCCCAGGGCGTGATCCTGGGCACGCTGGTGCAGGGCATCCCGCTGGTGGACGGTGTCTATCAGGGCGGGCCGTTCGCTTGGTTCAGCCCGTTCGCGATGCTGACCGGTGCCGCGCTGGTGGCCGGCTATGCGCTGCTGGGCAGCACCTGGCTGATCCTGAAGACAGAGGGACGCGTGCAGGCGCTGGCGCGGCAGATGACCCGGCCGCTGGTGGTGGCGGTGATCGCGGCGATGGGCCTGGTCAGCAGCTGGCTGCCGTTCCTCGACTCGCGGTTGATGGCGCGCTGGTTCAGCGACGGCAACTTCTGGTGGCTGTCGCCGGTGCCGCTGCTGACCCTGGCGGTAGCCGCCGCGCTGTGGCGCAGTGCCACCCACCCGCGCCACGACCTGCCACCGTTCCTGCTCAGCCTGGCCCTGTTCGTGCTCGGCTTCCTCGGCCTGGTACTGGGCATGTGGCCCTACCTGCTGCCACCGTCGATGACCTTGTGGCAGGCCGCCGCGCCGGCCTCCTCGCTGGGCTTTACCTTGGTTGGCCTGGTCATTCTGCTGCCGGTCATCCTCGGCTACACGGCGTGGTCGTACCGGGTGTTCCGTGGCAAGGTGCACGCCGATACCGGTTACCACTGATCGATTGAAGCGGGGGCCGCCGGTGCCGGCTCCCGTGTTGGGGAATGTGAAACCTGCACACCCCGTGCAGGACGTGCTAGCGTGCGCTCCTTTCCGGCAGCCAGGGGGGCAGCCGGCGACGTCCTGGACGGACGCACGGCTGCAGGACTGGGGGGCCGCCGCGCGTCGCCGTAATGGCTCGTGCCTATCGTTCTCCCGTTGAAGCACCTTCGCTAAATGATCGAATTCTCCATCGTCGACTGGGCTGCCTGGGCGCCCGGCCTGAGCGAACGTAGCCAGTGGCTGGGCTGGGCCGATGCGCCGTATCCGCCGGTTGGCGAAGACACGCCGGCGCTGGCCGAGATCCCGGCAATGCAGCGCCGCCGCATCGAGCGGCTGGGCCGGATGGCGATCCAGGCCGCCTGCTGGTGCGAGGAGGGGCAGGGGGCGGACAGCCAGGTCCCGCTGGTGTTCGCCAGCCGCCACGGCGACGTGGCCCGTTCGATGGAGCTGCTGGGGGCGCTGTCCAATGATCAGCCCTTGTCACCAACGGGGTTCGGCCTGTCGGTGCACAACGCGATCGCTGCGTTGTACTCGATCGCGCGCGGCCACCGTGGCAACTACCTGGCGCTGGCCGCCGGCCAGGCCACGGTCGAAACCGCCTGCCTGGAAGCGGCCGGTCTGCTCGCCGATGGCGCCCGCGAAGTTCGGGTCGTGGTGTATGAGTCGCGCCTTCCCGAGATTTACGCGACGTTCGCCGACGAACCCGACCCGTTCTTTGCCTGGTGTTGGCGTTTGACGGCGCCGATGCCGGGCCAGCCGACCCTCTCCCTGCAGTGGGAGGCGGCGCCGGAGGCCCCTGCCACCGCCCCGGGCGCGCTGCCGCACGCGCTGGACCTGCACCGCTTCCTGCTGTCCGGTGCGCCGGCGCTGGAGCACGTGGCCCAGGGCCAGCGCTGGCACTGGGCGCGCCGTGGCTGAGGCGCTGCGCCGCCTCGATCATGCCTGGCGGGTGCTCGGCACCGGCCTGAGCTTTGCCGCATTCGGCATGGGTGGCCTGCTGCTGGGCGTGCTGGTGATGCCGGTGCTGCTGCTGATGCGCGACCCGGCGGTCCGTCGCCGCCGGGCGCGCCGGGTGGTTCAGGTTGCCTTTGCCAGCCATCTGCGCCTGATGCGCGCGCTGGGGGTGATGACCTACCAGATCGAGGGCGGTGAACGCCTGCAGCGCGACGGTTTGCTGGTCCTGGCCAATCACCCGACCCTGATCGACGTGGTCTGCCTGATCTCGCTGCTGCCCAACGCCGATTGCGTGGTGAAACGGGCCGTGGCCTGCAACCCGTTCATGCGCGGTCCGGTGCGGGCGGCCGGCTACATCTCCAATGACGATGGCGCTGGCCTGGTCGATGACTGCGTGGCGGCGGTGCACGCCGGCGGCACCCTGGTGATCTTCCCCGAAGGCACCCGCAGCGTGCCGGGCCAGCCGCCGCGGCTGCAGCGCGGGGCCGCCAACATCGCCGTCCGCGGCCGGCTGGACATCACCCCGGTGCGGATTACCTGCACCCCGCCCACGTTGACCAAGGGACAGAAGTGGTATCGTGTCCCCTCACGTCGCTTTCACGTTCGGCTGCAGATCGGCGAAGATATCCCGATCGCGCCCTTCCTGGCCGATGACGACTCGCCAAGGGGGGATGCCTTGGCAGCCCGCCGCGTCACCGAGCACCTTTCTCGTTATTTCGACCTGTCTGGAGATCCGCCCCGTGCAAGCACTTGAGCACGAGATCAAGGAATTGATCATTTCCTCCCTTTCGCTGGAGGACATCACGCCGGAGGACATCGATCCGACCGCGCCGCTGTTCGTCGAGGGCCTCGGCCTGGATTCGATCGACGCGCTGGAGCTGGGCCTGGCGCTGCAGAAGAAGTACGGTGTCAGCCTCTCGGCCGATTCGGAAGAAACCCGTCGCCATTTCTCCAGCGTGCGCGCGCTCGGCGAGTTCGTCGCCGCCCGCCAGTCGTAACGGCGCCAGGAATTGCCATGACCAAGAATGAACTGTTCGAACGCATCGTCAGCATCCTGACCGACAGCTTCGAGATTGAAACCGCCCGGATCACCCCCGAGGCCCGCCTGTATGACGACCTGGACATCGACAGCATCGATGCGGTCGACCTGATCGTGCAGCTCAAGCCACTGCTCGGCCGCAACCTGCAGCCGGAAGCGTTCAAGGCCGTGCGCACCGTGCAGGACATCGTCGATGTCGTGCATGGACTGCTGCCGGACCAGGCAGCCGCCTGACCGCAGCGCCGGCGGCTTCGCCATGGCTCGCGCACGTACCGTCGTGGTGGCAGCGATTTCGCTTGCCTACCCGCTGCTGGTGTACCTGGCGATGGGCCGCTTCGAGCCGCGCTGGCTGTCGCTGCTGCTGTTCACCCTGGCCCTGCTGCGTGCGCTGAGCACGCGCCAGCCGTTGTGGTGGGCCGCCGCCGCCGGCACCGGCCTGCTGGCGGTGCTGGCCACCGTGCTCAACCAGGCCCTGCCGCTGAAGCTGTATCCGGCGCTGGTCAATGCGGTGATGCTGGCGGTGTTCGGCACCAGCCTGCGCTTCGGGCCGCCGTTGGTGGAGCGCCTGGCGCGGCTGCAGGAGCCGGACCTGCCCCCGTTCGCGGTGGCCTATACCCGCCGCGTCACCCAGGTGTGGTGCGGCTTCTTCGTTCTCAACGGCAGCCTGGCCCTGCTGACTGCGCTGTACGCGTCGGACCGGGCCTGGATGCTCTACAACGGACTGTTGGCGTACGTGATGATGGGCGTGTTGTTCGCAGGTGAGTGGCTGGTGCGGCGGCGGGTGAAGGCGGCGCACGCGCATGGCTGAGTGGATTGCCCTGGACCGGCTGCTGCTGGAGGCGCGGCCGCAGCGCAGCGTCGGCCTGTGCGACGGAGACATGGTTGACCACGCCTGCTTCCGCCAGCGCGTGCTGGGCTGGCGCGCCGCCTTTGCGGCGGCCGAAGGCCGCGACTGGGCCCTGTACTTCGATGACGCCGTGGCCTTCGCTGCGGCGCTGTTCGGCGCCTGGCATGCCGGCAAGCGGGTGTTCCTGGCCGCTGACAACCTGCCGGCCACGCTGCAGGCGCTGCAGCCGCAGGTGAGCGGTTTCGCGGGCGACGTGCCGGCCGACTACCGCCCGCTGGCGGCGCTGGACGCCGCACTGGACGACGAACTGCAGGCGCTGGACGAGCGCGCCTGCGAGCTGTGTGTGTTCACCTCCGGCAGCACCGGCCAGCCCAGTGCGATCGGCAAGCGCCTGGACCAGCTGGCGCGTGAGGTGGAAGCGCTGCAGGCCGCGTTCGGCGCGCAGCTGGAAGGCGCGCAGGTGCACGGCACGGTGTCCCACCAGCACATCTACGGGCTGCTGTTCCGGGTGCTGTGGCCGCTGGCCGCCGGCCGCCTGATCCATCCGCGCCGGTTCTTCCACGAAGACCTGGTGGGCGCGCTGGCCGGTACCGACACGGTGCTGGTGGCGACGCCAGCCCACCTCAAGCGCCTGCCCGAGCAGCTCGACTGGGCCAGCCTGCATGGCCGCCTGCGCGCGGTGTTCTCCTCCGGTGGCCCGCTGCCCGAAGAAGCCGCACGCCAGGTACGGCAATGGCTGGGCGTGGCACCGACCGAGGTTTACGGCAGCAGCGAAACCGGGGGTATCGCCTGGCGCCGCTGGGATACCGACCTGCCACCGTGGCAACCGTTGCCGGGTGTGCAGTGGCGGATCGACGACGGCTGCCTGGCGGTGGCCTCGGCGCATCTGGAAACCCCGGATTGGTGGCGTACCCAGGACCGCGTGGAAGCGTTGGCCGATGGCCGCTTCCGGCTGCTGGGCCGTGCCGACCGCATCGTCAAGATCGAGGAGCGCCGCGTTTCGCTGGATGCGCTGGAACGCGCGCTGCGCGAAGACACCGAAGTGGACGATGTGAGAGTGCTGGTCCTGCCGGGACAGCGTGAGCAGCTGGCAGCGGTGGTGGTACCGGCCAACCTGGCGCTGCTGGAGGGCGGTGACGCCGCGCGCCGCGCGCTGGGCCAGCGCCTTGGCGCGCGCCTGGCACAGGCGCATGACGCGGTGACCCGGCCGCGCCGCTGGCGCCTGGTGAAGGCGTTGCCGATCAATGCGCAGGGCAAGGTGACCCAGGCGGCATTGGCGGCGCTGTTCCAGCCACTGATGCCGGTGCCGGTCTGGGACCGCCGCGACGCCGCCAGCGCCACGCTGCGCATGACCCTCGACCCGGCGCTGCGGCCGTTCCAGGGCCACTTCCCGCAGGCGGCGATCCTGCCCGGTGTTGCGCAGCTGGACTGGGCGATGCGTTTCGGCCGCCAGGCATTTGCGATACCGCGCGCGTTCCTGCGCATGGACGCGGTGAAGTTCCAGCACGTGGCCCGCCCCGGCGATGAGTTGACCCTGCAGCTGGACTGGGATGCCGCACGCAACGTGCTGGCCTTCCGCTATACCTCCAGCCACGGCGTGCATGCCAGCGGCAAGGTGGTTTTCGCCGATGCGGACTGACCCGGCCGTTGCCGGTGCCGCGTTTGCGCCACTGGTGGTGATTCCCGTCTACGACCACGAGCACGCCATCGTGGCGGTGGTCGACGGTGTGCAGGCCGCTGGCCTGCCTTGCCTGTTGGTCGACGATGGTTCGCATGAGGCGTGCGCGGCGGTGCTGCGCACGCTGGCACAGCGCCAGGGCGTCGACCTGCTGCGCCTGGACGCCAACCAGGGCAAGGGTGGGGCGATGCTGGCCGGTTTTGCTGAAGCCGGCGCGCGCGGCTACAGCCACGTGCTGCAGATCGACGCAGACGGCCAGCACGATACCGCTGACCTGCCACGCTTCATCGAGGCCGCGCGTGTGCATCCCGACGCGGTGATCTGCGGCATTCCGGCCTACGACGCCAGTGTTCCCAAGGCACGCCTGTATGGCCGCTACGCCACCCACGTCTGGGTCTGGATCAACACGCTGTCGCTGCACCTGCGCGACACCATGTGCGGCTTCCGGGTGTATCCCCTGCCACCGGTGCTGCGCCTGATCGGTGAAGAGACCATCGGCCGGCGCATGGATTTCGATACTGAAGTGATGGTGCGCCTGTACTGGCGCCAGCTGCCGGTCGAGCACCTGGCCACGCGCGTGACCTATCCCGCCGATGGCGTGTCGCACTTCGATGTGTGGCGCGACAACGTGCGCATCAGCCGCATGCACACCCGCCTGTTCTTCGGCATGCTCTGGCGCGCACCGCGCCTGCTGTGGCACCGCGTGCAGGGGCAGCGCTGAGATGGCGACCGCGCAGGACGCCCCGCACTGGGCCGACATCGGCGAATCGACATCGGTGGCCGGCGTGCTGTTCCTGTGCTGGGTGCACCGCTGGTTCGGGCGCTGGCCATTCCGCCTGTGCGCGTGGCCAGTGGTGGCCTGCCATTGGCTGGGTAACCGTGTGGGGCGACAGGCCTCGATGCAGTACCTGCAGCGGCTGCAGGCATACAGCGGCGTGCTCGGCCGCGCGCCAACCCGGCGCGACAGCCTGCGCCACTTCTTCGCCTTCGCCGACACGATGCTGGACAAGATCCTCGGCCTGGGCGGGCGCTACCCGGCCAACCGTATCCACCTGCACCGCGACCTGGTGCTGCAGAAGATCGCGCGCCGCGAAGGCGGTCTGATCCTCACCGCGCACATCGGCTGCCTGGAACTGTGCCAGGTGCTGGCCGAACAGGTGCCGGGGTTCCGCATCACCGTGCTGGTGCACACCGCGCATGCGCAGCGCTTCAACCGCCTGCTGCAGCGGCTGGACCCGCTGGCGGCGGTGGAGCTGGTGCAGGTGACCGGAATGGGGCCGGCCACAGCGATGATGCTGGCCGAGCGCGTGGCGGCGGGGGGCTTCGTCGCCATCGTCGGCGACCGCACGCCGGTGCAGGGCGGTCGCAGCGTCACCGCCGATTTCCTCGGCCATCGCGCCCCGTTCCCGATCGGCGCCTATGTGCTGGCCGCCGCGCTGGGCTGCCCGGTCTACACCATGGCCTGCCTGCACCAGGGCGAGGGCTATCGCGTGGCTTTTGAACAGTTCGCCGAACGCATCGTGCTGCCGCGTGGCTCGCGCGACGCGGCACTTGCCGAACAGGCACAGCGCTTCGCGCGCTGGCTGGAACTCCAGGTCATCCAGTCCCCGTTGGATTGGTTCAATTTCTTCCCCTTCTGGGATCAGGCTCCGCATGACGACTGACGCCGTACCCGTGTGCCGCTTTGGCGATGCACCGTTGACCATCGAAGACGTGGTTGCCCTGGCCCAGCGCCAGTGCGAGGCCGCACTGAGCGACGCGCCGGCGTTCCGCGCGCACATCCAGCGCGGTGCCGACTTCCTTGACCGCCTGCTGCGCGAGGATGGCGTGATCTACGGTGTGACCACCGGCTATGGCGATTCGTGCACGGTGAACATCCCGCCGGCACTGGTGGCTGAACTGCCGCACCACCTGTACACCTACCATGGCTGCGGCCTGGGCCGTTACCTGGACCCGGTCGAGACCCGTGCGGTGCTGGCCGCGCGCCTGGCGTCGCTGGTGCGTGGCATGTCCGGTGTCAGCCTGCCGCTGCTGGAAGGCCTGGCCACGCTGCTGCAACACGACGTGCTGCCGATGATCCCGGCCGAAGGCTCGGTGGGGGCCAGTGGTGACCTGACCCCGCTGTCCTACGTGGCGGCGGTGCTGTGCGGCGAGCGCGAGGTGCTGCACGATGGCCGCGTGCAGCCTGCTGCCGAGGTGCTGGCGAAGATCGGCATGATCCCGCTGAAGCTGCGGCCGAAGGAAGGCCTGGCGATCATGAACGGCACCGCGGTGATGACCGGCCTGGCCTGCCTGGCCTGGCAGCGCGCCGACTACCTGGCACGGATGGCCACGCGCCTGACCGCGTTCAACGTGCTGGCCAGCGACGGCAACGCGCACCACTTCGACGAAACCCTGTTCGCGGCCAAGCCGCACCCGGGCCAGGGCCGCATCGCCGCGCGCCTGCGCAGCGACCTGCACAGCGAGCGTCCGCCACGCAATGAACAGCGCCTGCAGGACCGCTATTCGCTGCGCTGCGCGCCGCACGTGATCGGCGTGCTGGAGGACAGCCTGCCGTTCCTGCGCCAGCTGATCGAAACCGAACTGAACAGCGCCAACGACAATCCGCTGATCGATGCCGATGGCGAGCGCATCCTGCATGGCGGCCACTTCTACGGCGGCCACATCGCGCTGGCGATGGACACCCTGAAGAACACCGTAGCCAACGTGGCCGATCTGCTCGACCGCCAGTTGGCGCTGGTGGTCGATGCCCGCTACAACCATGGCCTGCCGGCCAACCTGTCGGCGGCCACCGGCCCGCGCGCGGCCATCAACCATGGCCTGAAGGCGCTGCAGATCAGCGTGTCGGCCTGGACGGCCGAAGCGCTGAAGCAGACCCTGCCGGCCAGCGTGTTTTCGCGCTCCACCGAGTGCCACAACCAGGACAAGGTCAGCATGGGCACCATCGCCGCGCGCGACTGCCTGCGCGTGATCGAGCTGACCGAGCAGGTGGTGGCCGCAATGCTGATCGCCGCCCGCCAGGGCCTGGCGCTGCGCGAACGGGTTGGCCTGAACGCCCAGCTGCATGGCAGTCTGGCCGACATGTACGCCGACCTGGGGCAGCGCATCGCCCTGGTTGAAGAAGACCGCGCGCTGGATCGCGAACTGCGGGAACTGCTGGTGGAGATCCGCGCGCAACGTTGGGAGCTGTATGCCGGTGAATGAGGCTATTGAACGGGTTGGCGAAATTGCGTTGACCCCCGCCTTCCATGACTGCGATCCGATGAACGTGGTCTGGCATGGCAACTACTTCAAGTACTTCGAGATCGCGCGCTGCGCGCTGCTCGGGCGCTACGACTACGACTACCCGCAGATGCTCGAATCGGGCTACCTGTGGCCGGTGGTCGATGCGCGGGTGAAGTACGTGCGCCCGCTGCTGTTCAACCAGGCGCTGCGCGTGATTGCGCGCATCGTGGAATGGGAGAACCGGCTGAAGATCGAGTACGAGATCCTTGATGCGGAAAGCGGCCAGGTGCTGACCCGTGCGATGACCATCCAGGTCGCGGTGGACGCGGCCAGCAAGGAAATGCTGTACCAGTGCCCGCCGGTACTGTGGGAACGCCTGGGAGTGCCTGCGCCGTGAACATGCTTGCCCGTCTTTCCAGCGTGCTGCTGTGCGCGCTGATGTTCATTGCCGCACCGCAGGTGCAGGCCGCCGACCCCGCCATCGATGCGATCACCCAGGCGGTGGCGCGGCCGGACGTGCTGCGCGGCCAGTTCAGCCAGGAAAAGCAGGTCAGCGGCTTCAAGAACCCGCTGCGCTCGCAGGGCCGGTTCGTGGTCGCGCGCCAGCACGGCGTGATCTGGACCACGCTCAAGCCGTTCCCCTCCGAAGTGGTGGTCACCGCCGACCGCATCCTCAGCCGCCAGCGCGATGGCAGCACCCGTGTCGAGCTCGATGCGCGGCAGCAGCCGGCGATGCGTTCGGTGAACGCGATCATGTTCGCGCTGATGAGTGGAGACGTGCAGGCGCTGTCCGGCCAGTTCAACGTGGCGGCCAGCCGTGAAGGGCAGGGCTGGCGGCTGCGGCTGACGCCGAAGTCGGCGATGCTGGCCAAGGCGTTCCAGTCGCTGACCCTGCAAGGTGACCGCTACGTGCGCCAGGTCGAGATCGTCGAGGCCAACAAGGACCGCACGCAGATCCAGTTCAGTGCACTGAGCGAAGCGCCGGCCACGCTCACCGCCGACGAGGCGCGCCGCTTTGAGTGAGGGGGCAGCATCGAACGGGCCGGACCGGTTGCGGCGCTGGTGGCACTGGCTGGGCATCGCCTGGCTGGTGCTCCTGCTGGTGTTGGGTGCGCAGCAATGGCGCCTGTGGAGCCAGCAGTCGCGGATCGACACCGACATCCTCGCCCTGCTGCCGCAGGACGCGCATGACCGCCTGTTGAGTGACGTCACCCGGCGCATCGCCGACGGCAGCTCGCGCCAGGTGGTGGTGCTGCTGGGCAGCAAGGATGGCGCCGCCGCCAAGCGCGCACAGGCCGCGTTCGCTGCGGCGATGGCGGCGGATGCCGACAGTGCGTTGCTGGTGCCCAGCGGTTCGATCGAAGGCTGGTTCGACGAGGCGCGCGCGTTCTACGCGCCGTACCGCGACCGCCTGCTGACCCCGGCCCAGCGCGAGCAGCTGCAGGGCAGCGAGCCGGGCGCGTTGGCCGAGCAGGCGTTGGCTGCGCTGTACGGTCCGATGGGCGCCCCGCGCCTGACCGATTGGCGCCAGGACCCGCTGTCGCTGTGGCCGCAATGGTGGCAGCAGCGGGCGCAGGGGTCGGGGTTGCGGCTGGGCGATGACGGCCTGCTCGAAGCCGAGGGCAGGCATTGGGCCGTACTGCAGTTCGACACCCCGGGGTCGGCGTTCCAGCTTGACGGCGAGCGCCATCTCGACGGCCTGCTGGAACGTGCCGGGCTGGCCGCCAGGGCGGCGGCGCCAGAACTGGAAATCCTGCATGCGGGTGTGCCGCTGCACGCCGAAGCGGCGGCGGTGCAGGCCAACCAGGAGATCAACACGATCGGCTGGGGCTCGCTGGCCGCGGTGCTGCTGCTGGTGTGGCTGGCGTTCCGTTCGCTGCGACCGATCCTGCTGGTTGCCGCCTCACTGCTGATCGGCTGTGGCGTGGCGCTGGCGGTGACCGTGCTGGTGTTTGGCAAGGTGCATGTGCTGACCCTGGTGTTTGGTGCGTCGCTGGTGGGCGTGGCCGAGGACTACGGCATCCACTGGTTCGCTTCGCGCCAGGCCGAACCGGCTGATCGTCGCTGGAAACTGCTGCGGCACCTGCTGCCCGGCCTGTGGCTGGCCCTGCTGACCAGTGCGCTGGCCTACCTGGCACTGGGCCTGGCCCCGTTCCCGGGCCTGCGCCAGATGGCATTGTTCTCGGTGGTCGGCCTGGCCGCCGCCTTCCTTACGGTGATTTTCTGGTTCCCGTGGCTGGATGGCGGCGAGATCCGCCAGACCCGTTTCTCGCAGTGGCTGGGCAACACGCTGGAGCGCTTCCCGCGCCTACAGGGGCGCCGGCCGGTGACGGTGTTCGTGGTGATCACGCTGGCACTGGCTGCAATCGGCATCGCCCGCCTGCACAGCAACGACGACCTGCGCAGCCTGCAATCGTCGCCGCCCGCGCTGATGGCGCAGCAGATCCGCTTGAGCCAGCTGCTGGGCATGCCCAGCCCGGCACAGTTCTACCTGGTACAGGGCACCGACGCGGCGCAGCTGCTGCAGCGTGAGGAAGCGTTGACCGAACGCCTGCGCGTACTGGCCAACCAGAAGCGCATTGGGGGCTATCGCGCGATCAGCGATTGGCTGCCGTCGCCGTCGCGCCAGCAGGCCGATGCGGCGCTGACTGCGAAGGTTGAACCGGGTGTGCTTGCGGCCGTGTCCGAGACCGTGGGAGAGCCACTGCAGCGACCGCCGTTCGCGGACGCGCCACTCACCGCCGAAGCGTTCCTGGCCTCGCCGGCCTCGCAGCCGTTCCGGCACCTGTGGGTGGGCCAGGTCGGCGGGCAGATGATCAGCGTGGTGATGGTCGATGACCTGTCGCGCGCGGATGCGCTGGCCACCCTGCGCGGCGCGGCCGAGGGCCTGCCCGGTGTGCGCTGGGTGGATCGCACCGCCGACTTCTCGCAGCTGCTGGGCCACTACCGCAAGCTGATGGGCGGGCTGCTGGTGGTCGGCATCGTGCTGGTGTTCGGCGCGCTGTGGCTGCGCTACCGCCGCCAGGCCTGGCGCGTGTTCGCGCCGACCCTGATTGCCGGCGCATTGACCTTGGGCCTGCTGGGCCTGTTCGGCCAGCCGCTGCAGCTGTTCAACGTGCTGGCACTGATGCTGCTGCTGGGCATGGGCATCGACTACGGCATTTTCCTGATCGAGCACCGCGGCGACGCCAGTGCCTGGCTGGCCGTGTGCGTGGGCGCGGCCAGCACCTGGCTGTCGTTCGGCCTGCTGGGCCTGTCGCAGACCCCGGCGTTGCGCGCGTTCGGCCTGACCCTGCTGTTCGGCATCGGCCTGGTCTGGCTGATCTCGCCGCTGTTCCGTCCGCCGCCGCACGATCTGCCGCCGGCCTGAGCCTGTTTTCCGACTTCCTTCTTTCCACTTGATCGAGCAACAAGGACGCACCGATGAACACTGCTGTGGATGCTGTCGAACGCACTGAAATCCTGATCATCGGCGCCGGCCCGGCCGGTTCCGTGGCCGCGGCGATGCTGCGCCAGCAGGGCCGCCAGGTCCTGATGCTGGAGCGCCAGCAGTTCCCGCGCTTCTCCATCGGCGAAAGCCTGCTGCCGCAGAGCATGGAGTACATCGAGGCGGCCGGCCTGCTGCAGGACGTGGTCGAGGCGGGCTTCCAGTACAAGAACGGTGCCGCCTTCGTGCACGGCGAAGCGCGTACTGCGTTCGATTTCAGGAAGAAGTTCTCGCCGGGTTGGGGCACCACCTACCAGGTGCAGCGCGCCGACTTCGACAACGTGCTGGCACGCGGCGCCGAGCGCATGGGCACCACGCTGCGCTTCGGCGACGAAGTGCTTGCGGTCGAGCCGGGCGAGCAACCGGCGGTGACGGTACGTCGCCCGGACGGCAGTGAATACCGCATCGAGGCCGATTTCATCCTCGATGCCTCCGGCTTCGCGCGGCTGCTGCCGCGGCTGCTGCAGCTGGAGTCGCCGTCCAACTTCCCGGTGCGCGGCGCGATCTTCTGCCACGTGCGCGACAACATTCCGGCCGAAGCGGACTTCGATCGCAACAAGATCCTGATCACCACCCACCCCGAGCACATCGACGTCTGGTACTGGACGATCCCGTTCTCCAATGGCTGCTGTTCGCTGGGCGTGGTCGCCGAGCCGTCGTTCTTCGAGCGCTACGAGGGTGACGACCTGCAGAAACTGCAGGCGATCGTCGGCGAGGATCCGAACCTGACCCGGCTGCTGGCCAATGCCGAATGGGCGGTGCTGCCGGTACGCCGCATCACCGGCTACTCGGCCAATGTCAGTTCGTTGTGGGGGCCGGGCTATGCCCTGCTGGGCAATGCCGGCGAGTTCCTCGACCCGGTGTTCTCGTCCGGCGTGACCATCGCCTTCAAGTCCGCGCAGCTGGCCAGCGCATGCCTGGCGCGCCGCTACGCCGGCGAAGCCGTGGACTGGGAAGCGGAGTTCTCGGTCCCGCTGCGGGCGGGCGTGAAGACCTTCCGCCGCTTCGTCGAAAGCTGGTACCAGGGCGGTTTCCAGAAGATCATCTACCACCCGCAACAGCAGCCCGAAGTGCGCGACATGATCAGCTCCATCCTGGCCGGCTACGCCTGGGACACCAACAACCCCTACGTGGCCGACGACAGTGGCCGCCGCATGCGCGTGCTGGAGCAGCTGTGCGGCGCGTGATCGCCCGTACTGCGGTGCTGCTGCTGTGCCTGCTGCTGGCCGCCTGTGCCGGCCGCATGCCGAAACCGCAGGTGGAACTGCCGCCGCTGCGCCTGGCGCCAGCCAGCCTGCCGGCGCCGCTGGCGCTGCAGCAGCAGCTGCATTTCCGCTTCGGCACGCATGAGCGCGATCTCGACGCGCTGCTGGAAGCCGACGCCCAGCAGGTGCAGCTGGCCGTGCAGGCGATGGGCCAGACCGGCGTGCGCCTGCAATGGGACGGCCAGCAGCTGACCCAGCAGCGCGCGCCATGGCTGCCACCGCAGGTGCGCGCCGAGCGCGTGCTGGATGACCTGCAGTTCGCGCTGTGGCCGACCGCGGCCATTGCCGCCGTGCTGCCGGCGGGCTGGCAGGTCAGTGATGATGGCTATCAGCGCAGCCTGTCGCGTGAGGGCACCGTGTGGCTGCACCTGCAGCGGCTGGACGATGGCAGCGTGCAGCTGGACAACCGCGCCGAAGGCTATGCGCTGCGCATCGAATCGATCGACATGGCCGGGCCGGACCGATGAGCGCACCGATCTACCTGAACGACCTGGGTGTGGTCTGTGCACTCGGCGCTGGCCGCGCCGCAGTGACGTCGGCACTGTTCGCCGACGCGCCGGGCGGGCTCAGCGACAACGACAGCCTGTTGCCGGGGCGCACCCTGGCGCTGGGAGAAGTACGCACGCCGCTGCCGGCGCTGGATGATCTGCCGGTGGCCCTGCGCGGGCGAAACAATGCCCTGCTGGACGTGGCATTGGCTCAGATCGCGCCGGCAGTGGCCGCGGCGATCGCCCGCCATGGCGCCGAGCGCGTGGCGGTGGTGCTGGGCACCAGCACCTCGGGCATTG
The DNA here is from genome assembly GCF_047520985.2 of Stenotrophomonas sp. BR163. Taxonomy (NCBI): domain Bacteria; kingdom Pseudomonadati; phylum Pseudomonadota; class Gammaproteobacteria; order Lysobacterales; family Lysobacteraceae; genus Stenotrophomonas; species Stenotrophomonas sp. BR163. The sequence continues at coordinate 89,513 of NZ_JAXBRE020000015.1, forward strand.
GTGAATCCGAGCAGGCATTGCGCAGCCATGCCGAACAGGGCCAGTGGCCGCAGGGCTTTGACTACGCCCAGCAGGAAATGGGCACCGCCGCGCAGTTCGTGCGCCAGCGCAGTGGCGCACAGGGGCCGGCATGGACCCTGTCCACTGCCTGCTCGTCCAGTGCCAAGGCGCTGATGTCGGCTGCACGCATGCTGCGCGCCGGCATCGTCGATGCGGTGATCGCCGGTGGCGCCGATTCGCTGTGCCGCTTCACCGTGGCCGGCTTCAGCGCGCTGGAATCGGTCTCGGCCCAACGCTGCAATCCGTTCTCGCAGCATCGTACTGGTATCAACATCGGCGAAGGCGCCGCGCTGTTCCTGCTCACCCGCGAACCCGGCCCGGTATGCCTGGCGGGGTGGGGCGAGTCGGCCGACGCCCACCACATGTCCGCCCCGGACCCGCAGGGCCTGGGCGCCATCGACGCCCTGCAGCAGGCGCTGCAGCGTGCTGGCTGGGCCGCCGGCGAAGTGGACTATGTGAACCTGCATGGGACCGCGACCGGCCACAACGATGCGATGGAAAGCCTGGCCGTGTCGCAGGTGCTGGGCAGCCACGTGCCGGCCAGTTCGACCAAGCCGTTGACCGGCCACACGCTGGGTGCCTCGGGTGCCATCGAGGCGGCGCTGTGCTGGATCGTGCTGGCCGAGAACCCGCAGCAGCTGCTGCCGCCGCACTGGTGGGACGGCGTGGCCGACCCGGCACTGCCGGTGCTGCCGCTGGTCGCACCGGGCACGCGCCTTGCGCAGCCGCCGCGGCGGGTGCTGAGCAATTCGTTCGCCTTCGGCGGCAGCAATGCCGTGCTGGCACTGGAGCGTCGATGAACACGTTGTACGCGATCGAAGACGTGGTGCCGCACCGCCAGGACATGTGCCTGCTGGAGCGCATCACGCAATGGGACCAGGACGCCATCGAGGCCGAACTGGTGGTGCCCGAGGCCGGCCTGTTCGTCGAGGATGACCAGGTGCCGGCATGGGTCGGCATCGAGTACATGGCGCAGGCCATCGCGGCCTGGGCCGGTTGCCGCGCGCGTGCGGCCGGCAGGCCACCGCAGCTGGGCTTCCTGCTCGGCAGCCGCCGCTACAGCAGCGCGCGCAGCAGCTTCCCCAGCGGTTCGCGGCTGCGCGTGCAGGCGCGCTGCGAGCTGTTGGGTGACAATGGATTGGGGATGTTCGCCTGCCGCATCCTGGCAGGCGAGGAAGAATGGGCGACAGCCAACGTCTCGGTGTTCGAACCGGCCGACGCGATGGCCTATCTGGAGAGTGGACAGGCATGACAGGGAATCGAAGCGTGCTGGTGACCGGCGCCAGCCGGGGCATCGGCCGGGCCATCGCGCTGCGCATCGCGCGCGATGGCTTCGACGTGGTGGTGCATTGCCGCAGCCGCGTGGATGAAGCACAGGCGGTGGTCGCCGAGATCCAGGCACTGGGCCAGCAGGCCCGCGTGCTGGTGTTCGACGTGGCCGACCGCGCGTCTGCGCGGGCCGCTCTGGAGGCCGATGTCGAAGCGCACGGCGCGTACTACGGCGTGGTCTGCAATGCCGGCATCGCCCGCGATGGCGCCTTCCCGGCGCTGTCAGCGGACGATTGGGACCAGGTCATCCACACCAACCTGGATGGCTTCTACAACGTGCTGCATCCGCTGATCATGCCGATGGTGCGGCGGCGCAAGCCGGGCCGCATCGTCACCCTGTCGTCGGTCTCCGGACTGGCCGGCAACCGCGGGCAGGTCAACTACAGTGCCGCCAAGGCCGGCATCATCGGCGCCACCAAGGCCCTGGCGCTGGAACTGGCCAGCCGCCAGATCACCGTCAACTGCGTGGCCCCGGGCCTGATCGAGACCGAAATGCTCAACGACGAAGTGGTTGAACACGCGCTCAAGCTGATTCCCGCCGGCCGCGTTGGCCGCCCGGACGAAGTGGCGGCTACCGTGGCGTTCCTGCTGTCCGAACCGGCCGGCTACATCACCCGGCAGGTGATCTCGGTGAACGGAGGCATGCTCTGATGGCCGCCGATCGTCGCGTGGTGGTCACCGGCGCCGCCGCCATCAGTCCACTCGGCCACGACTGGCCGACCATCGAGGCACACCTGCGCAGCTGCCGCAACGCGGTGCGTGCGATGCCCGAGTGGGATGTCTATGCCGGGCTGAACACCAAGCTGGCCGCGCCGGCGCAGGACTTCGAGCTGCCGCCGAACTACAACCGCAAGACCACCCGCTCGATGGGCAAGGTCGCGATCATGTCGGTGCGCGCCACCGAGGTGGCGCTGCGCGAGGCCGGCCTGCATGAGCATCCGGTGCTGCGCAGTGGCCGTACCGGCGTGGCCTATGGCTCCTCGTCCGGCAGCCACGAGGCCACCGGCGAATTCGGGCGCATGCTCAACGAATTCACCACGGATGGCATCAGCGCCACGACCTACCTGAAGATGATGAGCCACACTGCGCCGGTCAACATCGGCGTGTTCTTCGGCCTGTCCGGGCGCGTGTACACCACCTCCAGCGCCTGCACCTCGGGCAGCCAGGGTGTGGGCGCGGCCTATGAAGCCATCCGCAGCGGCAAGCAGACGGTGATGGTGGCCGGCGGTGCCGAGCAGCTCGATGCTACCGCTGCAGCGGTGTTCGACACGCTGTTCGCCACCAGCGTGCGCAATGACGCGCCGCAGACCACGCCACGCCCGTTCGATGCCGGCCGCGATGGCCTGGTGCTGGGCGAGGGCGCCTGCACGCTGATCCTGGAAGACCTGGAACACGCGCAGGCGCGCGGCGCCACCATCCTTGCCGAGGTGGTCGGCTACGGAACCAACAGCGATGGCCAGCACGTCACCCAGCCCAGTGCCGACACCATGGCCCAGGCCATGCGCCTGGCATTGGAGGACGCCGGCCTGGACGCGGCGCAGATCGACTACGTCAACGCCCATGGCACCGCCACCGACCACGGCGACATCGCCGAGACCCAGGCCACCGCACAGGTGTTCGGCAGCCGCGTGCCGATCAGCTCGCTGAAGAGCTACGTCGGCCACATGCTGGGTGCCTGTGGCGCGTTCGAGGCCTGGGTGAGCATCCAGATGATGCGTGCCGGCTGGTTCGCGCCCACCCTGAACCTGGCCGCGGTCGACCCGCGCTGTGGCCAGCTCGACTTCATCACCGGGCAGGGCCGCGAACTGCAGGCCGAGTACGTGATGAGCAACAACTTCGCCTTCGGCGGCATCAACACCTCGCTGGTGTTCCGCCGCTGGAGCGAGTGATCCACTGCGCCAACACACCGTTCCCGTTACCCCCGCACCCTCGACAAGGAGATGTTCCGATGCGCCGCACTCTCATGATCGCCACGGCTACCGCGCTGCTGGCCCTGACTTCCACCGCTTCCGCCCGCGACACGCGTGTCGAACAGTCCCTGCAGGAACTGGTCAATTCGCAGGCCGCCAAGGACGCCGGCATCGACGGCAGCGTGCGCTTCTATCTGGCCGGCCAGCCGGTCAGCGTGCAGCAGCGCCTGGGCGAAGACGTGACCAACAAGAAGACCAACGCCGCCAACAAGAGCGATGCCGAGGCCTGCCGCTGGGTTGCGCTGTCGGCACTGCGCGCGCTGCAGGACGGTGCCAAGTCGCGCGGCGCCAACGCCGTGGTCGACATCGTCAGCTATTACAAGAAGAACGAGTTCAAGAGCAGCACCAACTATGAGTGCTACGCCGGTACCATCCTCGCGGGTGTCGCGCTGAAGGGCACCTACGCCAAGGTCAAGTAAGCGCCCGTGTGGCGGCGGCGCAGCCTGAACGTCGCCGCCACATTGCTGAACCCCGCAGGCGAAACGCCGCCGATCGCGCCGCCATCGTCGGCTGACGGCTTTCCCCGGTGTCGGCTTTCCGACACAATCATGGCTCTTCCCGGGTTATCGTCCCGCGGACATGCACGCCTACGTCTATAAAAGCCAACTCAAGCCGGACACCTACGTCTACGTTCCCCGACGCGATGATTTCAGCGCGCTGCCCGCGCCGCTGCTCACCTCGCTGGGGACGCTCGCCTTCGTGCTGGAGGTGGCCCTGGATGCCCAGCGCCGCCTGGCGCAGGCTGACCCGGAAAAGGTCCGCAGCGAAATGAGCGAGCGCGGGTTCTACCTGCAGGTGCCGCCGTCGGTGGCCAGCCTGATGCCGCGCCACTATGACTGACGCCTCCCGTCCGCGCATTCTGTCAATTGCCTTCGCCGCGGGGGCGGTGCTGGCGCTGGGCGCCGCCGTGGGCGGCGTTCCGGGTGCGGTCCTTGCCGCACTGGCGCAGCCCGCGTTCGCGTTGGCGATATCGTGGTGGCGCCGCAGCCGCGCGCTGCTGCCGCTGAAGGTGGTCGCACGCCAGGACCTGCCGGCGCTGCTGGCATTGTGGGCAGCCGCCCCGCTGTTGCTGGCGCTGCTGCTGGCCTGGCCGCTCGCAGCGCTGCGTGACAGCGGCAGCCTGGCGGCAGTGCTTGGCCTGAGCGTACTGGTCAGTGCCGGCCTGCTGGCGGCCTGGCGCACCTGGCCATTGTGGAACGATGTCGAACGCCTGGATGGCAGCCTGGCCCAGCACTGGCAGGCGCTGGCGGGGCGCGACCTGACTGCTTGGCGTGGCCTCGGCGTGGCCGCGCTGGTCATTGCGCTGGCCGCGCTGGTGGTGCTGCCGGCCTGGCCGGGCCTGTTGCCGGAAAGCGCGCGCTGGCCCGCCGCGCTGGCGGTCGTACTGCTGTCGCCGGTGCTGCACCTGCTGCTGCAGCGGGTCGCGCCTGCGCCGCTGGTGTCGTTGCGCTCCAGCCCGTTGGTGGCGTCCAGCGCTGAACCCGAACCGATGTTCGCAGCGGCGGCCGACGCCCTGCCGCTGGAGGCGATGGCGCCGCAGGAACTGACACCGGCGCTGTATGAAGCCGCCCGCCAGGGCCGCATCGACCGGGGCCTGCAGCTGCTGCAGGCCGGTGCCGATCCGTATGCGCTGCCGGACCCGAACTGGCGTGACCAGCGCAGTCTGGCGGTGCTGGCCGCGGTGCTGCCGGACCTGCGCCTGCTGCGCGAACTGATTGCCCGCGGCGTCGATGTGAATGCGCCGCACCGGGGCATGACCCCGCTGCTGGCGGCGACCCGCGACAGCTGGCATGGCCGCCCCGAAGCGGTGATGACCCTGCTCGCCAACGGCGCCGACTCGCGTGCCACCGACAGTGATGGCAACACCCCGCTGCACCATGCCGCACGCAGTTCCGACCCGGGGGTGGCCGCGCTGCTGCGCGATGCCGCTGCCGAAGTCGATGCGCTGAACCGTGATGGCTGGTCGCCGCTGGCGGTGGCCTGCCAGGTGGGCAACTGGCGTCTGGCCCGCTTCCTGCTCGAACGCGGTGCACGCTGCGAACCGGCCGATGGCACCCCGGTGCTGCTGGCCGCCGCCGCCACCGAGGATGACGATCCGGCGGGCGTGCAGCTGCTGCTCAAGCACAAGGCACGGGCCGACGCCCGCGATCGCCAGCGCCGCAGTGCGTTGCATGAGGCGGCCCTGGCCGGCCATGTCGAGATCATCGGCGTGCTGCTCGGCGCGGGCGCCAATCTGGAGGCGCGCGATGCACTGGGGCGTACGCCGTGGCTGGAAGCGGCCCGTGCCGGTCGCGCCGCCGTGATCGAGCACCTGCTGCCGCACAAGCCGGACCTGGTCGCGGTGGACGGCGAAGGCCGCAATGCGGTGCAGCTGGCGGCGATGGCCGAGGATGTCTCGCCGCTGCTGATCAAGCGCCTGGTCGAACTGGGCATCGCGGCCGATGCCACCGATCCGCTCGGCCGCCGTGCGGTGGACTACGCCGCCGAGGCCGGCCGCTGGGCGATCGTAGCCCTGCTGGACCCGTCCTATCCGTTGCCGGCCGCGGTCAGTGATGGCTTGGCCGATCGTGGCGAAGCGGCCAGTGCCAGCGGCCTGCTGCCGGACCGTCCGCCGCTGACCCTGCTGCGCGAGGCCCTGGGCTTCGGCAATACCGACGGCATGGCGGCGCTGGCCAGGCTGTGCCAGCCGGAGGAACTGGGCGGGCTGCTGCTCGATCCGGAGTTGGCGCTGGAACCGCGTGCGGTGGACTGGCTGCTGGGCCACGGCGCCGATCCCTATGTGCGTGATGCCTGCTCCGATACGCCGATGTTCGCGCTGTTGTCGCGCGGCATCGATGCGGTGCCGGCGTTGCAGGTGATGCTGCAGCGTGGCCTGTCGCCGGCCGGCCGCGGTGGCCTGGCGCGCTTCCTTGCCGCCTGCGCACAGCACGACCAGGCCGCGCGTGGCCTGGAACAGCTGGCACTGGAACTGCTTGAGCGTGGCGCCGATCCGTTCGCCGCCTCGCCGGCGGGCGATCCGCCGCTGTCGCTGGCGGTGCGGCTGGGGTGGCTGCGGCTGCAGCAGGCCCTGCTCAAGGCCGGCGTTGATCGCGAGGCACGCGACAGCCACGGCATGACCGCACTGCACCTGGCCACCGCATTGGCCCGCGAAGGCGCGCTTAAGCTGCTGGTGCAGCATGGTGCCTCGCCGGAAGCACGTGCCGCCGACGGCCAGACACCGCTGGGCGTGGCGCTGTCGATCGGTCGCCGCGATCTGGCCGACTGGCTCGATTGGCGGGTGTGGCCGTTGCCGCGCCGCACCCTGCGCGAGGCCGATCTGCCGGCCGCCGCAATGGCCGGTGACGTCGATGCAGTGCGCCGCCTGATCGATCTGGGCTTCGCCGTCGACGCGGTCGACGCACAGGGCTGCACCGCGCTGCTGCGTGCTGCCGGTGGCGGCCACCTGGCGGTAACCGACCTGCTGCTGGCGCGCGGCGCCGATCCGCAGCACGCGGCGGCCAGTGGCGCGACGCCGCTGTCGGCGGCGGTCAGCATGCGCCAGGTGGACATCGTTTCGGCCCTGCTCGACGCTGGCGCCAAGCTGGAACACCGCCTGCCGGGTGGCGTGACGGTGCTGATGCTGGCCTCCGCGCTGGGCCTTCCGGACATCGTCGCGCGCCTGCTCACGGCGGGTGCCGACGTGCATGCCGGTGACGCGCAGCAGCTGGGTCCGCTGCACTGTGCCGCGCTGTACGGTTTCAGTGCCCGCGACCGCTCGCGCCTGCTGGCCCTGCTCGACACCCTGCTGCTGGCCGGTGCCGAACCGGACCAGGCCGCCGCTGGTTCGGTCACGCCGCTGCTGCTGCTGCTGGGCGCGCGCGCCGAGCCGGGTACCGCCTGCGACGAGCAGGTGGTGATGGCCGCAGTGGAGCGCCTGCTGGACGAGGACGTAAGCCTGGACGTACGCGACCCGCGCGGCTTCGGCCCGCTGCATCTGGCCGCGCTGCATGGCCTGCCGCTGTTGGTGCAGCGCCTGCTGCGCGCCGGCGCCGATCCTGAAGCGCGCGACAGCCTCAACCGCAGTCCGCGCGAGATCGCGGTGATGCGCGGCTTCATCGATGTGGCTGGCGAGTTCGAGCCGCGCGTGCCGGGCGTTTCCTCGATGGCGCGGTTCCTGCGCGACAACGGCTGATCGGGACCCGGTAGATCCACGCCATGCGTGGATGATCGTGCCCGGAAGCCAAAGCATCCACGCATGGCGTGGATCTACTGCCGGAATCCGCAACCTCAATCTGTGGTGGGTGCCGACCGTTGGTCGGCACGCCTATTTGTCGTCCCTTTCCGCGTCGGCCTCGAACAGGTGCATCAGGTCGTTGCGCGCATCACGCGAGGTCTGGATCACCGCGGCCTCGTCGTCGTACACCAGGTACTGGTCGCGCAGCAGCTGCTCATCATGCTCACGGAAGCGCTGCACATGGCGCTCGGCCACGTCCGGTGCCACGCCCAATGCGGTCAGCACGCGCCCGCTCATTTCCAGACTGGTGCCGAACACTTCGCGGAACGGCTCGGCCGACATGTCCATCAGTCGCCAGGCATGCTGGCGGTTGCGTGCACGCGCCAGCACCTTCGCGTCCGGGTACAGCCGGCGCACCATGCGCACCGCGCGCAGGTTGGTCTCCGGGTCGTCCACGGTGATGACGAACACATCGATGTGCTCGCCACCCGCTGCACGCAGCATCTCCGGGCGGGTCGGGTCGCCGTAGTACAGCTGGTTGCCGAAGCGGCGCAGGTCGGCCACCGTGTCCGGGTTCGCCTCCAGTGCCACGAACGGCACCTTCTGTGCGGTCAGCAGGCGCGCGATCACCTGGCCGAAGCGGCCCATGCCGGCGATCAGCACCTTGGGCCGGTTGTCCGGTGCCACCGTGTCGGCCTCGGCGGTCCCGCGCGGTGGGGCCTTCTCCTGGCCGAGCAGCTTGAGCAGCGCGATCATCAGCAGTGGCGTGATCGCCATCGACAGGCCGACGATCGCCACCAGCCGATCGTGATTGGCGTTGCCGAGCAGGTGCGCGCGCTGCGCTTCGTTGAACACCACGAAGGCGAACTCGCCCCCCAGCCACAGCACGCTGCCCAGCAGCAGCGACTGCCGCGGACTGAGCTTTGCAATACGGCCAATCACATACAGCAGGCTGAACTTGACCACCAGCAGGATCGCCACGCCGGCGGCGATCAGCCACGGCTCTGCGGCGATGCGGTCGAGATCGATGCCCATGCCCACGGCGATGAAGAACAGCCCCAGCAGCAGGCCCTTGAACGGCTCGATCTGCGCTTCCAGTTCGTGCCGGAACTCCGAATCGGACAGCAGCACCCCGGCCAGGAACGCGCCCAGGCTGGGGCTGAGGCCCGCTTCCTGCATGAACCAGGCAGTGCCCAGCACCACCAGCAGGGCGGTGGCGGTGAACACTTCCGGGCTGCGGGTGCGGGCGATGATGCTGAACACCTTGCGCAGCACCGGTCGTCCGCACAGGATCACCACGGTCAGCGCGCCGAGGGCCACGGCGGCGTCTTCCCAGCGCAGGGTCTCGTTCTTCGCCCCGCCCAGCAGCGGGATGGCCGCCAGCAGCGGGATCGCGATCAGGTCCTGGAACAGCAGGATGGCAAAACCCAGCCGGCCATGGTCGCTGTTGATCGCCTTGTGCTCGGACAGCAGCTGCAGGCCTACCGCGGTGGATGACAGCGCCAGCGCAACACCGACCACCAGCGCGCTCTTCCACTGGAAGTGGTCGAGCAGCAGCAGGCCGCCCAGCACCAGCCCGGACATCGCCACCTGCGCCGCGCCCGCGCCGAACACCGAGCGCCGCATCACCTTCAGGCGTGCCGGCGACAGCTCCAGGCCGATCACGAACAGCAGCATCACCACGCCGATCTCGGCCGCGCCGAGGATGCGGTCGGCGTCCTGCACGAAGCCCAGCCCGTCCGGGCCCAGCACCACGCCGGCCGCCAGGTAGCCCAGCACCGCGCCGAAGCCGAACTTCTTGAACACCGGCACGGCAATGACCGCCGCCAGCAGCAGCACCAGGGCCAGTTCCAGACCGCCGCTATGCATGGGAATACCTGGTCATCGGGGAAGCCCGCAGTGCGTCCGTTCGGGTGGGGAAAGCGTGGCGAGCGCCACCCGGCCATTATGCGCGCCGGTTGGTGTATGCACGAGAACAACCGGCCGGCCGGCGCCCGGCGCAGGGATGCCGGGTTGACCTGCATGGCCCGCGGGTCCAGACTGCCCGCCGCTGGCGGCGCGTCCGCCGGCACACGCATCCCGGAGTCCCCAACCCATGTCCAGCGACAGTAGAAGTCGACCTCGTTCGACGCCAGCGATGGCCACCGCCTGACATCGGGACGGTTTGCCTGCGTTGGCGTTGCGCGAGGTCGCACCCCCACAAGGCAAAACCGATGAACCAGAAGCAATTGCTGCGCCCGGTGGCCGATGCCGCCGCATTGGCCGCACCGCTGGCGAACTACAACACCGCCGATGCGGTGGAATTCCTCAACACACTGGAACTGGCCCGCGCTGCGGAAACGCTGGCCGCGCTGCCGTTGCCGCGTGCAGTGAAGATGCTGGAAGCGCCGGAACTGCACCGCAGCGGTGAGCTGGTGGCCGCGCTGCCGCCGGCACGCGCCGCTGCCCTGCTCGGGCTGATGGCTGACGATCGCGCCACCGACATCGTCCACGAGCTGGATGAGGAAGAACGCGCGCGGCTGATCCCGCTGCTGGGCACCGACGCCCGCCAGGCCATCCAGAAGCTGCTGAGCTATCCGCCGAACACCGCCGGCGCGCTGATGACCACCGAGTACGTGGCGGTACCCGCCAGCTGGACCGTGGCGCAGACCCTGCAGCACATCCGCCAGGTCGAGCGTACCCGCGAGACGGTGTATGCGATCTACGTGCTGGAGCCGGCCACCCAGCAGTTGCAGCAGGTGGTGACCATGCGCCGGCTGATCACCGGCCTGCCCGAGGAATCGATCCTGGACGTGGCCCAGGTCAATCCGCCGGTGACGGTGGACGCGCTGATGGACCAGGAAGAAGTGGCGCGGCTGATCCGCCGTCACGACCTGCTGGCGATCCCGGTGGTCGACGCGCAGCAGCAGATGCTCGGCATCGTCACCGTGGACGACGTGCTCGATGCGCTGATCGAGGAATCCACCGAGGACGCGCACAAGTTCGGCGGCATGGAAGCGCTGGACAAGCCGTACATGCAGATCGGCTTCTTCGAGATGCTGCGCAAGCGCGCCGGCTGGCTGAGCGTGCTGTTCCTGGGCGAGATGCTGACCGCCAGCGCGATGCAGCACTACGAGGACGAACTGGCGCGCGCGGTGGTGCTGACCCTGTTCATCCCACTGATCATGAGTTCGGGCGGCAATTCCGGTTCGCAGGCCACCTCGCTGCTGATCCGCAGCCTGGCGCTGCGTGAACTGCGCCTGCGCGACTGGTGGAAGGTGGCCATCCGCGAGATTCCGACCGGCATGGTGCTGGGTGCCATCCTCGGCTGCCTGGCGATCGTGCGCATCGTGATCTGGCAGCTGGGCGGCCTGCATGACTACGGCGAGCACTGGATCCTGCTGGCGATCACCATCGGCGCCGCGCTGGTCGGCATCGTCACCTTCGGCTCGCTGTCCGGCTCGATGCTGCCCTTCGTCCTGAAGCGGCTCGGCTTCGACCCGGCCAGCGCCTCGGCCCCGTTCGTGGCCACCCTGGTGGATGTGACCGGCCTGGTGATCTACTTCAGCATCGCCGCGCTGATCCTGCACGGCACGCTGCTGTAACAAAACGTGCACGCCGGGGTCGGATCCCTTCGCGCAGCGAAGGGCTCTGACCCCGGATATCCGCAGCAGGGGTCGGAGCCCTTTCCTGCGAAAAGGGATCCGACCCTTCCTCCGACCCCATCGCCACGGAATTTGGGTACCGTAGGCGCATGAGTACCTACCACCTGCAGTCCGTCTTCCGTCCGCAGTCGGTCGCGGTGATCGGCGGCAGCCCGCGTGAGCGCTCGGCCGGCCGTGCGGTGATGCGCAACCTGCGCGGCACCGGCTTCCCCGGCAAGGTGGCGTGGATCAACCCGCGGCACGCCGAGATCGATGGCATCCGCACGGTCAAGCGCTTGAAGGACCTGGACTGGGTGCCCGACCTGGTGGTGATCACCGCGCCGGCGGCGATCGTGCCGCAAGTGGTGCGTACCGCTGCAGAGCGTGGCGTGCAGGCGGCGATCATCCTCACCGCGCACCTGGGCGAAGGCCCGGGTTCGTTGTCCGCACAGGTAGAGGCGGTGGCGCGCAAGCATGGCCTGCGCATCCTCGGGCCGCATTGCCTGGGCGTCATCGCGCCGCACGCGCGACTCAATGCCAGCATCGCCGCGCACTTCCCGCAGGCCGGCGACCTCGCCCTGATCTCCGAATCCTCGGCCATTGCCGCCGCGCTGGTGGAGTGGGGCGTGGCGCGCTCGGTGGGCTTCTCCGCCGTGGTCTCGCTGGGCGACACGATGGACGTCGACTTCGGCGACCTGCTCGACTACTTCGCCACCGACTACCGCACCCGCGCCATCCTGCTGTATGTCGAGCAGATCAAGGACGCGCGCAAGTTCATGTCGGCCGCGCGTGCCGCCGCCCGCGCCAAGCCGGTGGTGGTGGTGAAGTCCGGTCGCGCCGAGCGCGTGCAGCCGGGCAGCCGCGATACCCATGTGCAGGCCCTGGCCCGCGCCGATGATGTGTACGGTGCAGCCTTCAACCGCGCCGGCCTGCTGCGCGTCGGCGCGCTGGACGAACTGTTCACCGCTGCCGAATCGCTGGGGCGGCTGGGTACCTTCCCCGGTCGCCGCCTGGCCATCCTCAGCAATGGTGGTGGTGTCGGTCGCCTGGCCGTGGACCAACTCATCGCATTGCGTGGCACGCTGGCCACCCTGTCCGACAGCACGGTGCAGAAGCTCGATGCGGTATTGCCGCAGGGCTGGTCGCGCAGCAATCCGGTCGACATCGTGGTCGATGCCGATGGCGAGCGCTATGCCGCGGCCATCGAAGCACTGCTGGCCGACAACGAGAACGACGCGGTGATGGTGGTCAACGTGCCCACCGCGTTTACCTCGTCCGCCGACGCGGCGCAGGCCCTCACCCGCACGCTCGGCCTGCGCCCGCGCCATCATCGCGACAAGCCGGTGTTCGCCGTGTGGCTGGGCAACGACGACCAGGCCACCGCCACGCTCAACGCAGCACGGGTGCCGACCTATCCGACCGAGGCGGAGGCCGTACGTGGCTTCCAGCATCTGGTGCGCTATCGCGAGGCACAGAGCGCGTTGATGGAAACGCCGCCCAGCCTGCCGCAGGACTTCAATGTCGATGCGACGGCCGCGCGAGCGTTGGTTGATGCTGCGCTGGCCAATGGCCAGCAGTGGCTGGACCCGCTGGCCACGCATGAGCTGCTCAAGGCCTACGGCATCCCGTCCGCGCCGGTGATGCACGCGCGTGATGCGCACGAGGCGATGGACCTGGCGCAGCCGCTGCTGGAACGCGGTGCCACGGTCGCGTTGAAGATCCTGTCACCGGACATCCCGCACAAGTCGGAAGTGGACGGCGTGCGCCTGAACCTGTCCACGCTGCCGGCGGTGCAGAGCGCGGCCAACGCGATCCTGTCGCGTGCGCGCCAGCTGCGGCCGGATGCGCGCATCGATGGCCTGCTGGTGCAGCCGACCATCGTCCGCCCGAAGGCGCGCGAACTGATCGTCGGCATTGCCGATGACGCGACGTTCGGCCCGGTGATCGTGGTCGGCCGTGGCGGAACCGCCGTCGAAGTGATCAACGACAAGGCGCTGGCCCTGCCGCCGCTGGACCTGCGCCTGGCCCACGAGCTGATCGGCCAGACCCGCGCTTCGCGCATCCTCAAGGCCTACGGCGATGTGCCCGCCGCCGACGAGCGCGCACTGGCGCTGGCGCTGGTCAAGCTGGCACAGCTGGCCGCCGATATTCCCGAAGTGCGCACGCTGGACATCAACCCGCTGCTGGTCGACAGCAAGGGCATCCTTGCCCTCGACGCACGCGTGGCGGTGGCACCGTCGCGCATCCTGCACAAGGGCCGTGGCCATCCGCGCTTTTCGGTGTTTCCGTATCCGAAGGAGTGGGAGCGCACCATCGAACTGTCCGATGGCGGCCGCGCGTTCGTGCGCCCGGTGCGGCCGGAGGATGACGCGCTGTTCCGTGCGTTCTTCGCCCGTGTCAGCGACGAGGACCTGCGCCTGCGCTTCTTCCAGTCGGTGAAGCACTTCAGCCACGAATTCATCGCGCGCCTGACCCAGCTCGACTACGCGCGCTCGATTGCGCTGGTAGCGATCGAACCGCGTAGCGGGGAGATGCTGGGCGCAGTGCGCCTGCACGCCGATGCCGATTATCATCGCGGCGAGTACGGCATCCTGATCCGCTCGGACCTGAAGGGCCACGGCATCGGCTGGCGGCTGATGGCGATCATGATCGAGTACGCGAAGTGGCTGGGCCTGGACGTGGTCGAAGGCCAGGTGCTGCGCGAAAACAGCACCATGCTGGCGATGTGCCAGAGCCTGGGATTCAAGACCAGGCTGGACCCGGACGACCCGACGGTGATGATGGTGACCTTGCCGGTGCAGCAGGTCGAGGTGCCCGACGTGCCGCCGGTGGCGTAATTCCTGTAGAGCCGAGCCTACGCTCGGCTGCTTTTGCGTAGGCTTGGCGGCTGCATCACCGCACCGGCTCTACCACCACCGCCGTGCCATAGCACAGCACTTCGGTCAGCCCGGTCATCACATCAGTGGCGTCGTAACGCATGCCGATGATCGCGTTGGCACCCAGCTGCCGCGCGTGCTTGACCATGTCGCGGTAGGTTTCCTCGCGAGCCTGTTCGCACAGCTCGGTGTAGATGGTGATGTTGCCACCGAAGAGCGTCTGGATACCGCCCAGGAAGTTGCCGACGATCGAACGCGAGCGCACGGTGATACCGCGCACCACGCCGAGGTTGCGCACGACGCGATGGCCGGGCAGCTCGAAGGCGGTGGTGACCAGCGCATCGTCGAAGCGCAGTGCCGGCGGGGAAGGGGTGCCGCTGTTGTAGGGGTCTGCCATGGTCGCGTCCGTGTCGCTGCCTTCTGTAGAGTCGAGCCATGCTCGACGGGCTGTGCTGCAGTCGAGCATGGCGCGACTCTACAACGCAATCGCCCGTTGCGGCATGGTTCCGTCACCGTGCTGGCGCGACAATATCCCTATGACCGACCGTATCCCCCTGTTGCTGCTGCCCGGCCTGCTCAACGATGCCGAGCTGTGGCGCGCGCAGCTGGCCGACCTGGCCGATATCGCCGACTGCACCGTGGGCGACCAGACCCGTGGCGAGACCCTGCAGGCGGTGGCCGAAGACGTGCTGGCGCAGGCACCGGAGCGCTTTGCGCTGGCCGGTTTCTCATTGGGCGGCTTCGTGGCCCAGCAGATCCTGCGCATTGCGCCGGAGCGGGTGCTGCAGCTGGCGCTGATTGACACCTCGATCCATGCCGATTCACCCGAGCGGGCCGAGCAGCGGCGCAGCCAGCACGCCAGCGTGCGCCTGCCGGGGAAGTTCCACGGCTTCGGCGATGTGCTGATGCGCAGCTACATCGATGCCACGCGGCTGGACGACTACGTGCTGGTGCAGCGCGTGCGCGACATGACCACCCGCCTGGGCGCGGAGGTGTTCCTGCGCCAGAGCGCGCTGGAGCGCCGTGACGGCCATGATGTGCTGGCCGGTTACCGTGATCCGCTGTTGATCGTGTGTGGCGCCAACGACCGCATTACGCCACTCGCGGTGAGCGAGGAAATGCACGCGATGATGCCGCACTCGCAGCTGGTGGTGGTGCCTGATTGCGGGCACCTGGCGCCGATGGAAAAACCGGACGAGGTCAGTGCGGCAATGCGTGGGTGGTTGTTGCAGGGCAGGGAATGATCCCCGCGTTCTGGTAGGTGCCGACCTTGGTCGGCACGGTATTTCATCGATCGGTCAGACGTCTGCGCCGACCAGGGTCGGCGTCTACCAGAGCAGTTGCGCGCCGTCGTTGGAATCAATCCCAGGCCGGCGCAATGCCTTCCGGGTTGGCCAGGCGGTGCCCACGATCCAGCTTGGCGATCTGCGCCATGTCTTCGTCGGTGAGGCGGATTGCTGCCGCTTCCAGGTTGCCCGACAGGTTCTCGCGCTTGGTCGAAGACGGAATGACCGAGTAACCCTGCTGCAGTGCCCAAGCCAGTGCGATCTGCGCGGGCGTGGCCTGGTGGCGGCCGGCAATGGCCTGGATCACCGGATCCTTGATCACCTCGCCATAGGCCAGGCTCATGTAAGCGGTGATATGAATGCCGTTGTCCTGCAGGAATTTCACCAGCAGGCGGTTCTGCAGGTACGGGTGGATCTCGATCTGGTTGGTGGCGATGGCGCCGGCACCCAGGATGCCGATCGCCTTGCGGGTCTGCGCGATGGTGAAGTTGGAGATGCCGATCTCCTTCGTCAGGCCCTGTGCCTTGGCCTCGGCCAGTGCGGTCAGGTACTCCTCCATCGGCACGTCTACCTTGTCGTTCGGGGACGGCCAGTGGATCAGCGTCAGGTCCACATGATCGGTGCGCAGCTTTTCCAGACTGGTACGCAGGCTGGCCAGCAGCGCTTCGCGCTTGAACTCGGTGATCCAGATCTTGGTGGTCAGGTAGATCTCATCGCGCGGCACGCCGGAATCGGCGATGGCCTGGCCGACTTCGGCTTCGTTGCCGTAGATCTGCGCGGTATCGATGGCGCGGTAGCCGACCTCCAGCGCGTTGCGCACGGAATCGATCACGGTCTGGTCTTTGAGGCGGAAAGTGCCGAGACCGAAGGCGGGGACAGTCATGGGGAGCTCCAGCAGAGGGGAGGGATGCGAATATCCGGCAAAGGGTAGGCCAGTGGCCGCATGCGTGCCGGCAACGGTGCATTGCACCACCGTACCGGCAGGGCGCCGGCACGGCATGACTTATCTCAATGCGCGGCCACGGCGATGCCATCGGCGCGATCATCGATGCCATCACGACGGTCCAGGCGGCCGCTGAGCACGGTCAGCGCATACGCGCCCAGCACCACCAGCGCGCCGAGCCACGGCGTGTGCATCAGGCCGACGTGCTCTACCACCAGGCCACCCAGCGAAGCGCCCAGCGCGATGCCGATGTTGAAGGCGGCGATGTTCAGCCCCGAGGCCACGTCGGTGGCCTGCGGCGCATAGCGCTGCGCCTGCTTGACCACATACACCTGCAGGCCGGGCACGTTGCCGAAGGCCACCGCGCCCAGTGCCAGCACCGTCAGCAGCATCAGCCAGGTGTTGTAGGCGGTGAAGGTGAGCACGAACAGCACGACGGCCAGCAGGGCGAAGATGCGCTTCAGCGCGGGCACCGGGCCCATGCGGTCGGCCATGCGCCCGCCCCACAGGTTGCCGATCGCCACTGACACGCCGTACACCAGCAGCACCAGGCTGACCGCATTGGCCGAGAAACCGGTGACGTCCTGCAGGATCGGCGCCAGGTAGGTGAAGGCCAGGAAGGTCCCGCCATAACCCAGCGTGGTCATCGCATAGACCAGCAGCAGGCGCGGCTGGGCCAGCACCGCCATCTGCTGGCGGAAGCTGGACGGCACACTCTGCGGCACGCTGCGCGGCACGAACAGCAGCGCACCCAGCAATGCGATCACGCCGAGCCCAGCCACCGCCAGGAAGGTGGCGCGCCAGCCCAGGTGCTGGCCGATGAAAGTGCCCAGCGGCACACCGGTCACCAGCGCCACGGTCAGGCCGGTGAACATGATGGCGATGGCACTGGCGGCCTTCTCCTTCGGCACCACCGCGGTGGCGATGATCGAACCGATCGAGAAGAACACGCCGTGGGCCAGGCCGGTGAGGATGCGGGCGATGATCAGCGAGGTATAGCCCGGAGCCAGGAAGGCGATGACGTTGCCAAGCGTGAACAGCACCATCAGCGCCACCAGCAGGGTCTTGCGCGGCACGCGGCCGGTCAGCGCGGTCAGCACCGGCGCACCGATGGCCACCCCGAGGGCATACAGCGAGACCAGCAGGCCTGCGGAGGGCAGGCTGACCTGCAGATCGGCGGCAATGGTGGGAATCAGGCCGACGATGACGAACTCGGTGGTGCCGATGGCGAAGGCACCGAGGGTCAACGCCAGCAGGGCGAGGGGAATGCCACGGATCATGGCCGACTCCGGAGGGAAGGAAGGCGCGCAGTGTGCGCGGTGCACCTTTGCCGAAAAACCAGTCTTCACGCCAATCACTATTGCCGCTCAGTCAATAATGGCGGGATGAAGACCACTCTCGATGAAATGCAGGCCTTCCTCGCGGTGATCGACAGCGGGTCGATCAGTGCCGCTGCCGAGCAGCTGGGGCAGACGCCCTCGGGCGTGAGCCGTGCGCTGGGGCGGCTGGAGGACAAGCTGGGGATCACCCTGCTGACCCGCACCACCCGCCGCCTGCACCTGACTGCCGAGGGCGAGGCGTTCCTGCGCCATGCACGGGCGATCATCGATGCGGTGGAATCGGCCGAGGAACAGATGGCGGCACGCCGCGAGCGCCCGGCAGGGCGCCTGCGCGTGGATGCGGCGATGCCGTTCGTGCTGCACGTGATCGCGCCGCTGGTGAGCGGCTATCGTGCGCGCTACCCGGAAGTGCAGCTGGAGTTGAACAGCTCCGACCGCTACATCGACCTGCTGGAGCGGCGCACCGATCTGGCGATCCGGATCGGGCCACTGGCCGACTCCACGTTGCATGCGCGGCCGCTGGGGCGGTGCCAGCTGCGGCTGGTGGCAAGCCCAGCCTACCTGGCTGCACACGGCGAACCGGCCAGCGTCGCCGCACTGGGCCAGCACACACTGCTCAGCTTCAACGAGCCGGAGTCACTCAACCGCTGGCCGTTGCCCGGAGAGTCGGATGGGCTGCTGCTGGTGCGGCCGGACATCGCCGTGTCCAGTGGCGAGACACTGCGCCGGCTGGCAGTGGAAGGCGTGGGCATCACCTGCCTGTCCGACTTCGTGACCGACCGCGACCGCGCCGCCGGCACGCTGGTGCCGGTGCTGTCTGCGCAGACGCTGGACGTGTACCAGCCGATCCATGCGGTGTACTACCGCAACACCGCCGTGTCGGCGCGGATCAGCTCGTTCCTGGATTACCTGGGTGAAGCAATGGCGCAGAGCGGTTACCTGCGCTGAGGTCGTGGTGGGGTTGCCGGCCAGCGGCCGGCACAACCGTTCAACGCTCAGCCCCTACGCCGCTCGATCAGGTTCAACAGTGGCCCGGTCATCGCCGTTGTCACCAGCGCCATGATCACCAGCACCGCGAACAGCCGGTCACCGAGCAGGC
>NZ_JAXBRE020000016.1:0-97016 GCF_047520985.2 Stenotrophomonas sp. BR163
AGGGCATCTACGAGCAGTTCCTGATGCGCCAGCGACAGATGGCCGCGGTGCTGGAAGCACATGGCGTGCCGGTACTGTTCGTGCACTGCGAGGCCGGCACTACCCGACTTCAGCGCGCCAGCAGCTCGCGTGCGTCCTGACCGGCCTCGCAGTGCACGAACAGTACCGGCACGCCATGTGCTTCCAGCACCGCGGCCATCTGTCGCTGGCGCATCAGGAACTGCTCGTAGATGCCCTTCAGGCGATCGCAGTCGTTCTTGCTGTGGCTGTAGTGCGCGCACCAACCGGCCGGGTCGAACAGCGCCATGCGTGCTTCGCCATGCGTATAACGCAGCAGCGGCTCGGGCGCGGCATTGAGCCACTCGTCCTCGCCCGGCGCCATGATCGCGGTCTCGATCAGCGGCCACAGTGCGGCCAGGCCCTGGTTGTCGTACTGCATCGACATCATCGCGGCCAGGTCGTTCACAGTGAAATAGCGCGCGTGCTCGATGCGGGCACCGAAGGTGTTCTGCGCCATCAGCGCGGTGTCGGCATGCGCCATGCCGTTGGCCAGCAAGGTTTCTTCCAGCGCATCGGCGACCGCGTTGGTGGTGGCCACATCGCTGCCGGTCAGCAGGAACGGCACCACGCGCAGGCCACCGCCCACCAGGGTGGCATCGGCCTGGAACGGCAGTGGCACGTCACCCTCGGCATCGGTACCGAAGGCCAGCAGGCGCGGGCCCTGGTTGCGGCCCGGGGCACGCATCTGCAGCTCTTCCAGGCGGCGATGGATCGGCCAGCCCGGGCGCAGCACTTCGGCCGGGTCGAAATGCGCGGCGGCGAACACCAGGTCCAGCTCGGCGACCTGCGGCACCAGCTTGGCCAGGTCACGGCCGACGCGTTCGGCCAGTTCACCGGCCTGTTCAGCGCTGAGCACGGCCTGGCGGGGGATTTCGCCGCCGGCCAGTTCCAGGGCCAGCACGCCAAGGGCATTCATCGCGGGGTCGGGTTTGCTCATGGTTCCACGGTTGGCCCATCACAGGGCGGCAGCTACACTTGGCTCCATTATGCCTGCTCCGTCGTGCAGGCCATGTTGCAGACACCCTCATCCATGCCAGGTATCTCCATGCCCAACGCTCGTCCCGTCGCCATCCTCGGTGGCGTCCGCATTCCGTTCTGCCGCCAGAACACCGCGTATTCGGATGTCGGCAACCTCGGCATGTCGGTCCGTACGCTGGGCGCGCTGGTCGAACGGTTCGGCCTGCATGGCCAGCAACTGGGTGAAGTGGCGATGGGCGCGGTGATCAAGCATTCCAGCGACTGGAACCTGGGCCGCGAAGCGACGCTGTCGTCCGGCCTGTCGCCGCTGACCCCGGGCATCACCCTGCAGCGTGCCTGCGGTACCTCGCTGGACAGCATCATCACCGTGGCCAACAAGATCGCACTGGGCCAGATCGAATCGGGCATCGGCGGTGGTTCGGACACCACCTCCGACGTGCCGATCGTCTACGGCAAGAAACTGCGTGCACGCCTGCTGGCGGCCAACCGCGCCAAGAGCACCGGCGACAAGATCCGTGCGCTCACCGCCGGCTTCAAGTTCTCCGAGCTCAAGCCCGAGTTCCCGGGCGTGGCCGAGCCGCGCACCGGCAAGAGCATGGGCGACCACTGCGAGGACATGGCGAAGGAGTGGAACATCTCGCGCGACTCGCAGGATGAGTGGGCGGTGTCGTCGCACAAGAAGCTGGCTGCCGCCTACGAGCGTGGCTTCTTCAACGACCTGATCGCACCGTTCCGTGGCGTCGAGCGCGACAACATCCTGCGCCCGGATACCTCGCTGGAAAAGCTGGCGACGCTGAAGCCCGCGTTCGACAAGGTTTCAGGGCGTGGCACGCTCACTGCCGCCAACTCCACCCCGCTGACCGACGGTGCCGCTGCGGTACTGCTGGCCAGCGAAGAGTGGGCACGCGCGCATGGCCATGAACCCCAGGCTTACCTGCGTGACGCGCACGTGGCCGCGGTGGACTTCGTGCACGGCGAAGGCCTGCTGATGGCACCGACCATCGCGGTGCCGGAGATGCTCAAGCGCAACGGCCTGACCCTGCAGGACTTCGACATCTACGAGATCCACGAAGCCTTTGCCGCGCAGGTGTTGTGCACCCTGCGTGCGTGGGAGAGCGAGGATTACTGCCGCAACCGTCTGGGCCTGGACGTGCCGCTGGGCCGCATCGACCCGGACAAGATCAACCTGCTGGGCTCGTCGCTGGCCACCGGCCACCCGTTCGCCGCTACCGGCGCACGCGTGATCGCCACGGCAGCCAAGCAGCTGGCCGAACGCGGCGGTGGCCGCGCACTGGTGTCGATCTGCACCGCCGGCGGCATGGGCGTGGTGGCGATCGTCGAACGCTGAGCATCACGGTAGTGCCGGCCGCTGGCCGGCAGCGCTGGTACGAAAACGCCGCCCAATGGGCGGCGTTTTTGTTGTTGCTCCGGTGGATGCCGGCCAGCGGCCGGCACTACCCATCAGGGCAACCGCGGGTTGCCGAACTCGTCGCGCTCTTCGTTGGCGTCATACACCGGCGGCTGTGCAACGATGGGCTGCTCCTCCACCGTGGCGCGCAGCGGCGTCTCGGTGCCATGCACCAGTTCCACGCTGTCCTCGCCGCGCTGCAGGCGCAGCGCATTGGCCAGGCACTGCGCGGCCAGCGCGTGTTCGCCACGCTGGGCGAACACTTCACCCAGCGCTTCCCACGCCGGTGCACCGGCGCCCGCGGCGATGGCCTCGTGCAGGAACGCATCGGCGGCATCCCATTGCTGCTGGCCCAGGGCCACGCGGCCCTGTGCCAGGCGCAGCGCGGCCGAGCCGTCATGCACGTTGCGCCAGCGCGCCAGATTGGCCTGGCGGGTGGCCAGGCGCTCGGCGGGCAGGCGGCCATACAGCGCCACCAGATCGTCATTCCAACGCTGGTCCAGTGCCTGTTCCAGCGCCAGCAGCGCCGGCTCATCCCAGTCCAGCGCCACCGCACGGCTGGCATAGGCGCCCACTACGTCCGGGGTGGGGCGCAGTGCCTTCGGCGTGGCCTCCCACTGTGCGGCCAGCGCGTTGACGTCGGCCGCTTCCAGTAGCGCCTGTGCGGCCAGGCGTGCTTCCAGTTCGCTGTTCGCGTCGGCCGGCAGCACCTTGCTCTGGCGCAGCGCACCCAGCTGGCCATACGCTTCGTGGGCGCGGCCGGCCTGTGCCAGCGCTTCGGTACGCAGCCACAGGCCGCGCGGCGGCAGCGGCTGGATCGCCGCTACGTCCAGCGCATTGATCGCATCGACCGGCAGATCGCGCGCCAGCAGCTGTTCGGCGCGCAGCAGCGCCTGCAGGGTGGCGTCGCTTTCACCCAGGCGCTGCAGCAGCGCCTCTCCGGCGGGGCCATCGGCCCGTGCCTGCGCGCTGCGCACGGCGGT
This sequence comes from Stenotrophomonas sp. BR163, assembly GCF_047520985.2. Classification (NCBI taxonomy): domain Bacteria; kingdom Pseudomonadati; phylum Pseudomonadota; class Gammaproteobacteria; order Lysobacterales; family Lysobacteraceae; genus Stenotrophomonas; species Stenotrophomonas sp. BR163. Next base: position 3,430 of record NZ_JAXBRE020000016.1, read on the forward strand.
GGTCAGTGCCACCGCGCTCACTTCCGGGTCCTTGGCGGCGCCGTCCAGCAGCTTCTCCGCACGCTGCCACTGGCCATGCTCGTAGGCCTGCAGGCCGTCGATCAGGCGCACCCGGCCCTGCTTGCGGCGGTAGCGGCCCCAGGCACGGAACGGTGCAGCGATCAGGCTCCACAGCAGCCACAGCACCAGCACCGTGATCACCGCCAGCAGCGCTACCTTCGGCAGGTTGCTGTGATAGTCGTAGCCGCCGTAGCGCAGGGTCACTTCGCCGAAGCGGTTCAGGTCATCGGCGCCGAGCCATTGCGCGGCGACCACGCCGATGGCCACGGCCAGCAACAGCACGACCAGGGATTGCAGGGGTTTCATGCGGGCTTACCTCCGGTCGGTCTGGGTGCGCAGTTGTTGCAGGGTGCTGCCAAGGACAGCGTCGTTGGCTTGCAGCGGCAGCTCGCGCAAGGCCTTCAGTTCAGCACGTTGCGCGCGCAGGGCCGGTGAATCCGGCCAGCGCCGCTGTGCCCACTGCTCCACGCGGTCCAGAGCGGTGTTGCGGCCCGCGCGGTCGCCGCGCTCGATCGCGGCGCGCGCCAAGGTCAGTTCCAGCTGCAGTGCATCATCGGCGTTGCGCTTTTCGGCGGCCGTCAGCGGGCCGTTCTGGCGGCTCGGGGTGATGTCCATGAACGGTGCCAGCGTGGCCTGCCACCAGGGCTTGGCGGTGCTGCTGCCGGTCGTGCCGGTGATCTGCGAGGGCAGGCCCTGCAGCGCCCGGGCCACAGCATCCAGGCGCTGCAGCGACTGCACGCGCGGGCCGCTGCCCAGCGCATCCAGTGCCTCGCGCTCCTGCACCAGCGCCTGGCGCAGGTTCAGGCCGTCGGCGTCGGGCAGATCGGCCAGCGCGGTGGCGGCCTGTGCATACAGGCGGCGTGCGCCGTCCACGTCGTCGGCGTAGTTCAGGCGCTGCGCAGCCTGGGTCAGCAGCAGCTCGGCCTCATCGCGCTGCACCGCCTGGCGGCCCTGGTTGGCACTGTCGGCCAGCTTGGCCACGTTCTCTTCCAGCAGCGCGCTGCGCTGTGAGAGTCCCAGCATCTCGTCGCGCAGCACGCGGTTGGTGGTCGCCGCATCCTGCAGGCGCTGGCTGGTCGCGCGCTGGTCACGGCGCAGCGCATCCAGCGTGGCCTCCAGGCCCTTCAGCTGTACGGCCGTGGTCTGTGCCTGCGCTTCCTGTTCGCGCTGTTGCTGCTGCCAGACGTACCAGCCGGCATAGCCGCCCGCGCCGAGCACGACCACGGCGGCCAGCGGCAGCAGCCAGCGCACGGGTCGATGGGGCGGGGATGGCGGAGTATCGTTCATCGGGCTTCCTTGTCGGCAACGTCGCCGGTCGGGGGCCGGCAGGCCGCGTTGTGCACAGCATCACCGTTGCCGACGACAGCGGCAAGCGTGACCCACGTCCCTGTTCAGGTCGCTGCCGGGACGGTGAGCGTGGCGTGTGCGGCCGCCACCAGCTGCGCAGCGGTGGGGCCGGCGCTGCGTGTGATGCGCTGCAGGCCGAGCGCTTGCGCCTGTTCGCCGAGGCGGTCACTGGCAACCACCACGCGGGCAGACGCCCGCAGGCGCTGCTGCCCGGCCGGCGGAAGCTGTTGCCAGAAATGCTGCAGCGCTTCGCCACTGCTCACGGCCAGTACCCACGGCTGTGCTGAATGCGCCAATCGCGCCAGCGTTCGCGGGGGCAGTCGCAGCAGGCGACGCTTGTAGACGTCGGCACGTTCGATCGTGGCGCCCGCCGCCTGCAGCTGCGCGGCAATCAGGCCACGCCCGCCGGGCGCGGTCACCAGTCCGATGCGCAGGCCCTGTACGTCGGCCAGCACCGGCAGCGCCAGCAGGCCTTCACTGTCCATCCGCTGCGGCGCGTGCACCTCGGTGATGCCATGTGCCTGCAATGCGCGCGCAGTGCCTTCGCCCACGGTCAGCCACGGGCTGCGCTGCACGCCGGCCAGCGGCAGCAGGGACGCGGCTGCGGCAACGGCGGCCGGGCTGGTGAACACCACCCGGTCGCAGTTCAGCGCGCGTTGCAGCTGGCGCACCACAGCCGTGCCCTGCAGGCGCTGCAGGCGCCAGGGCGCCAGGGCCAGGACATTCCCGCCCAGCCCGGCAACGGCGCGGCGCAGCGCCACGTTCTGGCCCCGCGGGCGCAGCGAGATCAGGGTCCAGCGCGGGCCGGAACGGGTGGCGCCAGTGGGTATCGTATGGTCGACCATTGCCTGCATTATGCGGGCCCTTCGTTGTCGTGGTCGCTGCTCCGATGTCCGTTGATGCCCTGACTTCCTCGTTGGCCGCCCTGCAGGACGTGCTGGACTGCATGCCGGCGGTCCGCGCCATGCAGATCCAGCTCGACGGCTATGCCGATGGCGTGCTGCGCATCACCGCGCCGCTGGCGGCCAACGTCAACGACAAGGGCAACGCCTTCGGCGGCAGCCTGGCCTCGGTGCTGACCCTGTCCGGCTGGGCGCTGGTCAGCCTGCGCCTGCGCCTGGCCGGCCACGATGCCGAGGTCTATGTGGCCGACAGCAACCTGCGCTATCTGGCGCCGGTCTATGAGGACCTGCACGCCCACGCCGAAGCGGCCGAAGCCACCGGCTGGGACGCCTTCCTGAATACCTTCCGGCAGCGCCGCAAGGCCCGCATCAGCATCATCGCCACCCAGCCCGGTGCCGATGGCAAGCCCGCGGCCGAATTCAGCGGTCGCTTTGTTGCCTTCGCCAAAGGGTAGGATGGCAGGCTGACGTTCTGGGGAAACCACCGATGCGCCGCCTCATCCAGTTCCTGATGTATTCCCTGCTGCTGGCCAGTGCCGTGGCCTCGGCCGACGACCTCAGCCGCAAGCAGCGCAAGCTGCTGGAAGAGACCCAGATCGCCTACGGGGCGACCATCCGCTGGGGCAGCATGGACGATGCCATCGGCTACCTCGACCCCAAGCTGCGCAAGGAAAAGCCGCCGACCGAGTTCGAGCTCAACCGTTACGCGCAGCTGCGCGTGTCGTCCTATCGCGAGCGCAGCAGCGCCTCGCTGGACGGTGGCCTGGTCGAGCGCCGGGTCGAAATCGGGGTGATCAACCAGAACACCCAGGCCGAGCGCACCGTGGTCGTGGTCGAGCGCTGGCGCTGGGACCCGGAGGCCAAGCGCTGGTGGCAGACCGCCGGCCTGCCGGACCTGTGGAAGGGGCAGTGACGGGCCGCGTCCGGCTTGTGCGACAATCGGCGCCCGCTTAATCGACCCGTGACCTGAGTGAATTACGAAGAGTTGCTGGCCTTTGCAGGCCGAAACCCGATGCTGTCCGCGGCCCTGGTCGGCCTGACCGTGGCCATCATCGTCACCGAGATCCGCCGCCTGTTCCGGGGCTTCAAGGGCATCAAGCCCGCCGAACTGACCCAGCTGATGAACGCGGGCGGCACGGTGGTGGTCGACCTGTCGGCCAGCGGTGACTTCGAGAAGGGCCACATTGCCGGCAGCCGCAACGCCCAGGCCAGTGCCTTCGGACCGGAGCACAAGCTGGTGGCCAACGCCAAGCAGTCGCCGGTGGTGCTGGTGTGCCGCAGCGGCAACGCTTCGGAAACCGCCGCCAAGGCGCTGAAGAAGGCCGGTTTCGAGAAGGTCTACGTGCTCGACGGCGGCATCCCCGCCTGGCAGCAGGCCGAGCTGCCGCTGGTCAAGGGCCGCAACTGATTGTCGCAGGTGGCGGATCCGGCCTTGTCTGGGCCGGGTCCCGCCCCCATCGCAGTAGTTCGACCATCGTTTTCATTGCATTCACCTGGAGTTACTGGAAATGTCCGAAGAGATCACCAACGGCGCCGCTGCGCCGGTCGATGCCGCTACCGGCCCCGCTTTCACCGTCGAGAAGATCTACGTCAAGGACGTCTCCTTCGAGTCGCCGAACGCACCGACCATCTTCAATGACCAGGTGCAGCCGGAGCTGCAGCTGAACCTGAACCAGCAGGTGCAGCGCCTGGGTGAGAACGCCTTCGAAGTCGTGCTGGCCGTGACCCTGACCTGTCAGGCCGGTGAGCGCACCGCCTACGTGGCCGAAGTGAAGCAGGCCGGCGTGTTCGGCCTGGTCGGCCTGGACCCGCAGTCGATCGACGTGCTGCTCGGCACCCAGTGCCCGAACATCCTGTTCCCCTACGTGCGCCAGCTGATCAGCGACCTGATCCAGGCCGGCGGCTTCCCGCCGTTCTTCCTGCAGCCGATCAACTTCGAAGGCCTGTACGCAGAAACCCTGCGCCAGCGCCAGGAGCAGGGCGACGCACCGTCGCTGGCTGACTCCGAGCCGGCCGGCAACGCCTGATTCCTGCCGCGACGTCACGGATGAGCACTCCCGCTGACAAGATCGCCGTGCTCGGCGCCGGTTCCTGGGGAACCGCGCTGGCCAGCCTGCTCGCACGGCACGGTCACCCGACCGTGCTGTGGGGGCGCGATGCTGCCGTGGTCGAGGCCATCGACCAGCGCCACGAGAATCCGCGTTACCTGCCGGGCATCCCGCTGCCGGACAGCCTGCGTGCTACCACCGACCTGGCGTCGGCGGTGCAGGGCGCGGCCTGGATCCTGGTGGTGACCCCCTCGCATGCCTTCGGCGAGACCGTGCGTGCGCTGGCGCCGCTGCGTCCTGCCGGTGCCGGCGTGGCCTGGGCCACCAAGGGCTTCGAACCCGGTTCGGGCCGCTTCCTGCATGAAGTGGCGCGCGAAGTGCTGGGTGAGGACGTGCCGTTGGCCGTCGTCACCGGGCCGTCGTTCGCCAAGGAAGTCACCCAGGGCCTGCCGACCGCGATCACCGTGCACGGCGACGTGCCCGAGTTCGCGCAGACGGTGGCCGAGGCGATGCATGGCCCGGCGTTCCGCGCCTACACCGGCGACGACATGGTCGGTGCCGAGCTGGGCGGCGCGATGAAGAACGTGCTGGCCGTGGCCACCGGCGTGGCCGATGGCATGCAGCTGGGCCTCAACGCCCGTGCCGGCCTGATCACCCGTGGTCTGAACGAGATGCTGCGCCTGGCCGCTGCGATCGGCGCCAAGCCGGAAACGCTGATGGGCCTGGCCGGCCTGGGCGATCTGGTGCTGACCTGCACCGGCGACCTGTCGCGCAACCGCCGCCTGGGCCTGGCCCTGGGCCGCGGCCAGACGCTGCAGGATGCCGTGCGCGAGATCGGCCAGGTGGTCGAGTCGGTGCAGACCGCCGACGAAGTGATGCGACAGGCGCGCCGTCATGGCATCGACCTGCCGATCTCCGACGGTGTGCGTGCCGTGCTGCATGGCGAGCAGACCCCGGAAGAAGGCTTGCGCGCACTGCTGGCGCGGGAACAGAAACCGGAGTATCCGGACACGCTGTTCAAGTGAATCGAAAAACCCCGGCCTGGTGCCGGGGTTTTTTGTGCGCGCCCCATCCACGCATGGCGTGGATCTACGACGGACCCCGCTTCTGGTAGCGGCCAACCTTGGTTGGCGCCCGGCGGCAGCAATCACCGCGCCCGCGGCGGCGCGCTGGTGTTGTCCATGTCCGAAAAGATCAACCACGGCCCATCGTCCACGCGCTTCAACGTGAGCGTGAACTTGCCGGTATCGCCCACGTTGTTGCCGTAGCTGTACGCACCGATGATGTAACCCGTGTTCCCTTCCACCGCATACGCCAAGGCACGCAACCGCAACGGACTGCCGCCCTGTCCGGCATATGCAGCCTCGATCGCAGTGCGCCCGCGCACGGGTGGCTGGTTGCTCTGCAGCACAAAGCCATCCTCGGTGAAGAGCGCAGCCAGTGCCCTGGCATCACCCCCGCGCCACGCCTGCTCGTAGTTGCGCAGCACACGGTCCAGCGGTGCGGGCAGCGCTGCGTCCGGGAGAGGCTGCACAGGCTTCGCGTTTTCTGCATCGTGGGCAATCGCCGGCGATGCCAGCAGCAGAGCACTGCAGAAGATCATGGCGAGTCGTGTGCGGCGCATGCGTCCAGGCCCTGGCGATGATGGGAAGACTTCAGACGCATCCTAGCGCGCCGCTGGTTAGAATCACGCGGCCGCCGATTCGGTGGATGCAGCGCAGATCAGACAAGGACACGCGATGAAGACGCGAATCACAGGGATGGCGATGATGGCCGCGCTGCTGGCAGCCTGCGGACAGGCACCGGAGAAGACTGGCGAGGCCGCGCCTGCTGCGGCGCCAGCACCAACCACCGAAGCTCCGGCCGCCACGGCCACGGTGGTCGAGAAGGAACCGTCCGCCGAAGACGGCGTGGCCCCCTCGGTGTGGGACAACGAAGGCGAACCGGAAGACCCGGGCGCCGGCGGCGAACTGACCTGCGCGGACAACCCGCTGGCGACCCACTTCTTCACCCTGGTCGGCGGCAGTACCGTGGACGACTGCGGCCGCAAGGACCCGAAGGTGCTGGCGGCCTTCAACAGCCTGATGAAGGGTACTTCGGCAGCCGAATCCAGCGACAAGGAGATTCCCTCGCTGCGCCAACGCCTGTTGAGCGGACCCAGCGGCCCTGGCGAGCTGGTAGTGCTGCAGGGCGAGCCGTGGTGGTTCTACACCGCCTGCCAGGTCCACGACTGCCCCGGCACCGCGTTGGCGATGCTGTACTCACCCACGCAGGCGAAGATGGTCGGCCGTCTTACCGCGCGCTGCCGTGTGTGGTGGCTGGGCGAGCCGACGGCGGAACAACGTGAGCAGATCGAACAGCGCCAGCCACTGCAGGATGCCGCGTTGAAGGAAGACAGCGCGCTCTGCGAGTGATGTGGCGCCGGCGTCACCCGTCCGGCTGCATGCGCGCGCTGGCCTGTGCGTTCATCGTCAGGCACGCCATGATCAGCCCTTCCATCACCCGGTCGCCCACGTACTCGGCCTCCGTGCCGTTCTGACGCACGCGCTCGGCCGCCAGCAGCAGCTCCAGCGTCACGCGTTGGCCGGCCAGCGCACAGTCCGCATCGGCCAGCGCCATGCAACGGCCCGGCATCTGGTGACGCTCCGGCCAGGGTTGGCCATCGGCGGCCGCGCCTTTGCCGATGCGGCGAAGCGTGGCGATGAAGGCATTCGGATCGGTCGCAGGCGCGTGCTCTGATGGCTCACCGTCAGTGGCGGATGTGCGATGCGGATGCAGGCGGGGGAAGTCCGGTGAGGTCATGGCAGTGCTCCGTGCAGGACAGACGGCAGCCGCCACGTAAAGGTGGCGGGCGGAGACGTGGCTCGAAAACCGGGAGATCACGAACAAGACCGGCAGGCGCAAGGCCTCCACGCTCCGCCCGCCATAGCCGGCAGACGGAATGCCAGCCGGCGCCACGCGGGGTGACGCCGGCTGGCAAGCGCAAACAACGTTCGTGATCTAACGGGTTTTCGAGGCCCGACCACCGATTTTCCGGTGGCCCGCCATCTGTACCGCTGTCGCTGCGCAACGCCAATCAGACGAGTTGCAAACAGCGTTTGATCGAAGACGCTTTCAGCATTCTTGCATGCTGCTAAGCCGTCGCTGACGCAGGTGCCGCAACGTCCGTAGCAGCATGGGGAATATGCGACATGGGTCGAAGTTGATGACGTGGCGTACGGGCACCCCACCAAGTCGATGACGACAGTGCGGGGCGAAGAACGCAATTCGACTCCCGCACACTTTGATCTGTCAGTGCTCTTCGCGTCTCTCGTACCAGGCTTGTGTACGGTTCACGATCCGCACCACGGACAGCATGACCGGTACCTCGATCAGCACACCCACCACGGTGGCCAGCGCCGCTCCCGAGTGCACGCCGAACAGTCCCACCGCTGTGGCCACAGCCAGTTCGAAGAAGTTGCTCGCACCAATCAGCGCTGACGGGCCGGCCACGCAATGCGCCACGCCCAGACGGCGGTTCAGAAGGTAGGCCAGGCCCGAAGTGAAATAGACCTGGATCAGGATCGGCACCGCAATCAGCGCGATCACCAGCGGTTGCTTCACGATCTGCTGGCCCTGGAACCCGAACAGCAGGACCAGCGTCAGCAGCAGCGCGGACAGGGACAGCGGGCCCAGCCGTCGAAGCGCGCGCTGCAGGCCCGCCTCGCCGCTGCGCGAAAGGATCCAGTGCCGCAGCACGGCGGCCACCAGCACGGGCACCACAATGTAGAGACCCACCGACAACAGCAGCGTGTCCCAGGGCACAGTGATCGCCGACAGGCCCAGCAACAGCGCAACCACCGGTGCGTATGCGACCACCATGATCGCGTCGTTCAAGGCCACCTGGCTCAGGGTGAAGTTGGCATCACCGCGGCACAGGTTGCTCCACACGAACACCATGGCGGTGCAGGGCGCGGCCGCCAGCAGGATCAAACCGGCGATGTAGCTGTCGATCTGTGCTGCGGGCAGCCAGTCCGCGAAGGCATGGCGCAGGAACAGCCAGCCCAGCAGCGCCATCGAGAACGGCTTCACGGCCCAGTTGATGAACAGCGTCACGCCGATGCCCTTCCAGTGCTGCTGCAACTGGCGCATCGCAGTGAAGTCGACCTTCAGCAGCATCGGGATGATCATCAGCCAGATCAGCACCGCAACCGGCAGGTTGACTTTGGCCACTTCGGCGGAGGCCAGCACCGCGAAGGCATCGGGCAGGACGTGGCCCAGCAGCGTGCCCATCGCAATGCACAGCACAACCCACAGCGTCAGGTGTCGCTCGAACAGACTCATGGCAGTGGCACCGTCACTGCGCGCCGTCGGTCGGCAGCAGCTGGCCGATCCGGTCCAGCGCGTGCTGCAGCGCTTCGCGTTCAGACCACACCGATTCGGGCAGTGCGAGCAGCGCACGCAGGCGCGTTTTCACGATGGCATGGGCCAGTGCGAAGGCCGCGGCCTTGTCGGCATCGCTGCCTGCCACGGCGGCCGGATCAGGCAGGCCCCAGTGGCTGCGGATGAAGTCACCGAACACCACAGGGCAGGCTTCGGCAGCGGCCGCGTCACACACGGTGATCACCAGATCCATCGGGGCTGCATCCACGAACTCATCCCACGACTTGCTGCGCAGCCCTTCAACGGGCATTCCTTCGGCCTGCAGCTGGGCGAGCGCGAAGGGATTGATCTGGCCAGTGGGCTGGCTGCCCGCACTGAATGCGCTGAAGTGATCGCCGCCCCAGGCGCGCAGGGTGGCTTCAGCCAGCACGCTGCGCGCGCTGTTGCCGGTGCAGAGGAACAAGACATTGCGGGTCATGTGGCTTCCGTGGTCAGTGAGTGGCTTGGACATGCACAGCGCGCTGGCCGGGCAGAGACTAGTGAACTCGGCAGAGCTGCGGATCGCCTCCGCTATCTGCGCGCGATCGCATCCGGCATAGCCGTGCCGCGCGAACCATGGGCCTGCCGACGTTGTCAGCAGCACCAGTTCCCTGACCTGCATGCGGCGGGCCATGTCCTCGGCCGCTGACAGCAACGCGCGCCCAAGGCCGGTATTGCGTCGGTCGTCGGACACCACCAGGGAGCGAAGCAGGGCCGACGCGCCGAAGATCTGCAATCCAACGGCACCCACGGGAACACCTTCGAGGTCTGCGACGAGAAACGCCACCTCGCTGCTTTCCAGATCGGCCACGGGCAACTGCGCCTGCCGCAGAAGGTCGCGGATGGAGCACAGGTCGTTGCGCGTGCCTGCACGAATCACCGGATCGGGTTTCATCTCAGCACCTGCATGCCGGTTCGGTGACCGCGCACCGCTCATCCGGGGAGCCCGCGCAGCAGTTGTGCGTCAGGTACTGGATCAAGCCGTTCATCGCATCGAAGTTGGCGCGGTAGCAGACGTGGCGGCCTTGGCTTTCGCTCTCCACCAGCCCGGCCTGCACCAGCTCCTTCAGGTGGAAGCTGAGCGTGGCGGGAGGCACCTGCAGGGCCGTGGCGATGTCGCCCGCCATCCGCCCTGCCGGGCCGGCCTCCACCAGCAGGCGGAAGGCAGCCAGGCGGGTGGCATGGCCGAGGGCGGTCAGGGCAGCGATTGCATTCGACGTTTCCATATTTCTAGAATAATCGAATGAATAAGCCAATCACAAGCCTGGACCTGCCCAACCTGGCGGAATCGTCATTGCCCCAGCCCAATCATCATCAGCTCGCCGCGGCAGATCTGGGGCCGCCACGCATTCTCCTGCTCTACGGCTCGCTGCGGCCCCAGTCGTTCAGCCGAAAGCTGGCGCTGGAAGCCGAGCGGCTGCTGCGCCACCTGGGGTGCGAAACCCGGGTGTTCGATCCGCATGCGCTGCCGATGCTGGACAGCGTTGACAGGAATCACCCCGAAGTGCAGCGACTGCGCGAATGGTCACAGTGGTCGGAAGGGCAGGTCTGGGTCAGCCCCGAGCGGCATGGCACGGTCACCGGCGTGTTCAAGAACCAGATCGACTGGTTGCCGCTGGAAGATGGCAGCGTGCGGCCCACGCAGGGCAGGACGCTGGCGGTGATGCAGGTGAGCGGCGGCTCGCAGTCGTTCAACACCGTCAACACGTTGCGCGTGCTCGGCCGCTGGATGCGCATGCTGACCATCCCCAACCAGTCGTCGGTGGCCAAGGCCTGGCAGGAATTCGATGACGACGGCCGGATGAAACCCTCGCCGTACTACGACCGGGTGGTGGACGTGATGGAGGAACTGGTGAAGTTCACGCTGCTGACGCGGGGCCGGTCGGACTACCTGGTGGACCGCTACAGCGAGCGGAAGGGCGACGCGCACGCCGCGGCATTGGCGCGGGCTGCAGGGGCTACGGCTTCCTGAGTTCCAGTAAGCGCGCTACCTGCTCGCGCGCTGCGCGCCCTTGCTGTTCTCGTCCTTTGCATCGCCACGGCTCTGCGCGAACGCCGGGAACGTCTTCGCGATCGAATCCTTGTCCGGCAGGATGTAGAACACGCCGCCCTTCTCGAACGTGGAGTGCACGATCTGCTCGTAGAACGCCGGCGAGACGTTGATGCAGCCGTGGGTGACGCGGTTGTCGTCCGGCGTCGGCGTCGCCAGTCGTTCGGCGCGCTTTTCCTTCGGGGTGCCCGGCGGCAGCGGATGCATTGACACGGCGGAATCATAGTCCACCCACAGCACGCGCCCGGCATCGTCGGAGGGGCCATAGGCGCCGATGAAGCGGCCCGCAGGCGTGGTGCGGTCGTGGCCGGGAATCGCGCTCAGGGCAAGCTTGGCGACGCCGGGTGCGGAATGATCGCCGATGGCCGAACCGAACAGCGCCGGCGCGGCGCCGCGCAGCTTGCCGTCGCCGCCGAAGACCAGGACCTGCGCCGCGGCCTTGTCCATGATCGCGAACGGATAACCCTGATTGTCCTTGCTGGCGACCACCCAGCCGGCCAGCTCGATCACTGTTTCGGAGACGCTCTGGTCTGGCGGAAGTTCATCAACGGCGGCCGCCGGTGCTGCGGGTGCGTCCTTGTCCCTGGCGTTGGCTACGCCGCTGCATGCAACGGCCAGTGCCATGGCCAGAGCGGCATGGAAGGCGCGGCGTGCAGGGGAGGAGAGGTTGCGAATGGGAAGGCTCCTGGCAATGCAATCCTGGTGGAAGGAGGCCAGTGGCCGGCGAGGGCCACTGGTTCCCGATACAGAGGTGGATCAATTCAAACGGTGAGGGAGCGATCAGCCGCGCGGCTTGCGTCCGACGGGTGCCCTTTCAAGCTGCTGCACGCGGCCTTCGATCTGGTCCAGGCGCTGGTTGGCCTGCTGTGCCGACTGGTTGGCGGACTCGGCACTCTGTGCAGCGCCCTGCACCTTTACATCGAGCTGATCGAGGCGCGAGTTGATGGTTGCGAACTCGTCCTTGTAGGTGGCACAAGCGCCAAGGCTCACGGTGGCGATGAGCGCTACAGCAAGTGCGCGGGCCGTCTTCATGTGTTGCGGGTTCAGGTTCATTGCACTCCCTCCTTCGTCTGGGGAAGCTGGAATATAGCGGCGTTTGTTCCCCACGCTGACAAGCGCTTTCAGCTGAAGTTGGAAGACGTGGAAGGGTTGTGAAATATGTTCATCAGCAAAGCTTAACGAGTGAGATCAGGCGAGCTGATGTGCACAGAGGCGATGGCCTTGCGGTTGCTCGAATCGCCCAATTCATCAGCCTGAAGACGGCTTCATTCCTACCCGTTTTCCACTGGCCCACACGCCGGGCGCCATTCACTTGCGGCGAACAATGCCGGCGCACTTTCCGGACGCACCGCTAGCAGCGTGGCGACGGCACCGGCTTTATCATCGGCGCGGGCAACGTAGTCAGCGGCAATGCGGTAGCCGATCCAGTAGCCAAGATCGCCGCGGCGCGTTTCGTCGCCGGCTCCGTTGTAGAGCCATTGCGTCAGATCAGTACCGGCGCTGTCCCGGGCGAACTGGCGTTCCAGGGCGCATTCGCGGCCCTGCGTCCAACGACGCAGATGCGCGTTGGCCGGTTGCCCCGAGATCAGTTCGCCCACGTACTCGGCGCCGCCTTCAAGCAACGTCTGATAGAGCAGGGTCGGCTGCGCGACATCGACGCTCGCACCGGGCTGCTGCACGTGCACGTACTCATGGGCGATCAGGTGCACGAAACGATCGCCGATGTCGGGCTGCATCCAGTCGGCGTTGCACAGCGCCTCCAGTCCGATCACCACGCCGTCGGGCGTGGTGACACCGCCGCTGTTTCCCCGACCCACCAGCACGGTGACCGGCGGAAAACGTGCGGAGGGAAGCAGCGTGCCCAACCGATCGAGTGCCTTGGCAACCCGCTCGCGGATCTCCGGCAGCGCCGTCGCACAGGTACGGGCTTTGGCAAACAGCGCAGGTCTGCGCTGGATCGCATCTGCAAGACGATCCATTGAGCCGATACGGCTGTCAGTGAAGCTGCGTAGTGCATCCGTACCCGCATGCAGATAGCCGCGCTGCAGATCGTCGGCATTCGGCTTCCCTCCGCTTGCATCCAGCACGCTGAAGAAGCGCGCGACATCGTCGGTTTGAATCACGATGCGCCCGGAAGGGCGGGTACGCTCGGCTGCGTTGGCTACCTGCAGCATCATCGGCAGGGCGAAGAGCAGCAAAGCCCGCACTGTGCGCCGGGCATGAAGCGGAAACAGCAGTGACGCGACTGATGCGTGCGGCATGAGGAGTTCCCTGAACGCCAGCCTTATTTATACACCAGTCAGTTCAATATTCAGGGTCGATTGGCCCCCCTAACGGATAATTCACACCTGTCGACCGCCTCCTCTCTCTCCCCCTCCCGGGAGGCGGCCGACGAAACCAAAATAATTAAAGGTGTGTCCCGATGAACAAGAATTCGCTGCTCGCCCTGGGTCTTCTGGCTGCCCTGCCGTTCGCTGCATCGGCAACCGATGGCCTGTCGTACAACTACGTTGAAGGCGGCTACGTGAACACCGATGCCAAGGGCGGCGACGCCGATGGCTGGAAGGTGAAGGGTTCCGTGGCGGTGCACCCGAACTTCCACATCTTCGGCGACTACAGCGCGCAGGAGACCGACACGTTCAAGAATGACGTCGACCAGTGGCGCATCGGTGCCGGCTACAACTACGGCATCGCACCGAACATCGACCTGGTGGCCCGTGTCGCCTACCAGAAGTTCGACATGAAGCACGGCCTGGACTTCAACGGCTACTCGACCGAAGTCGGCGTGCGGACCGCGTTCAACCCGTACGTGGAAGGCTACGTGATGGCCGGCTACGAGGACTACACCAAGAAGCACGGCATCAACCCGGACGGCGAGTTCTACGGCCGCGTCGGCGCCACCGCCAAGTTCAACCAGAACTGGGGCCTGAGTGGCGAAGTGAAGCTGGCCAAGGCCGGCGACCGCGAGTGGTTCGTGGGCCCGCGCTTCACCTGGTAACAAACGCCCGTCGTTAGAGCGTGTTGTGCTGGCGTGTGACTCTCTCTCTCTCTCCCACACGCCAACCGAAGCCCGGCCTCGCGCCGGGCTTCTTCTTTCTTGTGCATCCGGAGAGTGCAGGGCCGCAGCAGTTCCATGTAGCGCAGGAATGCACGGTGCTGCGCGCAGGACGGAACGAGAACCGCTCCGTCCCGGGCCAGGCGGTTCGGCTATGATCCCGGCACGTCGCCATTGACGATGCACCCGCCTCAAGCCAGCAGGAACTGCCGTGAATTCCCAGCCCGCGCCGATCACCGCCCTCAACCACACGCTCGACAACGAGCCGCAGCAGATCACCGCACCGCTTACCCATTCGGCGGCGTTTCTGGTGCTGAAGGTGAAGGATGACGAGGCGTCGATCGCCAAGGCACGCGAGGTGCTGGCGAGCACCGATGACCTGATCAAGAACACCGCCATCCGCGAGATCGAGCGCACCTTCACCTGCAACGTGGCCATCGGCCACCGCGTGTGGCAGCCGCTGGTGGGCTCCACGCCGCCACGCGAGCTGAAGCCGTTCCGCGAGATCAAGGGCGCGACCCACACCGCTGTGGCCACGCCCGGTGACCTGCTGTACCACATCCGCGCACGTACCATGGACCTGATCGTGGCGTTCGAGCGCAACCTGCTGATGACCTTCGGTGATGCGGTGGAAGCGGTCGATGACGTGGCCGGCTTCCGCTACTTCGATGGCCGCGATCTGCTCGACTTCGTCGACGGCACCGCCAACCCGGAAGGACTGTCGCTGCCGGAAGCCACCATTGTTGGCGATGAAGACCCGGAGCATGCCGGCGGCAGCTACGTGGTGGTGCAGAAGTACCTGCACAACCTCGATGCCTGGCGCGCGCAGAAGACCGAGGCGCAGGAGGCGATCATCGGCCGCACCAAGCACGACAACATCGAGCTGGATGATGCGCCGGCCGATGCGCAGAAATCGCACAAGACGCTGTGCACCATCGAAGACGCCGACGGCGAGCACGAAATCCTGCGCGACAACATGCCGTTCGCCAACCCGGGTCGCGGCGAGTACGGCACCTACTTCATCGGCTACACGCGCCGCCTGTGGGTGATCGAGAAGATGCTCGAGCGCATGTTCATCGGCAATCCCGCGCCGCTGCACGACCGCATCCTCGATTTCTCCACCGCCACCACCGGCGTGACCTTCTTCGCGCCCTCGCGCAAGGTGCTGGCCGACCTGGGCGAGTGATCGCGCCGGGCCATCACGGCCCGCCATCTGCCTGTCATCTATGGCGCCGACCATGGCCCGCTGGATGGGAGCGCAGGAGGCAGGCGATGGTCATGTCAGCAAACAGGACCGGCATGCGCCGCTGGTGGCGGCCACTGGCCGCGGTGCTCGGCGCACTGGCACTGGGGAGTGCCGCGGCGTCCGCACACGAAGCCCCTGCGCACTGGATGGCCTACGCCACCGCCGTGGGTGGCCAGCTGCAGCAGCGCCTGCAGCAGGAGCAGGACCCGCAGGCGCAGCGCGTGGTGGAGTGGTTGCGTGCGCACCCGGATACACCCACGCCGCTGCCGGTGAGTCTGTGGATTGCGGCGGACGGCCGCATCTCGAAACTGGAATTCGACAGCCTGGGTGACGCCCAGGTCGATGCCGACCTGCGCGCGACGTTGCAGGCAGCGCCGTTGCAGGCCGCACCGCCGGCCGACATGCGCCAACCGCTGCGATTGGGCCTGGTGCTTGACCGGTAGATCCACGCCATGCGTGGATGGGCCTACCGGTGACCCTTCAGCCACGCATGGCGTGGCTCTACTGTGGATGGCCAGCGCACAGCCCGGCCATCCGCATCAACGAACCGGCGCCACCTGCGGTTCGCGCGCGGCCGCGCTCCATGCACGCAGGCCGAACACGGCCAGGCCCAGGAAAAACACGTACAGCGCGGCAGTTACGTGCAGCGACTTGAACAGGTACGCACCCACATAGACTACGTCCACCGCGATCCACACCCACCAGCAGGCCACATGGCGGCGTGCCTGCCACCACTGGCCGACCAGGCTCAGCGCGGTCAGCATCGCATCCAGCCACGGCAGCGCGGCATCGGTGAAGGTGTGCATGGCCGCACCCAGCGCCACGCCACCGCACAGGCCGAAGGCCAGGTCGCGCAGCAGCTTGCCTCGCGCCAGTGGCACGATGCGGATGCTGCCCTCATCGGCGGCGTGCTGGCGCCAGTTGAGCCAGCCGTAAATCAGGAAGCCACCGAAGGCGACCTGCAGCAGGGTGTCCGAGTACAGCTTGGCCTCGGCGAACACCAGGCCATACAGCGTGACCGACAGCAGGCCCACCGGCCATGCAGACAACCGGCGGCGGGCCATCAGCCAGACGCCGAGGATGCTGCACAGCGCGGCGCTCCACTCGAGCATCACGCTGCTCACAGCGCGAACGTCACCGACAGGCGCGCCTGTCGCGGTGCGCCGGGGAACAGGTAGTAGTCACCGCCGCTGCTGCCGGTGTCACGCCAGTAGAAGCGGTTGAACACGTTGTCCACCGACAGGTTCCAGGTCACGGCGCGCTCGTGCAGGCGATGCTGGAAGCGCAGGCCGGCATCGAACACCGAGTAGTCCGGCGCGCGCACGGCGCCGTCGGCGCGTGCCACGTTGGCACCGGCATAGCGCCAGCCGCCAGTGACATCCAGGCCCTGCAGGAACGGCAGTGCATAGGCCACGTGCACGCTGGCACGCACCTTCGGCACGTTCACCAGCTGATGGCCCTCATAGGCCGGCGTGCCGGTGTCGCGCGCGCGCGCCTGCAGCACGCTGGCGCTGGCCACGATCTGCAGTGCATCGGTCAGCTGGCCGTTGGCGGTCAGCTCCAGGCCGGTGTGGGTCTGCGTGCCTTCCTCGACGAAGGTGTAACCCACGTCGCTGTTGTCGGGCTTGGCGTACTGGTACGGCTGCGAAATGCGGAACACCGCAGCGCCCAGGGTCAACGCCTCGACCGGCACGTACTTCACGCCCACTTCCAGCTGGCGCGACTGTACCGACGGCAGGAAGGTGTCGGCGTTGCTGGTCCAGAACGGCGCTTCCTGGCCCAGCGAAATGCCGCGCACGTAACTGGCGTAGGCGTTGAGCTGGTCGGTTGCTTTCCACACCACCGCAGTCTGTGGCAGGAAGCGCGACAGGCGGCTGTGCCGCTGCGGAATGCCGCGCTTGTCGTAGGCGCGCTCGTCCAGGCGCACGAAGCGGCCACCGGCCAGCCACTGCCAGTCATCACCAAAGCTCATCCGGTCCAGCGCGAAGAACGCGGTCTGGCGACTGTCCAGGCGCCGTGCGGAGGGGCCCGGCATCTTCGGCGACGGCGCGAATACCGGCACCGGTGCCTCGTGGATGTTGCTGGTGCCGACGTACTCGTTGACGCTCGGGCGCCTGTCCACGGTGCGGCGGAAGTAGTCGGCACCGAGGGTCAGCTGGTGGCCGATGCTGCCGGTCTCGAAGCGGCCACGCAGTTCGGCACGGGCCTGCTGGTTGCGGCGGGTGTCGTCCGGGCTGCGGTAGTCGTAGATGTCATAGTCGCCGTTGGGCGCGAAGTAGTTGCCCGGCACGCTGCCATCGGCACATTGCGCGGCGTAGTAGCAGCCGTAGGCGAAGGCGACGTTGTCGTCGATCACCGAGCGGCTGTGGCCGACCGAGACGCGCGACTGCCAGGTCTCATTGAAGTCGTAGGTGTGCAGCGCGGTGATGTTGGTGCTGGCGATATCCACCGGGCGCTGCCACGGCTGGTAGCCGAGCAGATGCTCGCGGTCGACACCGCGCGGCAGGTCACGCGCGCCCAGCAGCTGGTAGCCGGACACCGAGCGCTGCGAGCTGGTCTGGTAGTTGGCATCCACTTCCAGCTTGCCGCGCTCGCCGATCAGCCAGTCGGCGGCCAGCGAGTAGAAGTTGCGGCGGCCATCGGCATGCTCGACGTAGGAATTGCTGGAATCCCATGCGGCATTCAGGCGCAGGCCGAAGCGCGGGGTGATCCAGTGGCCGACATCGACGGCGACGTAGCGCGAGCCTTCCGAATCGGTGCCGAGCGTGGCGGTGCGCACTTCGGCCGGGCGCTTGCCGATGTAGTTGACGATGCCGCCCGGCGCCATCACCCCTGCCGCCAGGCCGGCTTCACCCTTGAGGATCTCCACCGACTGCACGTTCTCCAGCGCCAGGCGCTGTTCGCCGGCGATGGACAGGCCGTTGAAGCGGTAGCCGGTGGCGGCGTCCAGGGCGAAGCCGCGGATGGCGATGTTCTGGTAGTAGCCCACCGGCGCATAGGCATCACCCAGCGAGGCATCATTGCTGGCCAGCTCGGACAGCGAACGCAGCTGGCGGCGGTCGAGATAGTCGCGCTCGAGCACGTTCACCGAAGCCGGCGTGTCCTTCCACGAACCGCCACCGAAGGCGTTCACGCGCGAGGTATCGGCCTTCGGCTTGCCGGCCTGCACCCGCACCGCCGCCAGTTCGGTCGGCGAGCGCTCGGCGCCGGTGGCAGCCGCATCAGGGGATGCCTCGGCCTCGCTGGCGTGCAGTGGCAGCGCAGCGCAGAGGGCGAGGGAGAGCAGGGTGGGGCGCAGGCAGCGGTTCATTCGGTTCGTCTTCGGACAACAAGGGAGACGAAGCGACGGCGCGCAGGTGCACTGACCCATGACGGGGGGGGGCTGCGGCTCAAAGCTCCCTACGCCGGTGCAAACCGGATCAGGTTCCAAGGGACTCTCTCAGCCTGGCAGATCCAGGCACCCCCGCTTCAGGTGACCATTTCACTACAAATGGTACGGATTTGCGAGCGCCACCCAGGGTCAGATCCCTTTCCTGCGGAAAGGGATCTGACCCCAACGCTGCGTCAACCGGATCACGCGGCGGCGTGCAGGGCCTGCAGCAGTGCCTGCCCCGGGGCGGTATGGAACCACGCCGGATGGCCAAGCATGAAGGGCTGCCACGCCACGTCGGCATTGGCGGTCGAGCCGGTGACGCCCTCGAAATACTCCACTTCGGACAGTGCGAAGTCGAAATGCACCATCGGCAGCAGGTCGGCCAGCAGGTGCACGCGTGCCGCCGACAGCGGCAGCACCTCGCGGTAGCCATCGAGCAACGCCAGCGCGATATCGACGCGCACGGCCTCCATGCCGCGCGCCAGCTCCAGCCATGCCACGGCGTTGCGCTCGATGGCGGTGGCCAGGTCGAACAGTGCGCTGGTGGGCGAGGCCAGGCCGAAATCCAGCACGGTGCTGACCTGCCCGTCGCGCCACAGCAGGTTGGAGACATGCCAGTCGTTGTGCGCCCACAGCCGTGGTTCGTCGCGCAGGCGCTCGGCCAGGCCCGTGTGCCACGGCAGCACGTCACGCCGCAACTGCGCTTCCCACGGAATGCGCGCGAGATAGCGGGCCAGGCCGGGGCGCTCGTGCAGCCCTGCCTTGATTGCCGCCACCGGATCGTCGGCGCGGATCAGATCATCGCGCGCGACCAGCAGATGGGTGCTGCGCTGGGGCGCACGGTAGCCGTCGGCAGCACGGTGCAGCTGGGCCAGCATGCGTCCGGCTTCACGGGCCTGCGCGACGTCGGTCAGCAGCGACCACGACACCGCGTCGCGGTACAGGTCGTCGCCTACGCCGACGTCGTGCAGTTCAAACGTCCATTCGCCGTGTTCGACCGCGGTGTGACCATCGGTCGCTGCCAGCACCTGTGCCACCGGCACGCCAGCAGCGTCGAGATGGGCGATGAAGCGGTGCTCTTCCTCCAGGCAGGCCGCGTTGCGCACGCTGTGGTGATGGCGCTTGATGAACACCGCGCCGCGCGTGCCATCGACGATGGCGGCAGCCGACAGCGGTCGCGGGCTGTGCCAGCGCGGTTGGCTGCCGCTGTGCAGCTGCGGATAGCACTGCCGCAACCACGCGATGTCCGCCGCGCTGATCGGTGGCCAGTCGGCAGCGACCTCGTCGTTGTTGAGGCCCTGCACGCGGTGGGAGGAAGACGTCATGCCGCAGCCCGAGAGGGGAAAGTCACATCCAAGGCTGCGCATTCAACGCCATGCGCGCGGCCAACGCAAACGGGCGGGTCATCGACCCGCCCGTTTCTGCCATCGGCAGGGTAACGCCGCCGTGCCGCTTACCAGCCGCGATGGCGACCGCGGTCGTGGTAGTAGCGGTTGTCGTAGTAACGCTCGCGCTGCCAGCGGCGGTCGTCGCCACGGTTGTAGTAGCCGCTGCGGTGGTAGCCACGATCGTAACGGCGGTCGTAGCGATTGTCGTAATAACGACGGTCGCGGCGGTCGGAGGTGGTCAGATTGCCGATCGCGCCGCCGGCCACGGCACCACCGACGGTGGCGGCAGGATCACCGTTGGAGAGCAGGTTGCCGGCCACGCCACCGACCACGGCGCCGACCAGGGTGCGCTTGTCCTTCCTCGACATCGCGCTGGCATCGCTGACCACGGCGACACCGGCAACCAGCGCCAGAGCCATCGCCAGACCACGGAAGCTGAGTGTGGAAGTACTGAGCATGTTCGTTCTCCTGTGAGGTGCATGCCACGCTGGGCAGGGAGGGCGTGGGGCGCCCCGGCTGCCGTGATGTCCACGCTGGCGTTCCAACATTGCCGGAACATTGCCTGGTGCACCGAGCGGCTTGCGCATTCATCTAGCGGCAGGCGGCATGAAGCAAGGCTGAAAGCGGCTGCGGCCGCTCAGCTGGCGGAAAGGAAAAGGGCCGCGGAGGTGGCCCCTCCCTTCTCTGCCAAGGCGTTGGCATGTCCGACGCCCATCGCTTTCTGGGCCTGCCGCGCCTGCTCCTGCGGGGTCTCCTGCTGCGGCCGCAGCACGTCAGGCGCGCTCTGCACCGCACCGCGGCGAAGCGCCAGGCTCTGCCCGCTGGCGGCCCGCGTCTCCACGGTGACGCGGCTGGCGGCCGGACATGCGCCGGTCGATTCCTTCGACCTCGCATTGTTGCCGGTGCGATTATGTGAATCGCGTCTCAAATTTTCCCGTCACGCAGATAGTCGAACAATTCGGCATCGCCCTTCAGCCCCAGCTTGAGCATCGCATCGCCCTTCTGCCGGCTGATGGTGCTGACGCTCTTGTGCAGCAGCAGCGAAATCTCCTTTACCGTCATGCCGGTGCCGAGCAAGCGCAGCACCTCCACCTCGCGCGGGGACAGCGGCTTGCCGTCGCCCTCGCGCATGCGCCAGCTGCCGGCCGCCTCCACCCGTTCGCGCAGGCTGCGGCTGATGTAGGGCTGGCCGCGGTAGACCGACTGGATGGCCTGTGGTAGTTCGTCCATCGACGAACTCTTGTCGACCAGGCCGAGCACGCCGCTGTCGAGCACCATGCGCAGGATTGCCAGGTTGCTGGAGACGCTGAGCATCAGCACCGGCAGGTCGGGATGGCGGCGGCGGATCATGCCGATCATGGCGAAGCCGTCGGCCTGCGGGCTGCCCGGCATGGAGTAGTCGGTGACCAGCAGGTCACAGGGCTGGCTGGCGAGCAGGGTCATCAGCGCCTGCGCGCTGTCGGCCTCGCCGACCACGCGGCCGACGCCGCTCGACTCGATGACGGCGCGGGTACCGATACGGACCACGGGGTGATCGTCTGCGATGATGATGCGCAAGCTCATGCTCTAGTATGGCCATCGGGCACGCCGGACCGCGACCATCGCGGTCCCTGGCAGGATTCTAGGAGATCGACGCAGATGCGTAGGTGGGCTGTTCGCGGGCTGCTCCTGCTGCTGGCGGTGCTGGCGCTGCCCGTGGCCCAGGCACAGCCGGCCCCTGGCCTGCTGCCGCTCAGCCCGTTGCAGCGCGAATACCTGGTGGCGCATCCGACCATCGTTGTCGGGCAGTATGACAGCGGCTGGCCGCCCTTCGAGTCCCTCCGTGATGGCAAGCAGGTCGGGCTGGGACCGGACTACCTGTCGCATCTTGCTCGCCAGCTCAGTGTGAAGGTCGAGGCGCGCCGCTATCCGGACTGGACATCCGTGCTGGATGCGGCATGTCGTGGCGAGATCGACGTGGTGATGAATGTCGGCCTCAGTGCCGACCGCACCCGCTGCATGGTCTATACCGCCGCCTACAGTGAGGCGCCGCTCGCACTGGTGGGCCGGCCCGATGACCTGCGTGCCTCCGACATGCCGGACCTGGATGGGCTGAGGGTGGTGATCGAACAGGACTTCCTGACCGGTCCGCAGGTGCGCGCCCGATTCCCGCGTGCCCGCCAGCTTGTCGCAAACGACACGTTGAGCGCATTGCAGATGGTCAGAGACGACAAAGCGGACGTCTACATCGGCAATGCCTTCGTCGCCACCGAGCTGATTGCCAGCCGGCGCCTGCAGGGTGTGGCGCTGTTGCGGCCGAGCGACCTGCCCCCTGAACGGTTGCACTTCGGCATTCCCAACAACAAGCAACCCCTGGCCGAAGCCCTGGACCTGGCGCTGGCCGCGACCAGCCAGGCCCAGCGCGATGCCCTCGCACAACGCTGGTTGTCACCGCCGCACTGGTCGGCATCGGCGCAGCTGGCGCTGAGCCAGGCCGAGAAGCGTGTGCTGGAGCAGCCGCTGATGATCGGTTTCGCGCCGAATGCCGCGCCCCTGTCGTTCACCGGCGAGGATGGCCGGCCCAGTGGCCTGGCCAGCGAGTACCTGCAGCGCCTGATGCAGGCCGGCGCCAACCTGAAGGTCGAGAACAGCCACGACTGGTACGAGGTGCGTGAGAAGGCCCGCCGCGGTGAACTGCAGGCGGTGATGGGCATACCCGTTGATTCGCGCTACCTGGGCCCGGACTGGGTGTTCAGCCAGCCCTTCATCAGCGTGCCGAACGTGATTGTGGTCAGGAGCGATGGCGAATCGCTGCTGGGCCTGGCCGACCTGCAGGGCAAGCGCGTGCTGCTGTCCGACCCGGAGCGCGTGCGTGGCTATGTGCAGCAACAGGCGCCGCAGGCCCGGATCATTGCTGCGCGGAGTGCCGAGCAGGCGCTGCAGCGCCTGCTTGAGGGTGAAGCCGATGCCTATGTCGGCAACCTTGCCGTGGTCGATCACCTGCTGCGCAGCCGTTTCCCGGGGCGGATGCAGGTCGCGGCTCCGGCCGGTTTCAACGACCAGCTGGCGCTGGCAGTGGATCGCCGCCATGCGGCCCTGGCCACGACCTTCGATCGCCTGCTGCTGCAGATGACCCCACGCAAGCGCGAGGCGCTGCGCAGCGCCTGGCTGGCGGTGGAGTACCGCAATGGGGTCGACTGGAGCAATCTGCTGCGGTGGGGCGTGCCCGTGCTGATGGTGCTGCTGACCGCACTGCTGGTGCATGGCGTGGGCCATTGGCGGCTGCGCCGTGAGGTGGCAGGACGCCGCCAGCTGGAGCAGCGCCTGGCCGAGGTGACCGACAACCTGCCGGCGGTGGTCTACCAGGCCCGTCGCGATGCCGATGGCACGCTGAGCTTCCCGTTCATCGCCGGCGACCTGCCTGCGTTGTTCGGCATCACCCGGCAGCAGGCCGAACAGGATGCGAGGGTGTTGCTGGAACGCGTCGAGCAGGAGGACCGCGCGCACATCCTGCATTCCATCGAGCAGGCCGCGCACCAGTTCGCGCCGTTGATCCTGGAGTTCCGCCTGCGCAGCGACGGGGAAGGCGTGCGCTGGGTGCGCAGCCAGGCCCATCCCTACGCCGCCGAAGAAGGCGCGGTGATCTGGAGCGGGTACTGGGTGGATGTAAGCGAAGCCCGGATGCAGGCCGATGCACTGGCGGCGGCGAAGGCGGACGCCGAGCAGGCCGCTGAGGCCAAATCGCGTTTCCTGGCCACGATGAGCCACGAGATCCGTACGCCGATGAGCGGCGTGCTGGGCATGCTGGAGGTGCTGGCGCACTCACCGCTGGACAGCGAGCAGCAGCGCATCCTCGGCGTGATCGAGGATTCGGCGCAGATGCTGCGGCAGATCCTCGACGACATCCTCGATTACTCGCGGCTGGAAGCGGGTGCACTGCGCCTGGAGCCGGTGCCGCAACCGCTGCGGCCCCTGCTGGAAAGCGTGTGCCGGTTGATGTCGGCGCAGGCCAGTGCACGCGGGCTGGAGCTGCACGTGCAGATCGACCCCCAGCTGGCGGCAGCGCACGAAGTGGATGGCGTGCGCCTGCGCCAGATCGTGTTCAACCTGCTCAGCAATGCCATCAAGTTCACTGCACGCGGCGAAGTGCGGCTGCAGCTGGAGGTACTGGGCCCGACCGCCGAAGACGGCAGCCAGCCGCTGTGCCTGAGCGTCACCGACACCGGCACCGGGATCGCACCGGAACAGCTGCGGCACCTGTTTGCGCCGTTCACCCAGGCCGGTGCCTACATCCAGCGCGACCATGGTGGTACCGGCCTCGGCCTGAGCATCTGCCAGCGCCTGGTGCAGATGATGGGCGGCGAGCTGGAGTTGCACAGCACGCTGGGCGAGGGCACCCGCGCCGAGGTGCGGCTGGCGCTGGTGGAGGCAGGCAGGGGTGACGTTGAAGCGCTGGTTGCGGAGCAGGAGCAGGCGGCGCTGCTGCCGCCGGCGCTGCGCGAGGCACGCGTGCTGGTGATCGAGGATCACCCGACCAACCAGGCGATGATGGCGTGGCGGCTGCAGCAGCTGGGCGTACCCCATGTGCTGCTGGGCGATGGCCAGCAGGCACTGGACCGCTTGTCATCGGAGGCCTTCGATCTGGTCATTACCGACTGCCGCATGCCGGTACTGGACGGCTTCGGTTTCACCCGCCTGCTGCGCGAGCGCGAGGGCCGTACCGGCCAGCCGCGGCTGACGGTGCTGGCGCTGACCGCCAGCGTGCTGGACGACGATGCGCGCCGCTGCCGCGAGGCCGGCATGGACGAGGTGCTGGCCAAGCCGCTGTCGCTGGCCACGCTGCGCACCGCGCTGCTGCGCTGGCTGCCGCAGGCACAGGGCCAGTCGTTCGATGCGCCCGTGCAGGAGACTGTCGCCGACGACGCTGAAGTGCTGCCTGATCTGGCCACCCTGCAGCAGCGCTATGGCTCGCGCGTCGTGGCCGAGCAGCTGCGCGACAGCCTGCTGCAGGCCAGTGAAAGTGATCTGGCGGCGGTGCAACGCGCCGTGCGGGCCGGTGACCGCGAGACTGCGGCGCTCCACCTGCATCGCCAGGCGGGCGGTCTGGGGGCGATCGGGGCAAGCGCACTGGCCGGGCAGGCCAACGCGCTGGTCGAGCGCCTGCAGGATGCGACCGAGGCCGATCCGGCACCGGTGTTCGCCGCTGTAACGGCGTTCGTGGAGCGCCTGCAGCACCAGCTGCAGCGACTGGGTCACTGAGCCGACTGCTGTTGCAGGTAGGCGATCACCAGTGCGCGGCGTTCGGCGCTGGGAAAGGCGTTGTACATGCGCGTGCCGGGCACCACGTGGGTGGGCGACTGCAGGAACGCGTCCAGGGTCTGCGCGCTCCAGGTGATGTCGGCGCGGCGCATACCGTCGGAATAGCCGTAATCTGGCAGGCTGCCGGCGCGACGGCCGATCACGCCGTGCAGGTTGGGGCCGAAGCGGTGGATGCCGCCAGGCTGCACGGTGTGGCAGCCGGCGCACAGTTCGAACGCGCGCTGCATGGCCTGCTGCCGGGCCTGTTCGGGCGTGGCCGGCGCCGCAGGCGGGCGCTGGCAGGCCGTGGCAAGCAGGGCCACGGCAACGGTGGTGAGCAGGCGGGAGGCACGCATGGGCGGGCAGGATAGCGGTGCGGTGGAGCGACCGGGCTGCGACACGCGGTCGCAGCCCGGGGCGATCACATGCCCGAGTAGTTCGGGCCGCCGCCGCCCTGCGGGGTCACCCAGACGATGTTCTGGGTCGGATCCTTGATGTCGCAGGTCTTGCAGTGCACGCAGTTCTGCGCGTTGATCTGCAGGCGCGCGTTGTCGGCGTCGCCGACAAACTCGTACACGCCGGCCGGGCAGTAACGTGCTTCGGGACCGGCGTACTCGGCCAGATTCACCTTCACCGGAATGCTCGGATCCTTCAGCGTCAGGTGGCTGGGCTGGTTCTCGTCGTGGTTGGTGCTGCTCAGGAACACCGAGCTGAGACGATCGAAGGTCAGCACGCCGTCGGGCTTGGGGTAGGCGATGCGGGTGTGCTGGGACGCCGGCTCCAGGCAGGCGTGGTCCGGCTGGGTGCGGTGCAGGGTCCACGGCGGGTTGCGCACGCCCAGCTTCGGCAGCAGCCACTGCTCCACGCCGGTCATCAGCGTGGCAACGGTCTGGCCCTTCTTGAACCACTGCTTGAAGTTCTTGGCCTGCTGCAGTTCGGTGAACAGCCAGCTGGCTTCAAACGCCTTCGGGTAGGCGCTCAGTTCATCGTGCTGGCGATCGGCGGCCAGCGCGTCGAACGCGGCGTCGGCGCACAGCATGCCGGTCTTGATCGCGGCATGACTGCCCTTGATGCGGCTGGCGTTGAGGTAGCCGGCCTCGCAGCCGACCAGCGCGCCCCCGGGGAACACCGTCTTCGGCAGCGAGAGCAGGCCGCCGGCGGTGATCGCACGGGCGCCGTAACCGATGCGGGTGCCGCCCTCCAGGTGCTTGCGGATGGAGGGATGGGTCTTGAAACGCTGGAACTCCTCGAACGGGCTCAGCCACGGGTTCCTGTAGTCCAGGCCGACCACGTAACCAATGGCGACCTTGCCGCCGTCGGCGTGGTACAGGAACGCGCCGCCGTAGGTGTCGCTGTCCAGCGGCCAGCCAGCCGCATGCACCACCAGGCCCGGCTCATGCCTGGCCGGGTCGATCTGCCACAGCTCCTTGATGCCGATGCCGTAGGCCTGCGGGTCCTTGCCTTCGTCCAGTTTGTAGCGGGCGATCAGCTGGCGGCCGAGGTGGCCGCGCGCACCTTCGGCGAAGATCGTGTACTTGGCGTGCAGCGCCATCCCACGCTCGAAGGCCGGGCCGATGCTGCCGTCCTTCTCGATGCCCATGTCGCCGGTGGCCACGCCGATCACCTCGCCGTCGTCGCCGTACAGCACTTCTGCAGCGGCGAAGCCCGGGAAGATCGCAACCTCCAGCGCCTCGGCCTGTTGCGCCAGCCAGCGGGTCACTTCGCCCAGGCTGATGATGTAGTTGCCTTCGTTGTGGAAGCACTCCGGCAGCAGCGCATTGGGGGTGCTGCGCGCGCCGGTCTCGCTGAGGAACAGGAATTCGTCGCGGGTGACCTTCTGCTTCAGCGGAGCGCCGCGCTCGGCCCAGTCCGGGAACAGCTCGGTCAGCGCGCGCGGATCCATCACCGCGCCGGACAGCACGTGCGCGCCCGGCTCGGAACCCTTCTCCAGCACGCATACCGACAGCTCGCGGCCGGCTTCGATCGCGCGCTGGCGCAGCCGGATCGCGGTGGCCAGGCCGGCGGGGCCGGCGCCGACGATCACCACGTCGAACTCCATTACTTCACGCGGGGGCAGGGCGTTGGCTTCAGCGCTCATCGATTGCATGACTCGTGGGTAGGGCCGGCATCGGGGCCACCGGCGGTGCCTGGGAATCGCGCGTGCGGCCACGGGCGAAACGGTTGTTTGAATGTGTCAGGGTACCGGGCCGCGCGTGATCGAGCTAGATAGACGCCGTTCACCGCACGATTGCTGCAGCGCAGCGTAGTGCCTCAGCCCTGGTGGGGGCCAACCCTGGTCCGCACGCTCTGCCCGGATGACCGACAATGGCCGGGTCCTGACTGCGTGTGAGTGCCATGGCTTTGCATCCGTACGATCTGTTCGATGTCCGTTCCCTGCTCAACGAGGAAGAGCGCGCAGTGCAGGAGAGCGTCGCCCGCTTCACCAACGAGCGCGTGCTGCCGATCATCGGCGATGCTTTCGACCAGGCCCGCTTCCCCGACGAACTGGTGCCGGAGATCGCCTCGTTGGGCCTGCTGGGCGCGACCCTGCCGACCGAGTACGGCGGCGGTGGTCTCGGCGCGGTCAGCTATGGCCTGATCTGCCAGGAGCTGGAGCGCGGCGATTCGGGCCTGCGCAGCTTCGTTTCGGTGCAGAGCTCGCTGTGCATGTATCCCATCTACGCGTACGGCAGCGAGGAACAGCGCCAGCAGTGGCTGCCGGCGATGGCGCGCGGCGAGCTGATCGGCTGCTTCGGCCTGACCGAGGCGCACGGTGGTTCCGACCCGGCCAGCATGAAGACCCGCGCGGTGCGCGACGGCAGCGACTGGCGCATCAGCGGCAGCAAGATGTGGATCACCAGCGGCCCGGTGGCCGACCTGGCCATCGTCTGGGCACAGACCGAAGACGGCATCCAGGGCTTCGTGCTGGAAAAGGGCATGGCCGGCTTCACGACGCAGGAGATCAAGCACAAGATGAGCCTGCGCGCGTCGCTGACCGGCGCGCTGTTCTTCGACGACGTGCGCGTACCCGACAGCCACCGCCTGCCGAACGTGAAGGGCCTGAAGGGCCCGCTGGGCTGCCTGACCCAGGCCCGTTACGGCATCAGCTGGGGGCCGATCGGTGCGGCGATTGCCTGCCTGGATGAAGCGCTGGGCTATGCCAAGGAGCGTGTGCTGTTTGGTCGTCCGCTGGCGGCCACGCAGAGCGCGCAGATCAAGCTGGCCGAGATGGCCCGCCGCATCACCACCGCGCAGCTGCTGGCCCTGCAGCTGGGCCGCCTGAAGGAAGCCGGCCAGCTGCAGCCGCAGCAGGTCAGCCTGGCCAAGTGGAACAACTGCCGCATGGCGATTGACATCGCCCGCGAGTGTCGCGATCTGCTCGGTGGGGCGGGCATCACCACCGAGCACGTGGCGATCCGTCATGCGCTGAACCTGGAATCGGTGATCACCTACGAGGGCACCGAGACCGTGCACCAGCTGGTGATCGGCCGCGAACTGACCGGCATCAACGCGTTCTGAGTGCACCGGTAGTGCCGGCCGCTGGCCGGCATTGCCGGGTAGGGTGCACGCGTTCCGGGCAACGCGATGGCGCGCGCCCCTGATTGATCCAGGCGGAAGGCATCCACGCATGGCGTGGATTTACCGCGCGGCTGTTGGGTCCGCCTTGAAGCGAGCCGAGCACCGCAGGTCCGGCGGGGGCGAAGAGGCGCGGGTGTCTGAGCGCAGCGAGTTCCGCGCCGTCCCCCGGCGGGCCGAGGAGCGCAGGGTACCGGTGCAGAGCACCGGCTCGCGGGCGGCGGCGCGTTTCTTTGGTTACTTTCTTTGCGCGAGCAAAGAAAGTGACACACGTGAGCTACGCCCCACCGGCAAACCCATGCTGCCGCCACGCCTCGTACATCACCACCGCAACGGTGTTGGAAAGATTGAGGCTACGGTTGTCCGGCCGCATCGGCAGGCGCAGGCGGCGGCCGTCGGGCAGGGCATCGAGCACCTCCTGCGGCAGGCCACGGCTTTCCGGCCCGAACAGGAATGCATCGCCCTCTTCAAAGGCCACGCTGTCGTAGCGCACGCTGGCGCGGGTACTGAGTGCGAACAACCGATTCGGTGCGATCCGCGCCAGCGCGGTGTCCAGGTCGGGGTGCACCTGCAGGCGCGAGTACTCGTGGTAGTCCAGCCCGGCGCGCTTGAGCTGCTTGTCTTCCAGTGCGAAGCCAAGCGGCTCGACCAGGTGCAGCTGCGCGCCGGTGTTGGCACAGAGCCGGATCACATTGCCCGTGTTGGGCGGGATTTCCGGTTGGAACAGGATCACGTGGAACTGGGGCGCGGCATTCATCGGCGCAGTGTACCTGCGACGACCGCCGCCTTTACGGCGCACGCCCTGCGCGGGGCAGGGCGGCACCGGTTACGGGCGCAGCAGGACCTGGGCGGTTTCGGTGGCCAGGGCCTGCAGGTCGGCGGCGCTCGGACGCACCTGCAGGGCCGGCAGGTTGACGATGACCGAGTTGGCGACGTTGGTGGCGGCGGCAGCCAGGCTCGCGGCGTAGCGCTGGGCTTCCAGTTCGGCGGCCAGGGCGACGCGCTGTTCCAGGCTCGGGCGCACTTCCACCGAGGCCAGCGTGGTGATCGGCATCGCGGCGGCGACCGGGGCGGCGACGTAGCCGTTGCGCTCAGCCAGCTGGTCGGCGCTGGGGCGCACTTCCACGGTGGCCAGGGTCGGGATGCCGCTGGCCTGTTCCCAGGCCTGCTGGGCCAGCTGGTCGGCGGCCGGGCGAACCTGCACGGTGGACAGGGTCTTGATGGATTCGGAGGCCTGCACCGACGAAACAACCGCGGTGCCGGCGATCAGGGCGATGGCGATGGCAATGGTCTTGGCGTTCATGACGGGGCCTGTTTAGTGTTGGTGAGCAGTGGTGTGGTAGTAAGGTAGTACACCAGTTCTGGGCATGCAAGAGAAATTTTCGATTTCCTGCATTTGTTCAGTCTTCAGTCAGCTTTTGTCTGAAGCCCTTCCTGGCGCAGGAAGTACCAAGCAATCCGCGTGCCAACTTTTAGTTGTTGATTTGCAAGGCTTTTATGTGGTCCCGAAAGTGTCCGGTGGGCGGACACCTGTCCATTCGATAAGCCGCGGACACTGTCCGGACGCCTTCAGCCGGCGTCTGTGACGTTTCAAGAGCGCCCGTGGGCGTCGGGCAGGATGACCATCTGGGCAAACACCCCCAGTGACTGGCGACCGATTCCGGCCGCCGCGCGCGCAGGCTAGGATCGGGGTTCACCTTCGTGACCAAGGATCCGGATATGTCTCTCGCCCTTCGCCCGCGCGCTGCACTGCTGGCTGTCGCCCTCAGCACCGCCCTGGGCACGCTTGTGCCTTCCCATGCGCTGGCGGCCAAGCCGGCCGCCCCGGCCAAGGTCGATATCCCGTACGAGCAGTTCACCCTGCCCAACGGCCTGCGCGTGATCGTGCATACCGATCGCAAGGCGCCGATCGTTGCGGTCAACGTCTGGTACCACGTGGGCAGCAAGGACGAGCCGGCTGGCCGTACCGGCTTCGCGCACCTGTTCGAACACCTGATGTTCCAGGGCAGCGAAAACCACGACGGCGAATTCTTCGAACCGTTCAAGCAGGTGGGTGCCACCAACCAGAACGGCACCACCAACACCGATCGCACCAACTATTTCGAAAACGTGCCGACCACCGCGCTGGACATGGCGCTGTGGATGGAATCGGACCGCATGGGCCATCTGGTCGGTGCGATCGACCAGGCCGCGCTGGACGAGCAGCGTGGCGTGGTGCAGAACGAGAAGCGCCAGGGCGAGAACCAGCCCTACGGCCAGGCCTGGGACCAGCTCAACAAGGCGCTGTACCCGGTGGGCCACCCGTACCACCACGGCGTGATCGGGTCGATGAACGATCTGAACGCGGCGTCGCTGGATGACGTGAAGACCTGGTTCCGGACCTGGTACGGCCCGAACAACGCGGTGCTGGTGCTGGCCGGCGACATCGACCTGGCCACCGCCAAGGAAAAGGTCGCCAGGTACTTCGGCAGCATCCCGGCCGGCCCGACCATGGCGCAGCCGGCGGTGAACGTGGCCAAGCGTAGTGCCGACACGCGCGAGACGATGACCGACAAGGTGCCGCAGGCGCGCATCTACCGCGCCTGGAACGTGCCGCAGGTCGGCACCACCGAGGTCGATCAGCTGCAGTTGTTCGCGCAGGTGCTGGGCGGTGCGAAGTCTTCGCGCCTGAGCCAGCGCCTGCAGCACCAGGACAAGCTGGTGGACAGCATCGCGTCGGGCCTGTCGACCTCGCAGTTGGGCTCGAACTTCGTGATCATGGCGACGGTCAAGCAGGGCCAGGACCCGGCCAAGGTCGAGAAGATCATCGACGAGGAACTGGACCGGCTGATCAAGCAGGGCCCGACCGCGGCCGAACTGGAGCGCGCCAAGACCGGTGCACGCGCCGGTTTCATCCGCGGCATCGAGCGCATCGGTGGCTTCGGCGGCAAGGCCGACGCACTGGCCGAGTGCGCGGTGTTCACAGGCGACCCGGGCTGCTTCCGCACCTCGCTGGCCAACATCGAGAAGGCCAGTGCTGCTGATCTGAGCCGGCTCGGCGCGCAGTGGCTGGACAAGGGCAGCCACACCCTGGTGATCGCACCGGGTGAGCGCGTGGCGCTGAAGGAAGATCCGAGCCAGGCGCCGAAGCCGTTCACCGTGCCGGCGGTGGACCCGAAGTACAGCACCCTGCCCGAGCAGGTCGACCGCAAGGCCGGCGTGCCGCAGACCCGCGAGTTCCCGCAGCTGAAGTTCCCGGCGCTGCAGCGCGCCACGCTGAAGAACGGCACCCAGGTGATCCTGGCCGAGCGCCACGAGATTCCGGTGGTGCAGTTCAGCTACCAGTTCCCGGGCGGCTTCAGTGCCGACCAGGGCCGCAAGCCGGGCACCGCCAACTTCACCATGAGCCTGATGACCGAAGGCGCCGGCAAGCTGGGCTCGCTGGCCTTCGCCGACGCCGCGGATGCGCTGGGCGCCAGCCTGGATGCTTCGGCCGGCCTGGACTCGATGAGCGTGGACCTGTCGGCGCTGAAGGAGAACCTGGTGCCGTCGCTGGCGCTGTACCGCGACCTGCTGCGCGAGCCGCGCTTCGAGCAGGGCGAGATCGACCGGGTCAAGGCGAGCTGGATCGCTGGCATCCAGCAGGAGAAGGTCAACCCGGGTGCGGTGGCGATGCGCGTGCTGCCCCCGCTGCTGTACGGCAAGGGCCACCCGTATGCCATTCCGTTCACCGGTAGCGGTGACGAGGCGGCGATCAACGGCCTGACCCGCGAGGACCTGGTCGACTTCCACCACGACTGGCTGCGCCCGCAGAACGGCACCCTGATCGTGGTCGGTGACACCACCCTGGCCGAGATCGTGCCGCTGCTGGACAAGCAGCTGGGCGACTGGAAGGCCAGTGGCGAGGCCCCGCAGGTGAAGGCGGCCACCGACGTAGCGCTGCCGAAGGGCCCGCGCGTGTTCCTGATCGACCAGCCGGGCGCGGTACAGGCCAACCTGTTTGCCGGCCAGGTGGTGGCACCTTCCAGCGCCACCAGTTCGACCCGCTTCGACATCGCCAACGGCGTGATCGGCGGCGACTTCACCTCGCGCCTGAACATGAACCTGCGCGAGGACAAGCACTGGTCCTACGGTGCGCGCAGCAGCGCGGTCAATTCGGTGGGCCAGCGCCCGTGGATGGCCAGCGCGCCGGTGCAGATCGACAAGACCGGCCCGGCACTGGCGGAAATGCGCAAGGAAATCGCCGCGTTCGCCGATGGCAGCAAGCCGGCCACCGCTGCCGAGGTCAACCGCATCCGCAACATCCAGACCCTGAGCCTGCCCGGTGCCTACGAGACCGCCAGTGCGGTGGCGTCGACCATCGGTTCGATCGTGCAGTTCAAGCGCCCGGACGATTACGTGCTGCGGCGCAAGGCCGAGATCGAAGCGATGACCCCGGCGCAAGTGCAGCAGGCCGCCGCCGAGATCAAGCCGCAGGCTCTGACCTGGGTGGTGGTGGGTGACCTCAAGCAGACCGAAGCGGCCGTGCGCGCGCTGAACCTGGGCGAGGTGACGGTGATCGACGCCGAAGGCAACCCGGTCAAGAAATAAGGGATGTGCCTGCCAGCCCCCGGCGGGCAGGCCTCCCCAGGGTGCCCGCCGCTGGCCGGCAACCCCGTCATGCATCCGGGGTCAGAGCCCCCTGCGGGGGATCCGACCCTTCTGCCGATCTGGGGTCGGATCCCCGCAGGGGGCTCTGACCCCGGCCCCGGCTACCCCCGATTCAGGCTGTTCAGGCAGAATCCCCCCATACCCTTCCAGGATCTGCCCATGCGCGTTCTGCTGCTTTCCTCCCTGCTGCTCACCGTCACCGCCTGTACCTGGGTGCCGATCGAACCGGCCGGCAAGGCAACCCGCGTGCTGCCGGCAGGGCCGGTTCCGGCCGGCTGCATCGCCAAGGGCGAGGTGGTGGTCACCGTGAAGAGCAAGGTCGGCTTCTACAACCGCAACCCGCTGCGGGTGCAGGAAGAGCTGGAAACCCTGGCCCGCAACGAGGCCCCGAGCGCCGGCGCCAATGCCGTCCAGGCCGCTGCGGCCCCCGCCGATGGCAGCCAGCGCTTCGCCGCGTTCCAGTGCCCGCCGCGCTGAACGCTTCACCATACGGCCGAGGCTGAATTCGTAAAGATGCGGTGAAAGCCCGGGGGTTATAGAATAGCGCCCCCTTTTGCCTGAGCCTTGGCGCTAACCTCGATGCTCTTCAAGAATGTCTCGATCGCCGGCCTGGCACACGTCGACGCACCGCATACGCTGACGACCAAGGAAATCAACGAACGCCTGCAGCCGACGTTGGATCGCCTGGGTATCCGCACCGATGTGCTCGGCGACATCGCCGGCATCCACGCCCGCCGCCTGTGGGACAACGGCGTGCTGGCGTCGGACGCCGCCACCATGGCCGGCCGCAAGGCACTGGAAGACGCGGGCATCACCGCGACCCAGGTCGGCCTGCTGGTCAACACCTCGGTCAGCCGCGACTACCTGGAGCCGTCCACGGCCTCCATCGTGTCGGGCAACCTCGGTGTCAGCGACGAATGCATGACCTTCGACGTCGCCAACGCCTGCCTGGCCTTCATCAACGGCATGGACATCGCGGCGCGCATGATCGAGCGCGGTGATATCGACTACGCGCTGGTGGTGGACGGCGAGACCGCCAACCTGGTGTACGAGAAGACCCTGGAGCGCATGACCGCCCCGGACGTCACCGCCGACGACTTCCGCAACGAGCTGGCCGCGCTGACCACCGGGTCGGGCGCCGCCGCGATGGTGATGGCGCGCGCGGAGCTGGTGCCGGACGCGCCGCGCTACAAGGGCGGCGTGACCCGCTCGGCCACCGAGTGGAACCAGCTGTGCCTGGGCAACCTGGACCGCATGGTCACCGACACCCGCCTGTTGCTGATCGAAGGCATCAAGCTGGCGCAGAAGACCTTCAGCGCCGCCAAGATCGCACTCGGCTGGGCCGTGGAGGAGCTGGACCAGTTCGTGATCCACCAGGTCAGCCAGCCGCACACCGCCGCGTTCATCAAGAACTTCGGCATCGACCCGAAGAAGGTCATGACCATCTTCGGCGAGCACGGCAACATCGGCCCGGCCTCGGTGCCGATCGTGCTGAGCAAGCTCAAGCAGCTGGGCAAGCTGAAGAAGGGCGATCGCATCGCGCTTCTGGGTATTGGCTCGGGCCTGAACTGTTCGATGGCTGAAGTGGTCTGGTAAGCAGCCCGTTGCCCGACCTCCTGTAGAGCCGAGCCATGCTCGGCTCACGCGCGCAGCGCGGCTCTTCCGCAGCGGACCGGAGAGCAGCCGAGCAACGGCTCGGCTCTACATTGCGCCGCGACTCTCCTTAGGTGCTCCGCATGCGCGATCTTCCCGGTTACCCCGCCCACCCGCAGCGCTTCGAGGTCCGCCCCGGCCTGTCGATGAACTATCTCGACGAGGGCCCGCGCGATGGCGAGGTGGTGGTGATGGTGCACGGCAACCCGTCGTGGAGCTATTACTGGCGCACGCTGGTGGCCGGCCTGTCGGACACCTACCGCTGCATCGTGCCGGACCACATCGGCATGGGCCTGTCGGACAAGCCCGATGACAGCCGCTATGAATACACGCTGCAGTCGCGCGTGGACGATCTTGATGCGCTGCTGAAGCACCTGGGCATCACCGGCCCGGTGACCCTGGCCGTGCATGACTGGGGCGGCATGATCGGGTTCGGCTGGGCGCTGTCGCACCACGACCAGGTGAAGCGCCTGGTCGTGCTCAACACCGCTGCCTTCCCGATGCCGGCGGCGAAGAAGATGCCGTGGCAGATCGCGCTGGGTCGCCACTGGAAGATCGGCGAGTGGATCATCCGCAGCTTCAACGCGTTCTCGTCCGGGGCCTCTTGGCTTGGCGTGGAGCGCAGGATGCCGGCCGATGTGCGCCGCGCCTACGTGTCGCCGTACAACAGCTGGGCCAACCGCATCAGCACCATCCGCTTCATGCAGGACATCCCGCTGTCGCCGGCTGACAAGGCCTGGTCGCTGCTGGAGCGTGCCGGCAAGGCACTGCCCTCGTTCGCCGACCGCCCGGCCTTCCTCGGCTGGGGCCTGCGTGACTTCGTGTTCGACCATCATTTCCTGAAGGGTTTCCAGGCCGCACTGCCGCAGGCCCAGGTGCATGCCTTCGAGGACGCCGGCCACTATGTGCTGGAAGACAAGCACGAAGTGCTGGTACCGGAGATCCGCGCGTTCCTGGACAAGAACCCGATCTGAGCGGTGTGCCGACCAACGGTCGGCACCCACAAGTGGAAGGTATGGGTGGGTGCCGACCGTTGGTCGGCACACCGGATTACGCGGCGACCGGTGCCTGCGGCGGCGAGGACGGGCTGTTGCCGTTGTCGTCCGGATGATCGTCGTCATTGTCGGCGTCATCGCGCCAGCGCCAGTCGGCCAGCGTCAGCGGATCCAGGCCATAGGCAATGCGCGCCTTGTCGCACTGCGGGCTGGCCTTGCCGTATTCCCACGATGCATCCACCTCACGGCACACGCTGGGCCGGTTGGGGTGGATCGTG
The DNA here is from genome assembly GCF_047520985.2 of Stenotrophomonas sp. BR163. Taxonomy (NCBI): domain Bacteria; kingdom Pseudomonadati; phylum Pseudomonadota; class Gammaproteobacteria; order Lysobacterales; family Lysobacteraceae; genus Stenotrophomonas; species Stenotrophomonas sp. BR163. The sequence continues at coordinate 39,708 of NZ_JAXBRE020000016.1, forward strand.
CAGCGTGAATACACGCCGATCTGCGCATCCAGCGCGACGCAGCGCACCGGCTTGGAATGGGTGCCGCGCATGCACAGGCGATGCGGGTCCAGCACCTCGGTAAGCTGGTGCGGCACGCCGCCGGGGGTGACCTCGTCCGATTCCATCCAGTGGAAGGCCACGCGGTACTGGGTGCAGCAGGCGCCGCAGGTCATGCAGGGATGTTGCATGGGCAAGCCGCCTCGGGCGGCAGTTGGAATCGGGAACGAGGGTGCGGATTTTCCACGAAGTGGGCCGCCGCGCAAGAAATTCCGTAAGCGGCGACAATGAACGGATGAACCGACCCTGCAATATCGCGGCACGGCTGCCTGAACTGGCGCGTGAACGCCCCGACCAGATCGCCATCCGCTGCCCCGGCCACCGCGGCGCCGGCAACGGCATGGCCGCCTACGATGTCACCCTCGATTACCGTCAGCTGGACGCCCGCAGTGATGCCATGGCCGCCGGCCTGGCCGGCTACGGGATCGGCCGTGGCGTGCGCACGGTGGTGATGGTGCGGCCTTCTCCGGAGTTCTTCCTGCTGATGTTCGCGCTGTTCAAGCTGGGCGCAGTGCCGGTGCTGGTCGATCCGGGCATCGACCGGCGCGCGCTGAAGCAGTGCCTGGACGAGGCGCAGCCGCAGGCCTTCATCGGCATTCCGCTGGCGCATGTGGCGCGGCTGGTGCTGCGCTGGGCGCCGTCGGCCACCCGGCTGGTGACGGTCGGCCGCCGCCTCGGCTGGGGCGGCACCACGCTGGCCGCGCTGGAGCGCGCTGGCGCCAGCGCTGGGCCGATGCTGGCCGACACCGATGGCGAGGACATGGCGGCGATCCTGTTCACCAGCGGCTCCACCGGCGTGCCCAAGGGCGTGGTCTACCGCCACCGCCACTTCGTCGGCCAGATCCAGTTGCTGGGCAGTGCCTTCGGCATGGAAGCGGGTGGGGTGGACCTGCCGACCTTCCCACCGTTCGCGCTGTTCGATCCGGCGTTGGGCCTGACTTCGGTGATCCCGGACATGGACCCGACGCGGCCGGCGCAGGCCGACCCGGGACGCCTGCACGATGCCATCCAGCGCTTCGGCGTGACCCAGCTGTTCGGCTCGCCAGCGCTGATGCGGGTGCTGGCCCGGCACGGGCGGCCACTGCCGACGGTGACCCGGGTGACCTCGGCCGGGGCACCGGTGCCGCCGGACGTGGTCGCCACCATCCGCAGCCTGCTGCCGGCCGATGCGCAGTTCTGGACTCCCTATGGCGCCACCGAGTGCCTGCCGGTGGCGGTGGTCGAAGGCCGCGAACTGGAGCGCACCCGCGCGGCGACCGAGGCCGGTGCCGGCACCTGCGTGGGCAACGTGGTGGCCCCCAACGAGGTGCGCATCATCGCCATCGACGACGCACCGCTGCCGGACTGGTCACAGGCGCGGGTGCTGGGGGTGGGGGAAGTGGGGGAAATCACCGTGGCCGGGCCGACCGCCACCGACAGCTACTTCAACCGCCCGCAGGCCACTGCGGCGGCGAAGATCCGCGAGACGCTGGCCGATGGCAGCACCCGCGTGGTGCATCGCATGGGCGACGTCGGTTATTTCGATGTGCAGGGCCGCCTGTGGTTCTGCGGGCGCAAGACGCAGCGCGTGGAAACCGCGCACGGGCCGCTGTACACCGAGCAGGTCGAGCCGATGTTCAACACCGTGGACGGCGTGGCGCGCACTGCGCTGGTTGGCGTGGGTGCCGCCGGTGCGCAGGTGCCGGTGCTGTGCGTGGAGCTGCAGCGTGGCCGGTCCGACAGCCCGGCACTGCAGGAAGCGCTGCGTGCCAAGGCCGCCGCATGCCTGGCCGGAGCCGGGCTGGAGCACTTCCTGGTACACCCTTCGTTCCCCGTCGATATCCGTCACAACGCCAAGATCGGCCGCGAAAAGCTCGCCGTCTGGGCCAGCGCCGAACTGGAGAAGCGCGCATGAAGATCCTGGTCACCGGTGGCGGTGGTTTCCTTGGGCAGGCGCTGTGCCGCGGGCTGGTCGAGCGTGGCCACCAGGTGCTGGCGTTCAACCGCAGTCATTACCCGGAACTGCAGGCGATGGGCGTGGGCCAGATCCGCGGTGATCTGGCCGATGCGCAGGCGGTGCTGCATGCGGTGGCCGGCGTCGATGCGGTGTTCCACAACGGCGCCAAGGCCGGCGCATGGGGCAGCTATGACAGCTACCACCAGGCCAACGTGGTCGGCACCGACAACGTCCTCGCGGCCTGCCGCGTGCATGGCATCAACCGGCTGGTCTACACCTCCACGCCCAGCGTGACCCATCGTGCCACGCACCCGGTGGAAGGCCTCGGGGCTGACGAGGTGCCGTACGGCGAAGATTTCCAGGCGCCGTATGCGGCTACCAAGGCAATCGCCGAACAGCGCGTGCTGGCCGCCAACGATGCGCCGCTGGCGACGGTGGCACTGCGCCCGCGCCTGATCTGGGGCCCGGGCGACCAGCAGCTGGTGCCGAGGCTGGCCGAGCGTGCGCGGCAGGGCCGCCTGCGCCTGGTGGGGGATGGCAACAACAGGGTGGACACCACCTACATCGACAACGCCGCACTCGCGCACTTCCTCGCCTTCGAGGCACTGGCGCCGGGCGCTACGTGTGCGGGCAAGGCCTACTTCATCTCCAATGGCGAGCCGCTGCCGATGCGCGAGCTGGTCAACAAGCTGCTGGCCGCTGTTGGCGCGCCGACGGTGGACAAGGCGATCAGCTTCAAGACCGCGTACCGTGTCGGCGCCATCTGCGAGCGGCTGTGGCCGCTGCTGCGCCTGCGTGGCGAGCCGCCGCTGACCCGCTTCCTGGCCGAGCAGTTGTGCACGCCGCACTGGTACAGCATGGAACCGGCGCGCCGTGACTTCGGCTACGTGCCGCAGGTCAGCATCGAAGAGGGGCTGCGCAGGCTGAAGGCTTCATCTGCTGCATAGATCGCCGTCACTGGTTGCACACCGCAGGATCGGGAGGATGGACCCACGCCATCCAAGGCTCGACCACCCGCGAGGAGCGCCATGCTGCACTACGCCATCATCTTCTTTGTCATCGCCATCATCGCCGCCGTTCTGGGTTTCTCCGGAATCGCCGGCGCCGCAACCAACATCGCCTGGATCCTGTTCGTGGTGTTCCTGATCCTTGCGGTGATCTCGATGTTCCGCAAGCGAGGCTAGCTGGTAGTGCCGGCCGCTGGCCGGTATCACTTTCCGCAGAGTCGAGCCATGCTCGACTCTGCGGGCGATAACAACGCTATACAGCGCTCTGCAGTTCGCGATCAGCTTCATGGCGCTCCAGCGCCAGCTCGATCAGGCGGGTGATCAGCGTGGTGTAGTCCACGCCGCTGGCACCCCACAGCTTCGGGTACATGCTGATGCGGGTGAAGCCGGGCAGCGTGTTGACCTCGTTGATGATGATGTCGCCGCCCGCGGTGAGGAACACATCCACGCGCGCCATGCCGGCACACTCCAGCGCCTGGTAGGCCTGCAGCGCGATCTGCTGGATGCGGGCCTGGGTTGCAGCATCGATATCCGCGGGTACCACCACTTCGGCACCATCGGCGTTGATGTACTTGGTGTCGTAAGCATAGAAATCGTCGTGCACCACCACCTCGCCGCACAGGCTGGCCTGCGGATGTTCGTTGCCCAGCACCGCGCACTCGATCTCGCGGCCGATCACCGCCGATTCCACCAGCACCTTGTGGTCGTAGCGCAGCGCCATTGCCAGCGCTTCGGCGAAGCCCGCCGCATCCTTGACCTTGCTTACGCCTACCGACGAGCCCTGGTTGGCCGGCTTCACGAACAGCGGCAGGCCAAGCTGGGCGATCACCGCATCGACATCCACTTCCGCCACCTGGTGGCGGCGGATGCACAGCCACGGCGCCACCTGCAGCCCGGCGTCGCGCAGCAGACGCTTGGTCACGTCCTTGTCCATCGCCACTGCCGAGCCCAGTACCGGCGAACCGACGAAGGGCAGGTTGGCCATGCGCAGCAGCCCCTGCAGCGCACCGTCCTCGCCCAGCGGCCCGTGCACGATCGGCAGCACCACATCGATCTGGCCGAGCGCGCTGGCCGCATCGCACGGCTGCAGCTGCCCCTGCTCGGCGCCCGGGCGCACCGCCAGCGACGTGCCGGACCGATGCAGCGCGATGCGCGCGGGATCTTCGGCATTGATCAGGAACGTCTCCGGCTGGCTCAGGTGCCACTGCCCCTGCTTGTCGATGCCGACCAGCACCGGCTCGAAGCGCTCGCGATCAAGCGCATCGAGGATGTTCTTCGCCGACTGCAGCGAAACTTCGTGCTCGGAAGACTTGCCCCCGAAGATGATGCCGACCCGGGTCCGTGCCATGGGGAATGCGATGTCCTGTGCGTTGCGTGGCCTCATAGCATGAACCTTCATCGGCCCTCCGCGTGAGGCACAGATGAACCGGATATCCATCCACGCATGGCGTGGATCTGCCGTGTCGACCAAGGTCGACACCCACCAACAGCAACACAGAACGCCGTCCCGACAGATCGCAGCAAGCTGTCGAAGGCGGGGTGGGTCCGGTTGCGGGGGCGTGAGCGCCATGGATGGCGCGACCGAGCTTACATGGACGTACTTGCAGCGTCCCCCGCAACCGGACCCACCCCGCCATCCCACGGATAGCCAGCTTTTGATGTTGATCTTGCCGGCCAGCGGCCGGCACTACCACGGGTGCCGGGCGGCAGCCCGGCCCAAGCCCCCCACCCACGCAGGTAGAATGCGCCCATGGCTCTTTCCCTGCTCAAGTCCCTCAAGCCGGTCGCTGGCCGCGCCCTGCAGATCGCCCTGAACCGCGCGCTGGCGCTGGATCCGGATACCCGCCATGCCCTGGCCAGCCTCGATGGCCGGCACATCGACCTGACCCTGGAAGCGCCGTCGCTGGCGATGCGCATCAGCGTCGACGGCGACCAGCTGCGGGTCGGCCCGGTGGATGCGCAGGAAGCCGACCTGGCCGTGCGCAGCAGCCTGGCCGGCGTGCTGGCGCAGCTGCCGCTGCTGGCCAACGCACGGCGCGGCGAGTCCAACAACAAGGGCCGTGTACGCGTGGCCGGTGACGCCGAACTGGCGCGGCGCCTGCAGCAGCTGGCCAAGGGCTTCGACCCGGACTGGCAGCGGCCGTTCGTCAGCGTGTTTGGCGAGGTACTGGGCGTGCAGGTCGCCAACACCCTGCGCAGCGCCCTGCAGCACGCGCGCCAGGGTGCGATCGACCTGGCCCACAGCGCCGCCGAATTCATCACCGAGGAATCGCGCGACGTGGTGCCGCGCGCCGAACTGGATGCCTTCCACGATGACGTGGACGTGCTGCGCGATGACGTCGAGCGCCTCGGCGCGCGCGTGCAGCGCCTGCGGGGTGCCGCATGAAGGCCGTGCTGCGGGCGAGCCGCATCGGCCGGGTGATTCTGCGTTACCGCCTTGACGACCTGCTGCAGGGCACGCCGGCCGAGCGTTGGCTGCGCCTGGCCAAGCCGTTCGTGCCGCGTGCCTCGGCCGACATCGCCGCACAGTCGCGCGGTGCGCGCCTGCGCCTGGCGCTGCAGGACCTCGGCCCGATCTTCGTCAAGTTCGGCCAGATCCTGTCCACCCGCCGCGACCTGGTGCCGCCGGACGTGGCCAACGAACTGACTCTGCTGCAGGACCGGGTCAAGCCGTTCGACGGTGACACCGCGCGTCGCATTGTCGAGGAAGCGCTTGGCCTGCCGGTCAGCGAGGCCTTCGCCAGCTTCGATACCGAACCACTGGCCTCGGCTTCGATCGCGCAGGTGCATGCGGCCACGCTGGCCGATGGCCGCCAGGTGGTGGTCAAGGTGCTGCGCCCGGGCATCGAGAAGCAGATCGACGCCGACATCGCCCTGCTCAATTCGCTGGCCGCGCTGGTCGAGCGCACCCATCCGCGCGCCGACAAGATCCGTCCGCGCGAAGTGGTGGCCGAAGTCGAGAACACCCTGGCCGCCGAGCTGGATCTGCAGCGCGAAGGCGCCAATGCCAGCGTGCTGCGCCGCTTCTGGGAGAACAGCGACGACCTGTACGTGCCGGAAGTGATCTGGAGCCATACCGCCGAGCGTGCGCTGACCCTGGAGCGCGTGTGGGGCATCCCGTCCGACGACATCGCCGCGCTCGACAAGGCCGGCATCGACCGCAAGGCACTGGCCGCCAAGGGCGTGCGGGTCTTCTACACCCAGGTGTTCCGCGACAACTTCTTCCATGCCGATGCGCACGCCGGCAACATCTGGGTCGACACCGATCCAGCGCGCCGCGCCAATCCGCGATTCATCGCGCTGGACTTCGGCATCATGGGCCAGCTGTCGCAGGAGGATCAGTACTACCTGGCCGAGAACTTCATGGCCATCTTCAACCGCGATTACCGCCGCATCGCCGAACTGCACGTGCAGGCGCGCTGGATGCCGGACAACGTGCGCATCGATGATCTGGAAGCGGCCGTGCGTTCGGTGTGCGAGCCGTACTTCACCCGCCCGCTGTCGCAGATCTCGCTGGCCGAAGTGCTGATGAAGCTGTTCCGCGTGGCGCAGCGCTACCAGCTGACCCTGCAGCCGCAGCTGATCCTGCTGCAGAAGACCCTGCTGAACATCGAAGGTGTCGGCCGCCAGCTGGATCCGCAGATCGATATCTGGGCGGTGGCCAAGCCGGTGCTGGCGAAAATCCTGCGCGAGCGCTACAGCCCACGCCGGGTCGTGCGCGAGATCGGCAAGCGGTTGCCGGAAATCATGACCCACGCACCGGACATGCCGCGCCTCGTACACGCCTGGCTGACCCAGCAGGTGGAGGGGCGCCACGAGCTGGCGATGCGCTCGCGCGATCTGGTTGCGCTGGATGCCAGCGTGCAGCGCCTGCAGAAGCGCGCGGTCGGCGCGATCACCGGCGTCGGCCTGCTGGCCATCGCTGCGCTGATGTACGTGCTGCAGCCGCCGGGCTGGTACTGGGGCGACCTGCCGATGTGGAGCTGGGTGTCCGGTGCCGTTGGCGCGGCGGCGCTGGCGCGCGCGTGGTGGCGCTGATCCCTGTTTATCCACAGTCGGCGGCGTCACACGCCGCCGACCGGCCACGGCTCTACCAGTGATAGCCCAGGCCCAGGTGTGACTGCACGCTCTGGAAGCGGTCCAGGCGTGTCCTGTGCCAGGTCTTGCCGATGCCCATGTCCACCACCAGATGCTTACCCAGCGGCTGGCTGCGGCGCAGGAAGGCACGACGTGCATCGTGTTCGCGCAGCAGCAGCGGATCGGAATCGGCGGTGTAGCCGGAAGTACCGCTGCCCAGCCACAGCTGGGTCGAGCCACGGCCCTGCGCATCCTTCAGGCGCAGTGACAGCGTGGTGCCATGGCCGTCGGGCCCATTGGACTGGCGATGCCGCTCGTGGCGCAGTGAGGCGGTCACGCGCGGGAAGTAATGCGCTGCGCCCACCGACCAGCCGCTCACGTATGCACCGGCATGGTACTGGGCGTACTTGCCGCCTACGCTCAGCACGGTCTGCGGTGCCACGTGCCACTGCAGGTCCTGGTTGACCTGGCGGTTGACGAATACCGGGTCATCGTTGGAGGCAGTGAAGGCAGTGCGGGTCGAGACGCGAGGACTCCAGCGCTGGTGCAGCGAACCCTGCACGCGATTGCCGCCGAAGCGCTTGCTGCCGTAGTCGCGTTCGCCATGGGCCAGGCCCAGATGCCAACGGCTGTCACCGCTGCGGCCGGCCACGTCCATAGTCTGTACGTCGCGCTTGCCGAAGCCGTCGGTGTAGTCGGCATGGTCCAGTTGCACCGAGACCCGGTCGATGCCGGCGTGGGCGCTGGACACAGCCAGCAGCAGGGCACACGGCAGTGCGCCACGGATGATCAATCGCATGGGGTTACTCCAGGGGTTGGGAATGCAGCGACTGCAGCAGCCGGTAGCGACCGGGCGGCAGGTTTCGTTCCACGGTGATGCGCGGTCCGAACTGGCTGCCCGGCGCGACGATGCGACCGGGCAGGATGATCACGCCGACACCCAGCGCGGCGCCCTCACCGATCCAGGCGCCGAGCTTGTCGCGCTGGCTGTCGATGACGGTATTGCCGATGTGGACGGCGACCGTCGCACCATCCAGGCGATGGTTGCTGGTGCGTACCAGCGCGCCCAGGTAGGCACGGGCGTCGACGCGGCTGTCGGCGATGAAACATTGCGGGCCGATGCAGGCGCCGTCGCCGATCAGTGCGTTCTTCAGTTCACCTGCAAAGCCGATGCGCACGCCGTCACCGATACGCAGTGGGCCGCGCAGCAGCGCATTGTTGCCGATCAGGCAGTCGCGGCCGATCGATACCGGCCCCTGCAGCTGGGCGCCGTCGCAGATGCGGCTGCCGGCGCCGATCCTCACCTTGCCCTGCACCATCGCGCGCGGCGAAACCTGTGCAGTGGAATCGACGTGCGGTGGCAGCGTCGAAAGCGCGGCGGCCATCGCGGCCAGGTCATTCCACCACATGCGGATACCTGGTCGGTTTGTCGCGCAGCGGTTCGCGTCCGGTGAACAGCCCGGCCACGCCGTGCATCAACCAGATCGCGTAGGCGAGCAGCACGTACAACATCGAGAACGCGGCGGCGGGTACCAGCCACGCCCGGCGGTGGTGGATCGCACTGATCACCGCCAGCAACATGACGATGCCAATCCAGAACAGCGGCATCACAGACAGGGCGAGGCCACCCGGCCCATGCAGCTGGGCCGCACCGAACCAGACCTGTAGGGTCAGCACGATGCCGGCCAGCGCGAGCAGCATCATCGGCAGGATGCTGAACAGGCCGAAACGGGTCAGCAGCAGGCCGCGATGCAGGCGCATGCACACCGCATAGCCGACGATCCAGCGCCGCCAGCGCCGCCATTCCTCCACCAGCGTGTTGCATTCCTGCGGGTAGACCACGCAGCGCACGCTCTGGCGGACGCGGTACCCCTGCGCGACCAGCGACCAGGACATGTCCAGGTCTTCCACGCGGGTGCGGTCGGAGAAGCCGACCTTGCGCAGCACCGAGGTACGGAACAGGCCACACGAACCGGAGACAATGAAGGGGGCGCCGCCCAGCCACTGCTGGAAGCTGCGCTTGATGACGATCATCGGCAGCTTCAGGCTGGCGCGCACATGCGGCAGGAAGCCGGCACCCTGCAGGCTGGACGACGGCACGCCACCGACCGCATCGGCACCGCGCTCGATCTCGTCCAGCAGGTGGCCCAGGCCGTGGCCGCGCGGATCGATATGGGTGTCGGCGTCGGTCAGGAACACCTGCTCGGCGGTGGCGTGCTGCAGGCCATGCATCAGCGCGCCGCCCTTGCCGGTGTTGGACTGATGCACCGCCACCAGGCGCCCGGGCCAGTGCGCCTGCAGCGCATCGAGCACCTGCGCGGTGTTGTCGGTGGAACCATCGTTCACGCAGATCACCCGCGCCACGTAGGGGTTCTGCAGCAGGCTGGTCAACGAGCGCTCCAGGCAGGGGGCTTCGTTGTAGGCCGGCACGATCGCATCGATGCTGTACAGGCGCGTGCTGGGGCGGCGCAAGGCCTGCACACACACACGCACCAGGATGAAGGCACACATGGCCAGGAACAGCAGCGTTTTCATCACAGCACCAGCCGGTAGGGCACGAAGCCTTCACTGGGGCCGATGCCGATCTGCTGGCCGCGGAACTGCGCATGGCAGCGCAGGTGATCCTCCTGCATGTAGTGGCGATCGCCCTGGCTGGCATGCTCGCGCAAGGCATGGATCTTCAGGTCCAGCTGTGCGCTGATGTCCTCGAATACCTGCGGTGCGAACTGTGGCAACGTGCTGGGGCTCTCGTAGCAGAGGATCTGCGGGATGCTGCGGCAGGCGATGATCGACGCTTCGTGGACGGTGCGATGGTCCTGGTGATGGTCTTCGCCGCACATCGTGTAGACGCGATGCGGTGTGATCTGCGCGCAGGCCTGCTCGATCGCCGCGACGATGTCGTTGCGGCAGGCAGGAAAGCGGGTATCCGGGAAGTCTCGCTGGATCACCTCGGCCACACCCAGGCGCCGCAACGCGCGGTGCGATTCGTCGCCGCGGTCGATGCCGGCATGACAGCCACGGCCACCACGGCTGAGCACCAGCGCATGGATGCGTGCACCGGCGCGGGCCAGTTTGGCCAGGCTGCCGCCGCAACCGAGTTCGATGTCGTCGGGGTGGGCGCCGATTGCCAGAATGTCGAGAACCATGGCCGTGTCCTTGCGGAAACCAAGAGGGCAGCGGGCGGGTGCACCGTCCCGCGTGAAGAAGGCGGGAACTATCGCAACGTGAACGCGGCGCGGGGCTAGGAGGAATACGAAATGTGGCCGGACAGGCCACAATGCTTACCCTTGCTGCGGCAATTGAAAGAAGCGATGACGATGCGGCTTTCGGAATTGAAGAACGAACTGATGCACTTCGGTGCTGAAAACGACGCGCATGAAACCGAGCGCGCTCGGCGCATGCTCAACATCACGCCGGATACCGGTGAATTCCTGTCGGTGCTGGTGCGTTTCGGCACCGCGCGACGGGTACTGGAAATTGGCACCTCCAATGGCTACTCCACGCTGTGGCTGGCCGAAGCCGCCGCCGCCATCGACGGTCACGTGACCACGCTGGAATTCGCCGAGGACAAGGTGACGATGGCGCGCTCCACGTTCGCGCGCAGCGGGTTGGCCGCGCACATCACGCTGGTGCATGGCGATGCCGGGCAGTGGTTGGCAGGGGCCGCCGAAGGCAGCATCGACCTGCTGTTCCTCGATTCGGACCGCGGGCAGTACGCCGGCTGGTGGCCGCAGCTGCGCCGCGTGCTGCGACCGGGGGGCCTGCTGGTGGTGGACAACGCGACCTCGCACGCGGAAGAGATGGAACCCTTGTGCCTGCTGCTGGATGCCGATCCGGACTTCAGCACCAGCGTGGTGCCGGTGGGCAACGGCGAACTGCTGGCCGTGCGCAACGCCTGATTGCCACGCTGCCCGCGCGTGATCCGGTAGTGCCGGCTGCTGGCCGGCAGCCGCCGCAATCCAACTGCCCGGAGGCAGCCGGCCAGCGGCCGGCTCTACCCCATTCAGTGCCCAGCCCCGATAATCCCGCGGTGAGTACCGAACCTGACACCCTCGCCGCGGTCGAGACTGAAACCGCGCCCCTGCAGCTGCTGCACCTGGATGAGCGCCTGGCCGTGGTCAACAAGCCTGCCGGGCTGATGGTCCACGACAGCAAGCTGGCCCGTGGCGAAGATGATTTCCTGGCCGACCGCCTGCGTGAGCAGCTGGGGCGGTCGATCTTCCTCGTGCACCGCCTGGACCGGGCCACCAGTGGCTGCCTGCTGCTGGCCTTCGACCGCGAAACCGCCAGTTCGCTGGGCAAGGCACTGATGGGTGGCGAAGTGGCCAAGGACTACCTGACAGTCTGCCGAGGCTGGCCGGCCGAGCTGTCCTGGCGGGTGGACCATGATCTGGACGGCGGGCCGGGCAAGCCGGTGAAGAAGCCGGCGATCACCGATTTCCAGCGCCTGGCCACTGGCGAGCTGTCGGTGCCGGTGGGCGAGTTCAGCAGCTCGCGCTACGCGCTGCTGCGCTGCCAGCCGCAGACCGGGCGCTTCCGGCAGATCCGCCGTCATCTCAAGCACCTGTCGCATCACATGATCGGCGATACCAGCCACGGCGATGGGCGCCATAACCGCATCTTCCGCATGCAGGGCGTGCACCGCATGCTGCTGCACGCCGAGCGCCTGCGTTTTCCGCATCCGGAGGGCGGCAACGTGGATGTCAGTGCGCCGCTGGACCGCCAGTTCCAGAAGGCACTGGACCTGTTCGGCTGGCAGGTGGACGCAGTTTGACGGTAGTGCCGGCCGCTGGCCGGCAGCTGCGTGATTCCAGGTGTACTGGGGAGCCGGCCAGCGGCCGGCACTACCTCATTCTCGTTTCTTTTCCGGCTCGTTGACGATCGCTTCCAGGTCTTTCTGCAGGTCCGCAAACAGCGGCTGCATGCGCGCCTGGATGGCCACCATCACGTTCTGCATCAGTGCCGGGGTCTTGTCCAGCAGGCTCTGGCCTGCCGCGCTCTCGTAGAACTCGGCCATCGCCAGCACGTCTTCCTTGCTGAACGTCTTCTTGTACAGGTCCACGTACATCGGCCGCAGCTGCTGCCACGACATGGCCTGGCGCAGGGTCTGGCTGGTCCGCGCCTGGATCCGCTTCAGCTGTTCCTGCTGCTGGGCGGTGAGCTGGCGCTGTGCGGCCACCTGCTGGAACTGCTGCTGCTGCATGGCTTCGATCTGCGGCACCATGGTGTCGATCATGCTCTGCGCGCGCGAGGCCGACAGCAGGCGGTTGATGTCGCCGTCGGTCGGCGGGGCGGCCAGGGCCGGGACGCTGGCCGTGGCCAGTGCCAGCAGCAGGGCGGCGCGGCGCAGCAGGGACGGCAGGGCGGGTGCGAAGCGGGTCATGCGGGCTTCCTGCGGTACATGGGACCGCAAGCATACCTGCAGCCCAGGCGAAGGCGGCGTGTTCGGCGCCTGATCGGCGGCATACGGGGCGCGATGGCGCACTCCACCACGTGGCTACCGCTACAATGCGCGGATGGGCAGTGGACCGGTCACCATCAGCGCGCAGCTTGAAATCCCCGACGGCGAGATCGTCGAGCGGTTCGTGCGCGCCAGTGGCGCCGGCGGCCAGAACGTCAACAAGGTGTCCACTGCGGTGGAACTGCGTTTCGACGTGGCCAACTCGCCCTCGTTGCCCGAACCGTTGCGCGCGCGGCTGTTGGCGCGGCGTGACCGGCGCATGACCGGCGAAGGCGTGCTGGTCATCGACGCGCAACGTTTCCGCACCCAGGATCGCAATCGCGAGGATGCGCGCGAGCGGCTGGCGGCCTTCATCCAGGCCGGGCTGAGCGTGCCCAAACCGCGCAAGGCCACCAAGCCGACCCTCGGGTCGAAACTGCGTCGTCTGGACGCCAAACGCGGGCGCGCGCAGATCAAGCGCGGGCGCTCATCACGTGACTGGGAGTGATTGCTTGAACAACCCGACTTCGTTGCTGCCGGCCGTACCGCCGCGGATGCCGCAGGTCAAACCCAACGCCTTCCTGCGCTGGCTGGCGCGCTGCACCCTGCGCATGGGGGGCTGGAAGGTGACCGGCACCCTGCCTGACATCCCCAGGCTGGTCTTCATCATCGCCCCGCATTCGTCCAACTGGGACGGGCTGTGGGGCATGGCGGCGAAGATCGCGCTCGGCATGAAGGTGAAGGTGCTGGGCAAGGCGTCGCTGTTCTGGTGGCCGCTGGGCCCGTTGCTGCACCGGCTGGGCGTGATTCCGCTCGATCGCAGCTCGCCACAGGGTACGGTGGGCCAGGCGGTGGACCTGCTGCGCAACAACGAGAAGATGTGGTTCGCCATCACCCCCGAGGGCACCCGCAAGGCGGTGAAGGACTGGAAGGCCGGCTTCCTGAAGATCGCCCGGATGGCCGACGTGCCGATCCTGACTGCGTATTTCCACTATCCGGAAAAGACCATCGGCATCGGTCCGTTGTTCACCCCGAGCGGCGACGATGTGGCCGACATGGCTGCCATCCGCGAGTTCTACCGGCCCTGGATCGGCAAGACCCGCGGCACGGTCTGAGCCGGCCGCAGGGCGCCGCATAGACGCCACGTCCGGCACATGCCGGGCGAGCGCGACAGGAGTAGGGTGGAGGGCTGGTATCCATACCGTCTGCCCAAGGAGCGTTTTTACATGTCGCGTACCGTAGTCCTGGCCGCCGCCATCAGCCTGGCGCTGGCGGCCTGTTCCGGCAAGGAGTCCACCCCCGTGTCCGATGCCCAGAAGACCCCGGCCCAGCAGCCGGCCGAAGCCTCCACCAATCCGCTGCTGAGTGCCAGCACGCTGCCGTTCCAGGCCCCGCCGTTCGACAAGATCAAGGACAGCGACTACCTGCCGGCGTTCGAAGAAGGCATGCGCCAGCACCTAGCCGACGTGCGCAAGATCGCCGACAGCAGCGAGCCGGCCACCTTCGACAACACCATCGTGGCGATGGAGCGCAGCGGCGAGACCCTGACCCGCGTGTCGCGCATCTTCTTCGGCCTGGTCCAGGCCGACACCAACGATGCGCGCCAGAAGATCCAGGAAGAAGTGGCGCCGAAGCTGGCCGCGCACCAGGATGAGATCAACCTCGATCCGAAGCTGTTCGCGCGCGTGAAGTCGCTGTACGACCAGCGTGACACGCTGGAGCTGGACCCGGTGCAGAAGCGCCTGGTCGAGCACTATTACGATGGCCTGGTGCGCGCCGGTGCGCAGCTGTCCGACGCTGACAAGGCGACCCTGCGCAAGCTCAACGTGGAAGAGACCACGCTCTCCACCCAGTTCCACACCCGCCTGGTGGCCGCGACCGCCGCTGCGGCTGTTGTCGTTGACGACAAGGCCAGGCTGGCCGGCCTGGACGAGGGCGCGATCAACAATGCTGCGGCCGCCGCCAAGGACCGCAAGCTGGATGGCAAATTCCTGCTGCCGCTGCAGAACACCACCCAGCAGCCGGTGCTCGGCTCGCTGAGCGATCGCGACCAGCGTGCCGCCGTGCTGAAGGCCTCTGAAACCCGCGCCGAGCGCGGTGATGCCAACGACACCCGGCAGACCGTGCAGCGCCTGGCCCAGCTGCGTGCGCAGAAGGCCAAGCTGCTCGGCTTCGACACCTTCGCCGACTACCAGCTGGGCGACCAGATGGCCAAGACTCCGGCGGCCGCGCTCAAGCTGCTGACCGACACCGTGCCGGCCGCCACCGCCAAGGCGCGCGCCGAGGCCGGTGAGATCCAGAAGGTCATCGATGCGCAGAAGGGCGGATTCCAGGTCGCCGCTTCGGACTGGGACTTCTACGCCGAGCAGGTGCGCAAGGCCAAGTACGATCTGGACGAGTCGCAGATCAAGCCGTACTTCGAACTGGACAACGTGCTGCAGAACGGCGTCTTCTACGCCGCCACCCAGCTGTACGGCATCACCTTCAAGCCGCGCACCGACATTCCGACCTACAACCCGGACATGAAGGTGTACGAAGTGTTCGACAAGGACGGCACCTCGCTGGCCCTGTTCTACACCGACTACTTCAAGCGTGACAGCAAGTCCGGCGGCGCCTGGATGGACGTGTTCGTCGAGCAGGACGGCCTGACCGGTGCCAAGCCGGTGGTCTACAACGTCTGCAACTTCACCAAGCCGGCCGCCGGCCAGCCGGCGCTGATCAGCTTCGACGACGTCACCACCATGTTCCATGAGTTCGGCCATGCGCTGCACGGCATGTTCTCGAACGTGAAGTACCCGTCGATCGCCGGCACCGCCACCTCGCGTGACTTCGTCGAGTTCCCGTCGCAGTTCAACGAGCACTGGGCACTGGACCCGAAGGTGTTCGCCAACTACGCCAAGCACTACAAGACCGGCGAGGCGATGCCGCAGGAACTGGTCGACAAGATTCTCAAGGCGCGCAGCTTCAACCAGGGCTATGCGACCACCGAATACCTGTCGGCCGCGCTGCTCGACCTGGCCTGGCACACGCAGAAGGCCGACGCACCGCTGCAGGATGTCGGCGCCTTTGAAGCCAGCGCGCTGAAGAAGTTCAAGGTCGACCTGCCGCAGGTGCCGCCGCGTTACCGCACCACCTACTTCGACCATATCTGGGGTGGTGGTTACTCGGCCGGTTACTACGCCTACTTCTGGGCCGAAGTGCTGGACCATGACGCCTACCAGTGGTTCACCGAACACGGTGGCCTGACGGCGGCCAACGGCCAGGAGTTCCGCGACAAGATCCTCTCGCGCGGCAACAGCGTGGAGTTGTCGACCCTGTACCGCGATTTCCGCGGCAAGGACCCGTCGGTGGAACCGCTGCTGAAGTTCCGCGGGCTGAAATAAGAAAGCGAAAACGGCGGGGGCGACCCCGCCGTTTTTCTTTGTGTAGAGCCGAGCCCATGCTCGGCTGGCTTTTTCTGGAGACGCAGCCGAGCATGGGCTCGGCTCTACACAAGCGGATCACGTCCCCACGTGCACCCGGTTGGCCTGCTCGGCCAGGCCCAGGTGATCGAGCGCGATATCCAGCGCCAGCACATAACTCTGCGCGCCATACCCAGCAGCAATGCCCAGGCGCTGGCCGACACCGGCCGGCAGGCACGGTTCGGCCACTGCGCCGTCGTCATGCACCTCTACGTACGCGTTGTGCAGATAGGGCAGCAGCCGCTGCAGGCGCAGACTGTTGGCACACGCACCCGGATCGAGCAGCGTCACCTCGCCACGGCTGTGGTCGGCCACGCGCAGCGCATCGAGTAGTTCCTGTTCCGAACCGCAGGCGCGGATCGCCACGCTGGTGCCGGCGTCGATCGCGCGATGCACCAGCGACTTCAGGACCGGTGCCGGCAGCGGCATCGCGGTGCGGATCAGGGCGCCGGCCGCTTCCGGGCCGCGGATGATGAAGATCGACATGACTCAGCTCTCCTGCGCCAGGCGGCGGCCGACAATGGCCAGCGACAACGGGTAACCGGCCTGCTGGCTGCGCTGGTCGACCACCACGGCGGCGGGGCCGTGCTGCAGGCGCAGGCGTGCATCCAGACCAGGTTCGCTGGGCGCCTGCAACTCGATGTACTGCGCCGGCAGCCGTTCCAGCGCCGCCTGCAGCGCGCCACCTTCGGCCAGCCATTGCGCCTCGTCGGCGGCACCGACATCCAGCAGTACCCAGTCGGCCGAGCGCGCCTGCGGCTGGCACAGGCACCGGCGTACCTCGGACAGGCTGGCGCAGTCACTGCACAGCACGCGATGGCCGGCCAGCTGTGCCGGCAGTTGGGGACGCGGTGCCGACGAAGAGGCGTGGCGGATCACCAGGAGGGTCATACAACACCTTGCGGAATGCGCCGTGTGGCGCGGTGGGCACACGATGCGCGTGCTGCCCGTAAAGGTGCGATGCCCGCGGCCGCACCGGGGCGTAAAACCTGCGTAACCCTTCATGTAGAGCCGAGCCTACGCTCGGCTGCTCTGCGCCCCAGTCGGGCAACCTCGACGCTACAAAGAACAAGCCGAGCGTAGGCTCGGCTCTACAGGAGCGCGGCGCGGGAACCTCTTGCGCCCGGATGAGGTCTGATGCAGCCACCACCCAACCGAAGCCTGTCATGGATGCTGTTGCCCGTCCCCCCTTTTCCCAACGCGCCGTGGCCTGGCTGAAGAAGGAGGCATTGCCGCTGTTGGTGATGCTCGGCCTGCTCGCCGCCGCCCGCGATACCCTGGCCAACCATTACGTGGTGCCGAGTGGTTCGATGCAGCCGACCCTGCAGCCCGGCGACCGGGTGGTGGTGGACATGCGCGCCTACGGCCTGCGCCTGCCGTTCACCAACACGGAACTGATGGCGACCGGCACCCCGCAGCGTGGCGAGGTGGCGGTCTTCGACTCACCGGCCGACGGCACCCGCCTGATCAAGCGCGTCGCGGCGGTGGCCGGTGACCATGTGCAGATGCGCGAGGGCCATCTGAGCATCAACGGGCAGCCGCTGCAGATGGCCGACCTGCAGGACGTGGAAGCCTTCGGCGAGCGACGCGCCCGCCTTGATCTGGACATGGGCGGCGGTCCGGACATCGCCGACCTGGTGGTGCCGGCCGGCAAGGTGCTGGTGCTGGGTGACCACCGCGGCAACAGCTTCGATGGCCGCTTCTTCGGCTTCGTCGACGCCGACAAGCTCTACGGCCGCGCGGTGGCGGTGTACTACCGCCGGGGCGACGGCTTCGAGTGGCAGCGCCTGTAAGCTGAATTGATACTTTTCGTATATCAATCATGACCTATCAGGTTATGGATCGACTGGATAGACGGGCCTAGTCTGAGGCCCGTTCCCTCCCACGCTTGGCCGCACCCCACCGGCCCATCGATCCCATGACTGGCGAAACCGCGGCGGCCGTCGAACGCCGCCCCCCCACTGTCGATCCCAGCGCCGAGACCCGCATCCAGCAGGGCACACCGGCCTTTCGTCGCACCGCGCTGGCGCTGTTCCTGGCCGGCTTTTCCACCTTCGGTCTGCTGTACACGGTGCAGCCGCTGCTGCCTGAGTTCAGCCGTCACTTCGGCGTGTCCGCCGCCGGCAGCGCCATGTCGTTATCGCTGACCACCGGTACCCTGGCCGTAGCGATGCTGCTGGCCGGGTTGCTGTCCGATGCGGTCGGCCGCCGCCCATTGATGATCGTCGCGTTGCTGGCCTCGGCCATGCTGTCGCTGAGCTCGGCGCTGGTGGATGACTGGACCACGCTGCTGGTATTGCGCACGCTGCTCGGCCTGGCGCTGAGCGGCGTGCCGGCGGTGGCGATGACCTACCTGGTCGAGGAAATGGACAGCCGCGCGCTGGGCCTGGCGATGGGCCTGTACATCGGCGGCAACGCCATCGGTGGCATGAGCGGGCGCCTGCTGGCCGGCATCATCGCCGACCACTGGGGCTGGCGCTGGGGTATCGGCGTGGTCTCGATCATCGCGGTGGCCAGTACCGTGCTGCTGTGGCTGCAGCTGCCGCCGTCGCGCCACTTCCATCCCCGTCGTGACGGCCTGCGCCGGTTGCCGTCGCGCTGGCGCCTGCTGTTCGCCGACCCGGGCCTGCCGTGGCTGTTCGCCACCTCGTTCGTGCTGATGGGCGTGTTCGTCACCCTCTACAACTACCTGGGCTACCACCTGCTGGCGCCGCCGTACCACCTCAGCCAGACCGTGGTCGGCCTGATCTTCAGCGTCTATCTGGTGGGCACCTTCAGTTCGGCGTGGATGGGCCAGCAGGCAACGCGCTACGGGCGCGGCCGCATCCTGTCGATCTCGTTCGCGTTGATCGGCGCCGGCATCGCACTGCTGGCAATGCCGTGGCTGAGTGCGATGGCACTGGGTATCGCGCTGGTCACGTTCGGCTTCTTCGGCGGCCACTCGGTGGCCAGCAGCTGGGTTGGCAGCCGCGCCGGTACGATGCGCGCCGAAGCCTCGGCGATGTACCTGTTCGCCTACTACCTGGGATCCAGCGTGCTGGGCGGGGTCGGTGGCCTGGCCTATGCGGCCTGGGACTGGCGGGGGGTATGCGTGTTCGCTGCGGTGCTGACCCTGATCGGTGGTGGCATTGTCTGGGCGCTGCAGCAGCGCGCGCCGCAGCCGGTGACGGCGTGAACCAACGTGTACGGTAGTGCCGGCCCCTGTGGGGTTGCCGGCCAGCGGCCGGCACTACCCGGGTGGAGTGCACGCCTACCCCTCGGCGAACGCTCCGCGCAGCAGCGTGGCGAAATTGCGGATCAGCGGCGTTACCCGTTCGCGGTGCCAGGCCAGCTGCACTTCCGAATGCGCGCCAGCATCGGCCAGTGCCACGAAGCGCGATCCTTCCACGCGTATGTGATCGCATGAAGACGGCAGGATCGCCGCACCCAGGCCCGCAGCGGCCAGGCTGATCAAGGTCGATGCTTCACCGGCTTCCTGCACGATGCGCGGCGTGAAGCCCGCCGCTGCGCACAACGCGATCATGTGGTCGTGGATGCCCGCGCCGGCGCTGCGGCGGAACGCTACGAACGGCTCCTGCGCGAAGTCGCGCAGCGACAGCGTGCCCTGCTTCGACAGCCTGCGCAGGGCAGGGTGGTCGGCGTGCACGATCAGCGCCAGCGGGTCGACGAACAGGCTGTGCGCCACCAGTTCCGGCGGCAGCGCGCGCTTGCGGATGATGCCCACGTCCAGTGAACCGTCGAGCAGCGCGTCGATCTGCTGCAGCGTGTTCATCTCGCTCAGCTGCAGCCGCACCTGCGGGTACTGCTGACGGTAGCGCAGGATCGAACGCGGAATCTGCGGTGACAGTGGCGTGGCGCGAGTCAGACCGATATGCAGTTCACCCTGCTCACCACGCTGTGCACGCTGTACCTCGTCCACGGCCGTTTCCACCTGCTGCACGATGGCGCGTGCACGTTCCTGCAGCAGCTCGCCCGCAGGCGTCAGCTGCACGCGGCGATGGCTGCGCACGAACAGACGCGCGCCAATCAGTTCTTCCAGCTGGCGGATCTGCTGGCTGAGCGGCGGCTGTGACATGCCCAGCCGCTCCGCCGCCTGGCCGAAGTGCAGCGTATCGGCGACAGCGAGGAAGTAACGCAGGTGGCGCAGTTCGATGGACATGGGGCCAGTTTATTCATCGTCAGCCGGAAATGGGGTCAGAGCCCGTTGCGCAGCAACGGGATCCGACCCCGTGCCGACCAACGGTCGGCACCCACCATGGGAAGCATTTCCCACAGTTCGCAGAAAACGGTCGAAGGCGGGGTGGGTCCGGTTGCGGGGGCGTGAGCGCCATGGATGGCGCGACCGAGCCTCCATGGACGGATTTACGGCGTCCCCCGTAACCGGACCCACCCCGCCATCCCACGGAAAGCCCGCTGTCGCCGTTGCCGTTGCTTCGGCCTCTGCAGGTGCAGGGCGCAGCCCTGCCGAACACCCCTACCGCTCGGAATGCCCGCTCTGGTCGTAATCGCGCGGGCTGAACAACTCCGGCTGGATCAGCTCGATGAACGCCCGCGCCTGCGCCGACAACGCCTTGCCCCGGCGCACGATCACCCCGTAGCTGCGCTCGGGGAACCAGCGCTTCATCGATCGCGCCGCCAGCCGCTCGTGGTCGGCCTCGTTCAGGCACAGCGCCGGCACGATGGAAATGCCCATGCCCATCGCCACGTACTGCTTGATCACTTCCCAGCCGCCCACCTCCAGCGCCACGGTGTAGGCGATGCGGTGGCGCTGGAACACCTGGTCCACCAGCCGGTAGGTGATCTGCCGCTTCGGCGGCAGCACCAGTGGATAGCGCGCGATGTCGGCCAGCTCCAGCTCGCCGCCCTTGGCCAGCGGATGATCGTGCGGTGCGATCAGCACCTGCTCGAAGCGGTAGGCCGGGGCGTAGGTCAGGTCGGCCGGCACATCGGTCATCGAACCTATCGCCAGGTCGGCGGCATCCTCGCGCAGCAGGTCGGTGCCGTCGGCGCTGATCGCGTTGTGCAGGGTCAGGCGCACGTCCGGATGGTGCAGGCGGAAGCGTTCGACGATCTTCGGCAGCAGGTACAGGATGGTCGAACTGTTGGCGGCGATGTTGAGCTCGCCCGCGTCCAGGCCGCGCACCTTGTCGCGGAAGCGCGCCTCCAGCCCGTCCAGATTCTCCACCAGCGGCTGTGCCATCTCGTACAGCAGCTGGCCCTCGCGGCTGGGCACCAGGCGCCGCCCGCTGCGCTCGAACAATGGCACCCCCAGCTCCCGTTCCAACGCCTGCAACTGCAGGCTGATGGCCGGCTGGCTGACGAAAAGCGCCTCAGCCGCCCGTGAGACCGAGCCCAGGCGCACGGTCTGGCAGAACGCGCGCAGCGGCTTCAGCCGGTCGGATTTGTAGGAAAAACGCGGACTTGGCGGGGAGCGTGTGCTCATCGTGTAACGAGTATTAGCATAATTTATGTAAAACATTGCAAAAACTGTTTTGCCAAATACTGAGGCCGGGCGGCACCGTGGAGACGTTCCCCCACCGCTGGAGTCGCCCCATGTCCGCCCTCGCTTCCGCCGTTCCCACCCCCGCCACCAAGGCCACCCCCGGCATCGCCCTGGCGACCCGCGTGGCCGGCCAGGACACCGTGCTGCCGGCGCCGCTGCTGGCCCTGCTGGTGTCGCTGCACCGCGCGGTGGAACCGGGCCGGCAGGCGAGGCTGCAGGCCCGCCGTGAACGCCAGGCGTTCTTCGACCAGGGCGGCCTGCCGGACTTCCGTGAAGACACCACTGCGATCCGCAGCGGCGACTGGCGCGTTGCGCCGCTGCCGGCCGCGCTGCAGGACCGCCGCGTCGAGATCACCGGCCCGACCGACCCGAAGATGGTCATCAACGCGCTGAACTCCGGCGCCAAGGTGTTCATGGCCGACTTCGAGGATTCGACCTCGCCGACCTGGCGCAACCTGCTGGCCGGGCAGCAGTCGCTGGCTGCGGCGGTGCGCGGCGATCTGGAATACACCGCCCCAAATGGCAAGCACTACACGCTGCGCCCGTACGACGAACAGGCGGTGCTGATCGTGCGTCCGCGTGGCTGGCACCTGGACGAGAAGCACGTACGCGTCGACGGCCAGTTCCTCGCCGGTGGCCTGTTCGACGCAGCGGTGTTCGCCTTCCACAACGCCCGCTCCCTGCAGGCCAAGGATCGTGGCCCGTACTTCTACCTGCCCAAGCTGCAGAGCATGGAAGAGGCGGCGCTGTGGGAAACCGCGCTGTCGCACATCGAAGGGATGCTCGGCCTGCCGCACGGCCAGATCAAGGTGACCGTGCTGATCGAAACGCTGCCGGCGGTGTTCGAGATGGACGAGATCCTGCACGCGCTGCGTGATCGCATCGTCGGCCTGAACTGCGGGCGCTGGGACTACATCTTCTCGTACCTGAAGACCTTCCGCCGCCACGCCGACCGCGTGCTGCCCGAACGCGGCCAGGTGACCATGACCCAGCCGTTCCTGAAGGCCTATTCGGAACTGCTGATCCAGACCTGCCACCGCCGCGGTGCGCATGCGATGGGCGGCATGGCCGCGCAGATTCCGATCAACAACGATGCCGCCGCCAACGAACAGGCCATGGCCCGCGTTCGCGCCGACAAGCTGCGTGAAGTCAGCGCCGGCCACGACGGCACCTGGGTCGCGCATCCGGCGCTGATTCCGGTGGCGATGGCGATCTTCGACGAACACATGCCCGGTGCGAACCAGCACAGCGTGCTGCGCCAGGACGTGCGCGTCGGCCGCGATGAACTGATCGCGCGGCCGCCGGGCACCATCACCCGCGCCGGCTTCGAAGGCAACGTGGAAGTCTGCGTGCGTTACTTGGCGGCGTGGCTGGATGGCAACGGCTGTGTGCCGATCCATCACCTGATGGAGGACGCGGCCACCGCCGAGATCAGCCGCAGCCAGTTGTGGCAGTGGCTGCATACGCCGGGCCAGCAGCTGGACGATGGCACCGCGATCGACATGGCCCTGCTGGATTCCACCCTGTCGCAGCTGCCGGCACGGCTGGGCGATACCGCCGCGCTGCCCGGTGGCGCGCGCATCAGCGAGGCCATCGCCCTGCTCGGCGAACTGAGCCGCAGCGAAGAACTGACCGATTTCCTGACCCTGCCGGCCTACGCGCGCATCGATTGACTGCCGCGCGCTTCTACCGCCGTTTCCCTCCCCGCTGCACGCACGAACCGAACTGGAGAAAGACATGAGCAAGCTGCCCACTGCCGAACAGATCCAGCACGACTGGGATACCAACCCGCGTTGGGAAGGCATCCAGCGCAACTACAGCGCCACCGACGTGGTGCGCCTGCGCGGCACCGTCCACATCGAGCATTCGCTGGCCCGCCTGGGTGCCGAGAAGCTGTGGGCGTCGCTGCACGAGCGCGAGTTCGTCAACGCGCTGGGTGCACTGACCGGCAATCAGGCCATGCAGCAGGTCAAGGCCGGCCTGAAGGCGATCTACCTGTCCGGTTGGCAGGTGGCGGCCGACGCCAACCTGGCCGGCCAGATGTATCCGGACCAGTCGCTGTACCCGGCAGATTCGGTGCCGGCGGTGGTCAAGCGCATCAACAACACGCTGCTGCGCGCCGACCAGCTGCACCACGCCGAAGGCAAGGATGACATCGACTTCCTGCAGCCGATCGTGGCCGATGCTGAGGCCGGCTTCGGCGGCGTACTCAACGCCTTTGAACTGATGAAGGCGATGATCGAGGCCGGCGCCGCCGGCGTGCACTTCGAGGACCAGCTGGCCTCGGTCAAGAAGTGCGGGCACATGGGCGGCAAGGTGCTGGTGCCGACCCGCGAGGCGATCGAGAAGCTCAACGCCGCACGCCTGGCCGCCGACGTGATGGGCGTGCCGACCCTGCTGGTCGCGCGCACCGATGCCGAAGCTGCGGATCTGCTGACCAGTGACATCGACGGCAACGACAAGCCGTTCACCACCGGTGAGCGCACCGTCGAAGGTTTCTACAAGACCCGCAACGGCCTGGACCAGGCGATCAGCCGCGGCCTGGCCTATGCACCCTATGCCGACCTGGTGTGGTGCGAGACCGGCAAGCCGGACCTGGAGTTTGCACGCAAATTCGCCGAGGCGATCCACGCGAAGTTCCCGGGCAAGCTGCTGGCCTACAACTGCTCGCCCAGCTTCAACTGGAAGAAGAACCTGGACGACGCCACCATTGCCAAGTTCCAGCGCGAACTGGGCAGCTACGGCTACAAGTTCCAGTTCATCACCCTGGCCGGGTTCCATGCGTTGAACTACGGCATGTTCAATCTGGCCCACGGCTACGCGCGCCGCCAGATGAGTGCGTTCGTGGAACTGCAGGAAGCCGAGTTCGAAGCGGCCGAGCGCGGTTTCACTGCGGTCAAGCACCAGCGTGAGGTCGGTACCGGCTATTTCGATGCGGTGACCCAGGCGATCCAGCAGGGCCAGTCGTCGACCACCGCGCTGACCGGATCGACCGAGGAAGAGCAGTTCCACGGCGGGCGCAGCGAACGCGCGGCGTGATCCGGTGCGCGGCGTGATCCGGTAGTGCCGGCCGCTGGCCGGCAATCACAGGATGCTCCGGGCGCTGCGTGGCAGCCGGCCAGCGGCCGGCTCTACCGGGGCCTGGAAATCCGATCAGGGTGGCCAGGGAAGGGCCAGGCAACGCCGGCCGGTCGGGGGACCTGCCGGCGTTGTTGTATCGATGCAAGGGGGGCAGCCAGCGGGCAGCGTCAATCAGGCGCACCCCGGGTTCCGGCAACTTGGCCGAAACCCTGTGAAACCCGGCATCGAATTGATCCAGCAGGGGTTTTGCCCGGGCACCCGTGACCAGAACGGGCCACCACCGATCTTCACATCAATCAAGATCGGCAGAACGGTCAAAATGAGATAGGGCGCACACTTTAAAGCGGTGCTATGCTCCGCGGCTCACCAGGGGACGCTGGCGGCGGGTGCAGGGAATGACCGGCAGGGGTGCGGCCGAGAACAGTGATGTGACGACAGGTATCGCCCGGGTGGCGATGGCCGAGATCGTGCACGCGCTGTTGTCAGATGCCGAGGTGGCATTGTTTGCCAGATTCGCCCGCGCATGCAAGCTCCGTGCCGGACAGTGGCTGTTCCAGCGTGGCCACCGCGGCGAGCGCATGTATGTGATCCTCGAAGGCCAGATCGAACTGGACTTCGGCGAGGACCTGGTGATCAAGACACTCGGGCAGCATGAGTTCTTCGGAGAACTGGGCCTGCTGGTCGGCGACCACCTGCGCAGCGCCAGCGCGCGCGCGCTGGTCGACTGCGATGTGCTGGAACTGGGGCCGGCTGATTTCCACCGGCTGGTCGAATCCGATCCGGGCCTGGTGGCCTACTTCCTGCGCCGCACGATCATGCGCGTGCTGGCCAACGAACAGGCCCTGATCAGCCAGTTGCGCCGGCGCAACCACGATCTGGAAACCGCGCTGGACAACCTCTACATCACCACCCACCAGCTGACCCACACCCGCGAGCTGGTGCGTACCGATGAACTGACCGGTCTGCACAACCGCCGTGGCCTCACCCTGTACCTGCAGGAGTGCCGCGAGCGTGCCGAGGGGCCGCCGCAGGCGCTGCTGCTGATCGATTGCGACCGTTTCAAGCAGATCAACGACCGCCACGGCCACCAGGCCGGCGACCGCGTGCTGCAGAGCATGGGCAACATCCTGCGCTCGATGGCTGGCGAACAGGACCTGGCCTGCCGGCTTGGCGGTGATGAGTTCTGCCTGATGCTGCGCCGTGGCAACCGCGAGATCGTGCAGCACGCTGCCGAGTTCATCCTCAGCGCGGTGCACGGCCTGCTCGAGCGCAGCCATGGCACGCCGCATGTAAGCCTGGTCAGCATCGGAGCCAGCCTGCTGGATGCCGACGCGGACTGGAGCGAGTGGTATGCCAGCGCCGATCGGGCGCTGTACCGGGCCAAGCGTGATGGCGGCAACTGCCTGCGCTGGGTGGATGATCCGGACGGCCAATAGGGAGATGCAGGCGATGAATGGCGACAACGGAACGTCAGCCCCGCATAGCCCACAGCTACGCGCCCTGCTGTTCACTGATCTGTGTGATTCGCTGCAGCTGGTCGAGCGGATCGGCGACGTGGCGGCGGCGAGCCTGTTCCAGGAACACGACCGCCTGGTGCTGGTGCTGCAGCACCGCTGGAATGGCCAGCTGATCGATCGTTCGGACGGCCTGTTCATGCTGTTCGAGCGCGCCACCGATGCCCTGGGCTTCGCCCTGGACTACCAGCGCGAACTGCATGCGCTGGGCCAGCAGCGTGCGATTGAACTGCGCGCGCGTGCCGGCCTGCATGTGGGTGACGTGCTGACCTGGGAAAACAG
Organism: Stenotrophomonas sp. BR163; assembly: GCF_047520985.2. NCBI lineage: Bacteria > Pseudomonadati > Pseudomonadota > Gammaproteobacteria > Lysobacterales > Lysobacteraceae > Stenotrophomonas > Stenotrophomonas sp. BR163. The sequence goes on from NZ_JAXBRE020000016.1 coordinate 66,087, forward strand.
TGCAGAGGCGGTCCGCGCCGGCGCCAAGTCGATGGAAGTGGAAGGCTTGGCCAAGCCGATGGCGGCGCGCCTGATGATGCTGGCGCGGCCCGGCCAGATCCTGTTGTCGGCGGTAGCCGAATCGCTGACCCGCCGTGCCACCGATGCGTTGGGCGAGCGCGGCACGCGCCTGTTGTGGAAGTCGCACGGGCGCTGGCGCTTCAAGGGCGTGCCGGTGGTACAGGAAGTGATCGAAGTGGGCGAGATCGGCTCCGCACCGCTGCGCATGCCGCGTGCCAATGCCAAGGCCCGCCGCGACCTGCCGTTGTGGCGGCAGCCGCTGGTGCTGGCCGCCGAAGGCCTGGTGCTGGCGGTGGCGGTGCTGGGCGGCTGGCTGCTGCTGCGGCCGGAACCGGCGATCGCGTTCGCCGAGCGCGACTGGGTGGTGCTCGGTGATGTCGACAATCTCACCGGCGACCCGATCTTCGACGACTCGATGCGGCACGCGATCCGGATCGCGCTGGAGCAGTCGCGCTACGTGAACGTGCTGTCGGAGGGCAAGATCCGCGAAAGCCTGGAAATGGCGCGGCTCTCGGGCGATACCCGGCTCAGCCGCGATACCGCAGCCAACGTGGCGGTGCGGGAAGGCGCGCGCGCCGTGCTGCTGCCGACGGTGCGGCAGAAGGTCGGTGGCTACGAGCTGGCCATCGATGTCGCCGCACCCGGCAGCGGCCAGGTGATCCAGACGTTCACCGCCACCGTGGATCGATCCGACCAGATGGTGTTCGCGGTGGACGACGTGGTCGGGCGCCTGCGTCGCGGACTGGGCGAATCGGTGGCGAGCCTGGAACAGTCGTTGCCGCTGCCGCGGGCATCGACCCAGGACCTGCGCGCACTGCGTGCATTCGCACTGGCAGAAAGTGCACTGGGCCAGCGGCGCTTCGAGGAGGCGCGCAACCTGTACCAGGCGGCGATCGATATCGATCCCGGTTTCGCACTGGCCTACATGGGCGTGGCCAAACTGCATGCGCGCGTCGAGGAAGGGCGGCGTGCACGCGAAGCCATGCAGCATGCGCTGGACCTGCAGGATCGGCTGCCGCCACGCGAGCGGCTGTACCTGAAGGCCTGGATGGCCGAGCTGGAGCCGGGTGGCTGGGCGCTGGAGCAATGGCGCACGCTGGCCAAGGTCTATCCGGATTCGTTCGCGGGGCTGTCCAACACCTCCTGGTACCTGCTGCAGGCCAACCAGTTCAGCGAGGCGGAACCCTATGCGCGTGCGGCCGCAGTACCGCAGGATCCGCTGCGGCTGTATCCGCTGGTCCACCTGGTGCGGATACAGATCGCTGCCAACCAACCGCAGCTCGCTGCCGAAACGCTGGCCCAGGCGCAGGTCCTGCGCGGCCGTGATGACGCCGATGAGACCGGTGTGGATGTGCTGGTGGCCCAGGGGCAGTACGCCAAGGCAGCGAAGCTGTTACCGCAGATCCATGCCAGCGATGCCCTGCAGCAGCGGATGAAGCTGCGTGCGCAGTTGTTGCTGGCGGCCGCGCAGCGCGATTGCGCGGCCATGCAGCAGGCGATACGCGAAGATGCAGCGGCGCCGACGCTGATCGATCTTCAGGTGCAGCAGCGCCTGCAGCACGCCAGCGTGGCGGCGCTGTGCCCGAGCGCTGACCGTGCCGGGCTGCAGGCCATTGCGGCGCTGCTGCAGCCGACGCTGCAGGAGCGTGATGATCCCATGCTGCATGCCCGTGGCCTGCAGTGGCTGGCACTGGTCCACCTGGCGCAGCGGCAGGGCCAGTTCGAACTGGCCAGGCGTTGGCTGGACGAGCAGCGGCCCCTGCTGCGCAGCCTGCGCAGTCCGGTCGCGGACCGCTGGCTACGCATCGTCAGCGCCATGGATGAGCTGCAGATGCAGCGCCCCGAGGCTGCCCGCGCCCTGATCGAGCCGATGCTGGATGGCAGCGAGCCGGTGCAGGCGCGCGTCGTGCTGCTGCTCGCGCTGCGTGCGCAGGGCGATGAAGCCGCCGTGCGCCGCCAGCAGGCCTGGCTGGCCCAGCATCGCGGCCAGGCCATTGCCGAGGTCACCGCCCTGCAGGTGTGGCAACCGCTGAACGTGTATGACGTCTCCACGTGGGCTACGCCGGCCACGGCCGGCGCGCCCTGATGGCGGGTCAGCCGTCGATGCGCTCGCCGACCTTGCCGGCTTCGAAGCAGAACACCACGGTCATGGCCGCCACCGACCCGGACAGGTGGGCCTGCAGCCCGTCACGCACTTGGCTCAGCTCCTCGACCGAGGCCAGGGTGCCGATCTTCATGCAGTCGTTCTCGCCAACGGCACCGTCCAGCCCGATCGAGGCCAGCGCCTTGGCTGGCGACGCGGTGAAGTGGCTGCGGAAGTCGTCATTGCCGATCAGGTGGTCAAGCAGGAGGCTGGCGTCTGCGGCGGAAAGGCGGGGATGGGTGCTCATGGGGATCGTCCGTAAGTGGAGTTTCTCGTATCGGCCGCGACAGCCTGCCATTGAGGGCCGCGCTGTGCACATCGCTAAAGTTGGCCGCGCCGCGGTCGTTGCTGCTATGCCGGTTGTGCGGCAGAAGGAAGGAAACCGATGCGCCTGCGCCGCTGCGCCAGCCTGATGTTCGAGCCCCGCGAGGCGGTCACCCTGGACCTGCGCGCGATGCTGGCCGGCCACGCCGAGATGGACAGCCAGATCAGCTGGGTGGCGCTGGCCGCGCATCTGGACCAGCCACTGCCGGTGGACGCCGAGGAGCGCCAGCTGCTGGGCGAGCTCAGCGCGCACCGCTGGAGCGAACCGCCCGCCGATGCTTCCCCGGCGATGCTGGCCCGCCTGGTCGAGCAGGGCCTGCTGCTGACCGACCCGCCGAGCGAGGTGGGGCACCAGCTGCGCGACGAGGCGCTGCGGCGCAGCCAGTGGTGGCCGCTGGCTGCACTGGCCCATCGCCATGCACGCTGGCAGGCCGTGGACAGCGTGGAGGACATGCGCCGGCAGGGGTTGGACACCGCTGCCGGCCTGCGCCAGCGCCTCGGGCCGCCGCCGCCGGTGGTGCAGCCCATGCAGGGCGACTACCAGCCGCTGCCGCGCAGCGAAGAGGCCGCGTTCGACGCACTGCTGGCGCGCCGCACCACCTGCCGCAATTTCGACCCGCAGCGCGCGCTGCCGCTGCCGTTGCTGGCCCAGGTGCTGCAGCGCACGCTGATGGCGCACGCGGTGCAGAAGGTCGAGCGCGATACCGAGTTCCTGAAGAAGAACGTGCCTTCCGGTGGCGGCCTGCATCCCACCGAAGGCTTCCTGCTGGTGCAGAACGTGGAAGGACTGGCACCGGGCCTGTACCACTACCACCCGGTGCAGCACGCCGTGCTGCCGCTGCCCTCGCCACCGCCGCAGGCACTGCCGGCGCTGGCGCGGCGGATGCTGTCCGGGCAGGCGTGGTTCGCCGATGCGCCGGCGCTGCTGGTGCTGGCGCCGCGCTATGACCGCTGCTTCTGGAAGTACCGCAACCACGCCAAGGCGCATCGTGCGGTGACGCTGGACGTCGGCCACATCTCGCAGCTGCTGTACCTGTGCGCGACCGAGCGCGGCCTGGCCGCCTTCGTCACCGCAGCCATCAACGATGCCGATGTCGATCGTGCCTTCGGCTTCGATGGCATCGGCCAGAGCGCGATGGCCATCTGCGGCCTGGGCTGGCGCAGTGCCACACTGGACACGGCAGAATTCGATCCCGCTGGTCGGGTGACGGCGGGCGACGACCGCTGAGCGACCGTCGCCCCGGCGTTCACGCCGCTTCGAAGTCCACCAGCACCGCGCCGTCGTTGACCTGGTCACCGGCCTTGGCGCGGTAGCCCTTCACCGTGCCGTCGGCCGGCGCCTGCAGGGTGTGCTCCATCTTCATCGCTTCCAGCACCACCAGCGGCGTGCCGCGCTTGACCTCGGTACCGGCGGCGACCAGCGTGGCCACGATCTTCCCGGGCATCGGTGCCAGCAGGCTGCCGGCATCGGCCACGGCGTGGTCCGATTCGCTCACCGGATCATGCAGGGTGAAACGGTGCTGGCCGTCGGTGCCGAACAGGTACAGCTGGTCACCGTCGCGCAGCAGCTGCAGTGTCCAGCGGCGCCCACCCAGCTGCACCGCCAGCCCCCGCACATCGGCGGTGCCGATCACCTGCACGGGTGCCGCGTCATCGCACTGCACGCGCCAGCCATCGGCCTGCGCCCACACCTTCAGCGAGTGCCGGCATTCGCCCTGCTGCAGCGGCAGCACGCGCGGCGCGGGCGCGCCAAGGCGCCAGCCGTCCTGCGCCTGCCACGGCGAATGCGGGTCGCGCGCATCGCTGGCTGCACCTGCAGTAGTGGCCACGGCGGCCACCGCCGCTAGCAGCCACAGCGCATCATCGCTGTCACCCACCCGGCCCAATGCGGCCTGCTCGCGCTCGATCAGCGCGGTATCCAGCTTGGCATGGGTAAACGAATCGGTGTTCACCAGGCGGCGCAGGAAACCGGCATTGGTGGTCACGCCCACCACCTGGCAGTCGGCCAGGGCCTGGCTCATGCGGCGCAGCGCGGCGTCGCGGTCCACGTCCCAGACGATCAGCTTGGCAATCATGGGATCGTAGTACGGCGTGATGCTGTCGCCTTCCTCGACACCGGTATCCACGCGCACATGAGTCGACGGCGCCGGCAGGCGCAGGCGGCGCAGGAGGCCGGTGGACGGCAGGAAACCACGGTCGGCGTCTTCGGCATACAGCCGCGCCTCGATGGCGTGGCCGTGGATCGCCAGCTGCTCCTGGCGCAGCGGCAGCGGCTGGCCCGAGGCTACGCGCAGCTGCCACTCCACCAGGTCGGTGCCGGTGATGTACTCGGTCACCGGGTGCTCGACCTGCAGGCGGGTGTTCATCTCCATGAAGTAGAAATCGCCGTCCGGGCCGGCGATGAATTCCACCGTGCCGGCACCGACGTAGCCCACCGCGCGCGCGGCATCGACCGCGGCCTTGCCCATCGCAGCACGACGTTCGGGGCTCATGCCCGGGGCGGGCGCTTCTTCCAGCACCTTCTGGTGGCGGCGCTGCACCGAGCAATCGCGCTCGAACAGGTAGACCGCCTCACCGTGGCTGTCGCCGAACACCTGGATCTCGATATGGCGCGGGCGCTCGACGTACTTCTCGACCAGCACATGGTCGTTGCCGAATGCCGAGGCGGCCTCGCGCTGGCAGCTGGCCAGTGCATCGACGAAGTCCTCGCTGCGTTCGACCATGCGCATGCCCTTGCCACCGCCACCGGCGCTGGCCTTGATCAGTACCGGGTAGCCGATGGCATCGGCCTGCGCGCGCAGGAACGTCGGCTCCTGCTGGTCGCCGTGGTAGCCCGGCGTCAGTGGCACACCGGCCTTGGCCATCAACGCCTTGGCCGCGCTCTTGTCACCCATCGCGCGGATCGCGCTGGCCGGCGGCCCGATGAAGGTGACGCCGGCGGCGGCGCAGGCATCGGCGAAGTCGGCATTCTCGGACAGGAAGCCGTAACCGGGGTGGATCGCCTGCGCGCCGGTCAGGCGTGCGGCGTCGAGCAGGGCGTCGCCGCGCAGGTAGCTCTCACGCGCGGCGGCCGGGCCGATGTGGATGGCCTCGTCGGCCAGGCGTACGTGGCGTGCGTTGCGGTCGGCATCGGAATATACCGCCACGGTGGCGATGCCGAGGCGGCGGCAGGTGGCGATGACGCGGCAGGCGATTTCCCCGCGGTTGGCGATCAGGACTTTGGTGAACATGGCAACGGGCTTCATGGGAGCGTGCTCGGTCATGGCACGGGTTACATGCGGAACACGCCGAAGCGCGTCTGCTGCGGGGCGGCGTTGAGGCTGGCCGACAGCGCCAGGGCCAGTACCCGGCGGGTGTCGGCCGGATCGATCACGCCGTCGTCCCACAGGCGCGCGCTGGCGTAGTACGGGTGGCCCTGCTGCTCGAACTGGTCGCGGATCGGCGCCTTGAACGCGTCTTCCTCCGCTGCCGGCCACTGGCCGCCCTTGGCCTCGATGCCATCGCGCTTGACCGTGGCCAGCACGCTGGCGGCCTGTTCGCCACCCATCACGCCGATGCGCGCGTTCGGCCACATCCACAGGAAGTTCGGCGAGTATGCACGGCCGCACATGCCGTAGTTGCCGGCACCGAACGAGCCACCGATCACCACGGTGAACTTGGGTACCTTGGCGCAGGCCACTGCCATCACCAGCTTGGCCCCGTCCTTGGCGATACCACCCTGTTCGTACTTTCGACCGACCATGAAACCGGTGATGTTCTGCAGGAACACCAGCGGGATGTTGCGCTGGGTGCATAGCTCGATGAAGTGCGCACCCTTCAGCGCCGACTCGGAGAACAGGATGCCGTTGTTGGCGATGATGCCGATCGGGTAGCCGTTCAGATGGGCGAAGCCGGTGACCAGCGTTGCGCCGTAGCGCGGCTTGAATTCGTCGAAGCGTGAGCCATCGACCAGCCGCGCGATCACTTCGCGTACGTCGTAGGGCTTGCGCGTATCGGCCGGGATCACCCCGTACAGTTCGTGTGCCGGCAGCAGCGGTTCCTCGGACGCCTGCACCGCCATCGCCGGTTCCGGCTTGCGCCAGTTGAGCTGGGCGATGATCGCGCGCACCCGTGCCAGCGCCTGCAGATCGTTGTCGGCCATGTGGTCAGCCACGCCGGAGATGCGCGTGTGCACATCGGCGCCGCCGAGTTCCTCGGCCGTCACCACTTCGCCGGTGGCCGCCTTCACCAGCGGCGGGCCGCCGAGGAAGATCGTGCCCTGCTCGCGCACGATCACCGTCTCGTCGCTCATCGCTGGCACATAGGCACCACCAGCGGTGCAGCTGCCCATCACGCAGGCGATCTGCGGAATGCCCTGCGCCGACAGGTTGGCCTGGTTGTAGAAGATGCGGCCGAAATGGTCACGGTCGGGAAAGACTTCGTCCTGCAGTGGCAGGAACGCACCACCGGAATCGACCAGGTAGATGCACGGCAGGTGGTTCTGCTCGGCGATCTCCTGCGCGCGCAGGTGCTTCTTCACCGTCATCGGGTAGTAGGTGCCGCCCTTGACCGTGGCATCGTTGGCCACGATCACGCATTCCACGCCACTGACGCGGCCGATGCCGGCCACTACGCCAGCGGCCGGCACGGCGTCTTCGTACATGCCGTGCGCGGCCAGCGGCGCGATTTCCAGGAAGGCGCTGCCGGGGTCGAGCAGCGCGTCGATGCGGTCACGCACCAGCAGCTTGCCGCGCGCGGTGTGCTTGGCGCGTGCGGCTTCGCTGCCACCCAGCGCGGTGCGGGCGAGGGTGGCATGCAGGTCGTCGACCACGGCCTGCATGGCCGCGCGGTTGCTTTCAAACGTTTCGCTGCCCGGTTGCAGCTGGGTGCTCAATACGGTCATCGCAGTGGCCTTACAGGGTGCGCTGGAACAGTTCGCGGCCGATCAGCATGCGGCGGATCTCGGACGTGCCGGCGCCGATCTCATACAGCTTGGCATCGCGCCACAAGCGGCCGGTCGGGTATTCGTTGATGTAGCCGTTGCCGCCCAGGATCTGGATCGCCTGGCCGGTCAGCCAGGTGGCCTTCTCGGCGGCGTACAGGATGGCACCGGCGGCGTCCTGGCGGGTGGTGCGGCCCTGGTCGCAGGCACGTGCCACGGCATAGACATACGCGCGGCAGGCACCCAGGCCCACGTACATGTCGGCGATCTTGGCCTGGATCAGCTGGAAGCTGCCGATCGGCTCGCCGAACTGGTGGCGCTCGTGCACGTACGGCATCACCACGTCCATCGCCGCAGCCATCAGGCCCAGCGGGCCACCGGACAGCACCACGCGCTCGTAGTCCAGGCCGGACATCAGCACGCGCACGCCACCGCCAACCTGGCCCAGCACGTTCTCTTCAGGAATCTCGCAATCCTGGAACACCAGCTCGCAGGTGGGCGAAGAACGCATGCCCAGCTTGTCCAGCTTCTGCGCGGTGGAGAAGCCCTTCATGCCCTTCTCGACCAGGAACGCGGTGATGCCCTTGGCACCGGCGTCCATGTCGGTCTTGGCGTAGACCACCAGCACGTCGGCGTCCGGGCCGTTGGTGATCCACATCTTGTTGCCGTTGAGCACGTAGCGGTCGCCGCGCTTGTCCGCACGCAGCTTCATCGACACCACGTCCGAACCGGCGCCCGGTTCGCTCATCGCCAGCGCGCCCACCTTGGCGCCGCTGCACAGGTCGGGCAGGAAGCGCTGCTTCTGTTCCTCGTTGCCGTTCTTGCGCAGCTGGTTCACGCACAGATTGGAATGCGCGCCATAGGACAGGCCGATGCCGCCGGACGCGCGCGAGATCTCTTCCATCGCCACCACGTGGGCCAGGTAACCCATGCCGGTGCCGCCGTATGCTTCTTCCACGGTGAGGCCCAGCAGCCCCTGTTCGCCCAGCTTCGGCCACAGCGCCAGCGGGAACTGGTTGCTGGCATCGGCCTCGGCGGCCAGCGGAGCGACCTCGGCGGCGGCAAAATGGGCCACGCTCTGGCGCAGCAGGTCGATGTCTTCGCCAAGATCGAAGTTCAGGGATGGCACGTGCATTGTGGTGGCTCCACGGCGGGATGGCAGGAATGGACGCACCCGGCGGGGGAGTGGGGGGCGGTCTGCAGGACCGCCACCCACACGGGCGATGGCCCCAGCGTAGCGGGGTTCGGGTAAGAAGTGAATACGAATTCAAAAATTGAAACTAGAATCAGAACATGGCTTATAAACGCTCTGCATTGATGGAAGAACGCCTGGCGGGCGCCCGAGAACGGATCCTGCTGGCCACCCGCGCGCTGGTCGCCACTGGCGGCTGGCGCAATGCCCCGGTGACTGCGGTGGCAACCCAGGCGGGGGTGTCCACCGGCCTGATCTACCGGCATTTCCCGTCCAAGGCAGAGCTGTTCGTGGAAGTCCTCAATGCCGCCGTGGCCCACGAGGTCGCGATCATGGAGCGGATCGCCAGTGGCCCGGAGGCGGCCAGCGAGCGGCTGCGGCTGGCGATCACTGCCTTCGTCCGCCGTGCCCTGGCCGGGCCGGGGCTCGCGCACGCCTTCATCGTCGAACCGGTCGACCCGGATGTGGAAGCCGAGCGCATGCGCGGTCGTCGCGCCTTCGGCGACGTGTTCCTGCGGCTGGTGGAGGAGGGCGTGGCGGCCGGTGAGCTGCCTGCGCAGGACGCGCATGTGGCCGCCGCCTGCCTGGTGGGTGCCTTCACCGAAGCGATGGTCGGCCCGACCGCACCCAGCCGCGCAGCGCACCGCGACGAAGACGCGCTGGTGGATGCGATCTGCAGCTTCTGCCTGCGCGCGATCGGCGCCCCGGCAATCCGGTAGCGCCGGTCGCTGGCTGGCTTCTGTTGCTGGGGTCAGATCCCTTTTGCGGCGCAAAAGGGACCTGACCCCAGCCCCCGGCATGCTGCGCCGCATCAGCAGTGACGCCTGTTGTCGCACGCAAAGTGCGTTCTATACTCGGCCCATCACGCAGTCGCTCAGCCGTGGTCCAACGACTATCAGCCAGGGGTAACGAAGAGTGCGGAATTACGATCTGGAGTTCCTGAAACGCTTCTCCATGGTGATCGCGCTGCTGGCGACCATCACCCTCGGCCTCATCCTCCTTGCTGCCTACATCCACACCCGGATTCCGCCCGAGGTGTCGCCGACCGCGGCCAAACGCACCGAACAGCGCATCTCGCCGACCGGTGCAGTCTATGCCGGCAGCACCGGCGCCGCCGCGCAGGCTGCCGCCAAGGCCGCCGCGCTGGCCAAGGCCGCGTCGCAGGTGGCCTACGGCGGCACCAAGGATGGCAAGGTGATCTTCGACAACCTGTGCACCGCCTGCCACACCACCGGCGTGGGCATGGCACCGACGCTGGACCATTCGCACTGGGACAAGCGCATCGCGCAGGGCAAGGACACGCTCTACAAGCACGCCATCGAGGGCTATACCGGCCCCGACGGCGGCATCATGCCGCCCAAGGGCGGCAACCCGGCCCTGACCGAGGAGCAGATCCACGCCACCGTGGACTGGATGCTGGGCAACCTGAAGTAACCGCCGCAACGCGCCGCTTCCTGTAGAGCCGAGCCCACGCTCGGCTGCTCTGCGCACGGTGTGGCCAGGCGCAGCCGAGCGTGGGCTCGGCTCTACCACCTACCAAGCTTTGCCCACCGAGGCCTGATCGCTCATATGCCCCCGCTGCGCAGGCGGCGTTTCGCATTTCAGGGTTAGTCTGTGCGCCCTCTTCCAAGGAATCGCCCGTCGATGCGCCGCCGTTCCCTCGCCCTTGCCCTGTCCCTGCTGCTGCCGGCCAGCGCCTTTGCCCAGGCCCAGCCGCAGGTCGCGCCGGTCGCGGCGCCCGCCGCCGCGCGCAGCAGCGCCACCGTGGTGCTGACCGCCGCGCCGGCCGACTGGCGCGCGCTGGATGGCCAGCGGGTGCGCATCGCCGCACCGCTGACCCTGGCCGGTACCGACGGCCTGGAGCGCTTCGGCCAGCTCACCGTAGCCTTCGATGGTCGCCTCTGGCAGCCGACCGAAGTGGCCGCGCCGGGCACCGCCGGCTACGAGCAGGTGATGGCCGACAACCAGCGCCGCCGCCTGGTGCTGGAAGATGGCAGTGATGCCCGAGACCCCGCCAGCGTGGCGTACCTGCCGGGCAGCCCGGTGCTGCGCACCGGCATGCAGCTGCGCGACGTGCAGGGCATCGTGCGCATGGACGCGCAGGGCCATCCGCGCCTGCAGGTCGAAGGTGTGCTGAAACTGCCGGAACTGAAGCGCCCGGCGGTGCCGACGGTGCCGGGCAGCCTGCACGTGGCGGCCTTCAACCTGGAGAACTTCTTCAACGGTGACGGCCAGGGCGGCGGCTTCCCGACCCTGCGCGGCGCCCGCACGCTGGACGAGCACAAGGCGCAGGTGGCCAAGCTGGTCGCCACGGTCAACGCGCTGGGCGCCGACGTCGCCGCGCTGATGGAGCTGGAGAACGACGGCTACGGCCCGCAGTCGGCCATCGCCGAACTGGTCGATGCGCTCAACCGTGACCGCGGTGCGCAGGGCGACTGGCGCTTCGTCGATGCCGGCAACGGCCCCGGCGACAACCCGATCCGGGTCGGCATCATCTACCGCAGCTCACGCCTGCAGCCGGTCGGCACGCCGGCCACGTTGACCGGCGGCCCGTTCGTCGAGCACAGCCGCGTGCCACTGGCGCAGGCCTTCCAGGGCAAGCAGGGCGCGCCGTTCGTTGTGGTGGCCAATCACTTCAAGTCGAAGGGCTGCCGCGACGCAAGCGGCGCCGACGCCGATCGCAACGACAACCAGGGCTGCTGGAACGCCACCCGCGTGGCCTCGGCGCAGCAGCTGCATGCCTGGCTGCAGACGGATCCGACCGGTACCGGTACAAAGGACGCGGTACTGCTCGGCGATTTCAATGCCTACGCGATGGAAGATCCGATCCGCACCCTGCACGACCTGGGCTGGCAGGACGCGTTCAAGGTCGCCAAGGCCGAGCATCCCTACAGCTACGTCTACAACGGCTACACCGGCCGCCTCGACCACGCGCTGCTGAGCCCGGGCATGGCCAGGCGCCTGCGCGGCGCCGCCGAATGGCACAGCAACGCCGACGAGCAGGACGCCAGCGGTTACCAGGGCCGCAACGTGCAGGGCCCGTGGCGCAGCTCCGACCACGACCCGCTGCTGCTGGGTTTCGACAAATAACCCTCAACGCCGGGGTCGGAGCCCATTCCGTGGGAATGGGATCCGACCCCGGGGCAATGGTCGCGTCAGGGGTCGGATCCCATTCCCACGGAATGGGATCTGACCCCGATGCACATGCTCACCCCCAGGCGATCAAGCCGATCGCCAGCACCGCCAGCGCCAAACCGGCACGGTTCCACTTCGTGGTGGCCTCGCCGAAGGCGAACACGCCCACCAGTGCACCCAGCACCACCACGCCGATGTTCATGCCGGCGAACACGGTGGCCGGGTTGTCCGGCATCGACTGGTGCGCATGCACATAGAACAGGATGTTGCTGCCATTGAGCAGGCCCAGCAGCGCACCCGCGCCGAGGTTGCGCCAGGCCAGCTGGCTGCGGCCACTGACATGCCGCCACAGCTGCAGGGCCAGCATCAGCACGAAGGCCACGCTGAAGCTGGCCAGCACCGCCGCCATCGACGGCGTGCCCGACAGCGCCACCTGCTTGAGCAGCACGTCCACCACCGCAAACCCACCCCATACGCCCAGCAGCCAGCCCCAGCCGCCGGGCGAGGACGCCACCGCCGGGCCGCGCGGGCGCAGGCTGATCGCCACCATGGCGACCAGGCCCAGCGCCAGGCCGACCAGCTTCCACGGCGTCGCGCTCTGGCCGAAGAACAGGAAGGCGGCAGCCAGTGACAGCAGTAGCGACAGGCGCTGCGCCACATCGCTGCGCACGATGCCGGCCACCGCCACTGCGCGGCCCAGCACCAGGAAGATCGAGGGCAGCACCACCGCCAGCGCCAGCAATGACAGCCACGGCGCATGCGGCGCGCGCAGCGCATCCAGCGGCGGCTGCAGCACCACCGCGGTGAGCGTTGCCGCCACCAGATAGTTCCAGGTGACCATCTGCGCAACATCCAGTTGGCGGCGTCCGGCCACCTTCAACAACACCGAGACCAGCACGCTGCAGATCACGGCCAAAGACAGGTAGAGCATGGGGCGGGCACAGGGCAGGGGCGGGGGACGGTATCATGGTGCCATGCACAAGCCCTCGTTCCCCGTCACCCCCGGCGAAACCGCCTGTCTCCAACTGGATGGCCCGGCCGGCCCGCTGGAAGTGGTCGTCGACCTGCCCAAGGCCGATGTGCCGGTGCAGCCGATCGTGGCCATTGTCTGCCATCCGCTGTCCACCGAAGGCGGCACCCTGCACAACAAGGTGGTCACCATGACCGCCACCACCCTGCGCGAGCTGGGCATCGCCACGGTGCGCTTCAACTTCCGCAGCGTCGGCGCTTCGGCCGGCACCTTCGATGGCGGCGTGGGCGAGCAGGATGACCTGAAGGCGGTCGCCGCCTGGGTGCGCAGCCAGCGCCCGCACGACCGGCTGTGGCTGGCCGGTTTCAGCTTCGGTTCGTTCGTGTCGCTGAAGGCGGCTGCCGCGCTGCAGCCGGAGGCGCTGATCTCGATCGCGCCACCGGCCGGCCGCTGGGACTTCGATGGCATCGTACCGCCGGCGCGGTGGCTGGTGATCCAGGGCGAGCAGGACGAGATCGTCGACCCGCAGGCTGTCTACCAGTGGCTGGACACGCTGGAGTTCCCGCATGAGCTGGTGCGCATGCCCGAGACCAGCCACTTCTTCCACCGCAAGCTGATCGACCTGCGCGGCGCGCTGACCCACGGCGTGAAGCATTGGCTGGGCGCGGCGGCATGAGTGCAACCGAGTTGACCCCGTCGCAGCGGTACGCGGAAGGGGTCGCCCGTGGTGACTGGCAGGACGACCCGGCCCAGCATGCAGCGCTGGCCGAGCTGGACCGCATCCACCTGGGCCTGCTGGACAGTGCTGAGGACGGCTGGCTGGACCGCCTGTCCTCGTTCTGGAAGAAGCCCGAGCCGGTCAAGGGCCTGTACTTCTGGGGCGGCGTCGGCCGCGGCAAGACCTTCCTGGTCGACCTGTTCTACGACGGGCTGCCGATCAAGCAGAAGTACCGCACGCATTTCCATCGCTTCATGCGCAGCGTCCACGAGCGTCTGCGCGAGCACCAGGGGCAGAGCGACCCGCTGGCGAAGATCGCCCAGGAGTGGCGCAGCAACCTGCGCGTGCTGGTGCTGGACGAGTTCTTCGTCACCGACATCGGTGATGCGATGCTGCTGGCGCGGCTGCTGGAGCGCCTGTTCGCCGAGGGCGTGACCCTGGTCACCACCTCCAACACCGCAGTGGAGAACCTGTACCTCAACGGCCTGCAGCGCGAGAGCTTCCTGCCGGCCATCGGCCTGTTGCAGCGCTTCTGCGTGGAGCTGTACGCCGAAGGCACCGAGGACTACCGGATGCGCGCGCTGACCCGCTCGCCGGTGTACCGCGCACCGTTGGCCGCAGACAGCGACGACTGGCTGGCCACGCGCTGGAGCGAACTGAGCGGCGGCCAACCGGCCAGGCCCGGCAACATCGAGATCGAGGGCCGCAAGATTCCGGTCCGCGGCCGCGGCAAGAGCATCGCCTGGTTCGATTTCGCCGCGCTGTGCGAGGGCCCGCGCGGGCCCTCGGACTACATCGAGATCGCGCACGAGTTCAACACGGTGCTGCTGGGCGGCATTCCGGCCTTCGATCGCCTGAACGAAGATGCCGCGCGCCGCTTCGTCAACCTGATCGACGAGCTGTACGACCGCCACGTCAATCTGGTCTGCACCGCCAGCACCTCGCCGGTCGAGCTGTACACCGGCCAGCGCCTGCAGGGCGCGTTCGAGCGCACCGCCTCGCGCCTGATCGAGATGCAGAGCGCTGAGTACCTGGGCACCCCGCACCGGGCGTGAGGGTAGTGCCGTTTGTAGAGCCGGGCCCACGCTCGGCTGCTTTTCGGCACATCATTCAAAAGCAGCCGAGCGTGGGCTCGGCTCTACAACAGCACGGCGCGGCTATCGGGTGGGCGCAACGGCGTTTCCCTGCGGCCACTCCTCCGGCCCGGCCGACACATGCGGCCTTGCGTCGCTGCCCGGCGGGTGATCCCGACGTCCACCGGATGCCCACCACCTATCCACAGGGTTGTCCCTAGCCAGTTTCATCACTGTCATGTGAAGCTGTCATTGTTCCGTTTCCGCAGCGCGTTGTACCACCGCAATGACGCCTTTCGGGCTTGACTGCGCAGCCCGTTCCGGCAGGTCTGAAGCGTCTGATCAGGGCGCCGATGGCACGATCCTTGCGGCGCAAGGGATTGCCGAATTTCACTACATTTGGCGTTGACGGACCCCACTACCCCCACTATCTTGTGGCCGTCGGTCGCAGCAACCCCAGGTCTGGGGGCTGGCAGCAATACCTCCCGCGATCGTCAACGGCAGTGGCAGGCGCAGGGTCTCATCCCCTGCGACGCCGTCCTGCCATCCTGGGCCGTCATGTCCCGGGCTGCGTCACCCCGATGCATCGAGCACCCCCAATCACGCCAAGAGGACATACGCCGTGAGCACCGAATCCAGCGCCACCATCGAGAAGGAAAGCGAATTCCTGTTGACGTCGCCGCCGACGGCCAACGCGATGAGTGTGACCAAGCGCAACGGGACCACCGAGCTGGTGGACCTGAACAAGATCGTGCGCGCGGTGCAGCGTTCCTCCGAAGGCCTGCACGCCGTTGACCCGATGCGCGTGGCCACCCGCACCATTTCCGGCCTGTACAACGGCGCCACCACCCGCGAGCTGGACGAACTGTCCATCCGCACCGCCGCCCTGCTGATCGGTGAAGAGCCCGAGTACGGCCGCCTCGCTGCGCGCCTGCTGGCCAACTACATCGCCAAGGAAGTCTCGGGCCAGGAAATCTACGCCTTCTCGCAGTCGGTCAGCCGCGGCCATGAAGTCGGCCTGATCAACGACCGCCTGCTGAACTTCGTGCAGACCAATGCACGCAAGCTCAACGACGCCATCGACGGCGCGCTGGACCTGAACTTCGATTACTTCGGCCTGCGTACCCTGTACGACCGTTACCTGCTGCGCCATCCGCACACCCGCAAGGTGATCGAGACCCCGCAGCAGTTCTTCCTGCGCATCGCCAGCGCGCTGAGCGAGGACGTGTCCGAGACCCTGGCGCTGTACAAGCGCATGGGCAACCTGGACTACCTGCCGTCCAGCCCGACCCTGTTCAACTCCGGCACCACCCACGAGCAGCTGTCCTCGTGCTTCCTGCTGGACTCGCCGCAGGACTCGCTGGAGTCGATCTATGCCAAGTACGGCGACATCGCCCAGCTGTCGAAGTTCTCCGGCGGCATCGGCGTCAGCTACACCCGCGTGCGTTCGCGTGGCTCGCTGATCAAGTCGACCAACGGCCACTCCAACGGCATCGTGCCGTGGCTGAAGACCATGGATTCGTCCGTGGCCGCGGTGAACCAGGGCGGCAAGCGCAAGGGCGCAGCCTGCGTGTACCTGGAAACCTGGCACGCCGACATCGAGGACTTCCTCGAACTGCGTGACAACACCGGTGACGAAGCCCGCCGTGCGCACAACCTGAACCTGGCCAACTGGGTGCCGGACCTGTTCATGAAGCGCGTCGAGGCCGACCAGGAATGGTCGCTGTTCGATCCGCGCGTCGTGCCGGAGTTCACCGACCTGTTTGGCGAAGCCTTCGAGGCTGCCTACCTGCAGGCCGAAGCCCAGGGCAAGGCCAACCGCACCATCTCCGCGCGCAAGCTGTACGCCCGCATGATGCGTACGCTGGCCGAGACCGGCAACGGCTGGATGACCTTCAAGGACAAGTGCAACCGCGCCAGCAACCAGACCCTGCGTCCGGGCAACGTGATCCACCTGTCCAACCTGTGCACCGAAATCCTGGAAGTCACTTCCAACGATGAAACCGCAGTGTGCAACCTGGGTTCGATCAACCTGGGCAACCACTTCGACGAGCACAACGAGTTCGACTTCGAGAAGCTGGCCGAGACCGTGCGCCTGGCCGTGCGCCAGCTCGACCGCGTCATCGACCTGAACTTCTACCCGATCGAAACCGCCCGCCGCGCCAACCTGCGCTGGCGTCCGGTCGGCCTGGGCTGCATGGGCCTGCAGGATGTGTTCTTCCGCAAGCGCCTGCCGTTCGACAGCGCCGAAGCCCGCGCGCTGTCGAAGAAGATCGCCGAAGCGATCTACTTCCACGCGCTGGAAACCTCCTGCGAGCTGGCCCAGGAACGCGGCAAGCACCCGTCGTTCAACGACACCCGTGCCGCCAGCGGCGAACTGCAGTTCGACGCCTGGAACGTGGTGCCGGAAGACACTGCGCGCTGGGATGCCCTGCGTGAGCGCATCAAGGAACACGGCCTGCGCAACTCGCTGATGATCGCGATCGCGCCGACCGCGACCATCGCCTCGATCGCCGGTTGCTACGAGTGCGTCGAGCCGCAGGTGTCCAACCTGTTCAAGCGCGAGACCCTGTCCGGTGACTTCCTGCAGGTCAACCGCTACCTGGTCAACGAGCTGAAGAAGCTGGGCCTGTGGACGCCGGAAATGCGCGATGCCATCAAGCTGGCCGAGGGTTCCATCGCCGGTCTGCCGCAGATCCCGGAAGCGCTGCGCGAGGTCTACCGCACCGCGTGGGAACTGCCGATGCGTTCGCTGATCGACATGGCCGCCGAGCGTGGCGCCTTCATCGACCAGTCGGCCTCGCTCAACCTGTTCATGGAAAGCCCGAACATCGGCGCGATGTCCTCCATGTACATGTACGCCTGGAAGCAGGGCATCAAGACCACCTACTACCTGCGTTCGCGCCCGGCCACCAAGATCGCCAAGACCACGGTGAGTGCCGCCGCACCGGCCAAGGTGTTCAGCCCGGACGAAGCCATCGCCTGCTCGCTGGAAAACCCGGAAGCCTGCGAGGCCTGCCAGTAACAGCGGCACCGCCGCGCGGTAGTGCCGGCCGCTGGCCGGCAACCCCGGCCAACGATCATCACCCACGGTAGCACCGGGCCATGCCCGGTGGCTCACCCAGGAATTCAAGGAAACACCCATGGCCGACAAGCCCAAGCAGATGCTGCTCGATCCCGGTTTTGAACTGACCCTGCGCCCGATGCGCTACCCGCAGTTCTATGACATGTACCGGAATGCGATCAAGAACACCTGGACGGTGGAAGAGATCAACTTCCAGATCGACATCACCGACCTGCACAGCAAGATGTCGCCGGGTGAGCGCCACCTGATCCATCGCCTGGTCGCGTTCTTCGCCACCGGCGATTCGATCGTGTCCAACAACCTGGTGCTGAACCTGTACCAGCACCTCAATGCGCCGGAAGCGCGCATGTACCTGTCGCGCCAGCTTTATGAAGAAGCGCTGCACGTGCAGTTCTACCTGACCCTGCTCGACAACTACCTGCCGGATCCGGAAGAGCGCGCCAAGGCGTTCTCGGCGGTGGAGAACATCGACTCGATCAAGAAGAAGGCCGATTTCTGCTTCAAGTGGATCGACTCGATCCAGGACCTGACCCGCATCGAGACCCGCGAACAGCGTCGCCAGTTCCTGCTCAACCAGATCTGCTTCGCCGCCTGCATCGAAGGCCTGTTCTTCTTCGCTGCGTTCGCCTACGTGTACTACTTCCGTTCGCGCGGCCTGCTGCCGGGCCTGGCCTCGGGCACCAACTGGGTGTTCCGCGACGAAAGCGCGCACATGGAGTTCGCCTTCGAATCGGTGCGCGTGGTGCGTGAGGAAGAGCCGGACCTGTTCGACGACGAGATGAAGCAGCAGGTCTACGACATGTTGGCCGAAGCCATCGAATGCGAAGTGCAGTTCGCCGAGGACGTGCTGTCCGGCGGCGTGGCCGGCATCTCGACCCGTGACATGCGCCAGTACCTGCAGCACTGTGCCGATCAGCACTTCGCCAAGCTGGGCATGGAAAAGAAGTACAACGTGCGCAACCCGCTGCCGTTCATGGAACTGCAGGACGTGCAGGAACTGACCAACTTCTTCGAACGCCGCGTCTCGGCCTACCAGGTCGGCGTGCAGGGCGAAGTCGCCTTCGACATGAACTTCTGATCGAACCGGTCAGGCCTGTTGCAACGAAAGACCCCGGCCAATGCCGGGGTTTTTTGTTGCGCGCCTGGCTTTTGTAGAGTCGAGCCGTGCTCGACTGCTGTTCGCAAGAAAGTCGAGCATGGCTCGACTCTACAAAGCGCTAGCGCCGTCCTTCCACCGCCATGCGCACCGCCAGCCCGGCCAGCACCGTACCCATCAGCCAGCGCTGCACGCTCTGCCAGGTGGGGCGCGCGGCCAGGAAGCCGGCGATGCTGCCGGCGGCCAGCGCGATCAGGCCGTTCACGCTGACGCTGACCAGGATCTGGGTGCAGCCCAGCACGATCGACTGCATCAGCACACTGCCTTCGCTGTCCGGATGCAGGAACTGCGGCAGCAGCGACAGGTACATCACCGCCACTTTCGGGTTCAGCAGATTGGTCAGCAAGCCCATCGTGAACAGTCTGCGCGGGCTGTCCTGCGGCAGCTCGCGCACCGCGAACGGCGAACGGCCGCCGGGCTTCAGTGCCTGCCACGCCAGGTACAGCAGGTACAGCGCGCCACCGATGCGCAGCGCCTCATAGGCGAACGGCACGGTCATCAGCAGGGCGGTGATGCCCAGTGCCGCGCACAGCATGTAGAACACGAAGCCCAGCGCCACCCCGCCCAGCGAGATCAGCCCGGCGAGCGGCCCTTGGCAGATCGAGCGCGAGATGACGTAGATCATGTTCGGCCCGGGCGTGAGCACCATGGCCAGCGAAACCAGCGCAAAGGCCAGCAGGTCGGAAAGTGCGGGCATGGGCGGTCCTGGCAGTGGGCGTGGCGCAGTGTAGCGTCGCCTGCACGGGGCCTGGCTTAAAATTGACGGACCCCACACCGAAGCCCCCCATGACCCCGATCCCCGAGACCGTGCCGCCCACCGAAGTGCGCATGGCCGAAATCGTCTTCCCCAACCACACCAACCACCTCGGCACCCTGTTCGGTGGCCAGGCATTGGCGTGGATGGACAAGGCCGCCTTCCTGGCCGCCGCCCGCTATTCGCGCCGCACCGTGGTGACCGCGCGCAGCGACCAGGTCGACTTCAAGCTGCCGATCCGCATCGGCCAGATGGTGGAAACCATCGGCCGCATCGTCGAAGTCGGGCGCAGCTCGATGAAGGTCGAGGTGGAACTGGTCGCCGAGGACCTGCACAGCGGTGAGCGCAAGCTGTGTACCCGCGGCCACTTCGTGATGATCGCGCTGGACGAGGACGGCCACCCGATCGCGGTGCCGCCGCTGCCGGCCGCCTGAGCCGGCGCTTGCACGGGCGCTGCGGCGCCCCCATCTGGCAGCCATGACCTCGCCGCTGACCGACTTCATCGACCGCGCCCAGCGCCTGTTCGTGCTGACCGGCGCCGGTTGCAGCACCGCCTCGGGCATTCCCGACTATCGCGATACCGACGGCCAGTGGAAACGCACGCCGCCGGTGACCTACCAGGCGTTCATGGGCGAAGCGGGTACCCGCCAGCGCTACTGGGCGCGCAGCCTGCTGGGCTGGCCGCGCTTCGGCCTGGCCCGGCCCAACGGTACCCACCAGGCCCTGGCCGCACTGGAAATCAGCGGCAAGCTGCAGCTGCTGCTGACCCAGAACGTGGACGGCCTGCACCAGCGCGCCGGCAGCCACAAGGTGATCGACCTGCATGGCCGCCTGGACCGGGTGCGCTGCATGAGCTGTGAGCGCCGCAGTGGCCGCGAGGATTTCCAGCAGCGGCTGCTGGAGGCCAATCCGGGCTGGGATGCGCTGGATGCCGGTATCGCGCCCGATGGCGATGCCGATCTGGAGACCGATTTCTCCACGTTCGTGGTGCCCGATTGTCCGTACTGCGGCGGCCTGCTGAAGCCGGATGTGGTGTTCTTCGGCGAGAACGTGCCGCGTGAACGGGTGGCGGCGGTGCACGATCACCTGCAGCAGGCCGACGCCGTGCTGGTGGTGGGCTCGTCACTGATGGTCTATTCCGGCTTCCGCTTCGTGCAGGCGGCCGCGAAGGCAGGGTTGCCGGTAGCGGCGCTGAACCGAGGCCGCACCCGAGCCGACGACCTGCTGTTGTTCAAGGATGAGCGGGACTGCGCTGAAGCGCTGGCCACGTGGGCTGCGCGCTGAGCCGAGCACGGGCTCGGCTCTACCAGGGGCGAGGGCTTCTGTAGAGCCGGGCGCACGCTCGGCTGCTGCAGGTCACGCGAAACAGCGATCCATCCAGATGGTTGATCCGCGAGCCGCGCAGCGGTGCAATACGCACCCCCTACGTCGTTCATCACCGTCTTGAGCCAGCTGTTCTCGCCGATCTCGTTCGGCCCTCTGACCCTGTCCAACCGCATCGTCATCGCGCCGATGTGCCAGTACTCCGCCGAAGACGGTCGCGCCAGCGACTGGCACGCCATGCACCTGGGCAACCTGGCGCAGTCCGGCGCCGGCCTGCTGATCCTAGAAGCCACTGCGGTCGAGCCGCGCGGCCGCATCAGCTGGGCCGACCTGGGCCTGTGGGACGACGGCACCGAGGCCGCGCTGGCACAGGTGCTGGCCAGCGTCCGCCGCTGGTCGCCGATGCCGCTGGGCATCCAGTTGGGCCACGCCGGCCGCAAGGCCTCGGTGAACCGCCCGTGGGACGGCGGCGGCCAGCTACCGGCCGATGATGCGCGTGGCTGGGCCACGGTCGCGCCGTCGCCGCTGCCGTTCCATGCCGCCGATCCGGCACCGCAGGAACTGGACGAGGCCGGCATCGCCGAGGTGATCGCCGCCTTCGCCGCCAGTGCGGTGCGCGCCGAGCGCCTGGGCTTCGAGCTGATCGAGCTGCATGCCGCGCACGGCTACCTGCTGCACCAGTTCCTGTCGCCGCTGAGCAACCGCCGCACCGATGGCTATGGCGGCTCGCTGCCGAACCGCCTGCGCCTGCTCGTGGAAGTGTTCGACGCGGTGCGTGCGGCGGTATCGGACAGGATCGCCGTGGGCGTGCGCATTTCCGCCAGCGACTGGGTCGAGGGTGGCTGGGATCTGGTGCAGAGCGAAGCGCTGGCCCAGGTGCTGGACGCGCGCGGCTGCAACTTCCTGCACGTTTCCAGCGGTGGCCTGGACGAGCGCCAGAAGATCACCGTCGGCCCGGGCTACCAGGTGCCGTTTGCCGCGGCGATCAAGGCCAAGGTACGCATGCCGGTGATCGCGGTGGGCATGATCACCGAACCGGAGCAGGCCGAATCGATCCTGCGCCATCGCCACGCCGATGCGGTAGCGCTGGCACGCGGCATCCTCTACGACCCGCGCTGGCCGTGGCACGCTGCTGCCGCATTGCGCGACAGCGTGGAACCGGCGCCGCAGTACCTGCGCTGCGAGCCGCGCGAGGCGCGTGGCGTGTTCAAGGCGCGCTGAGGCTCACACCCTCCAGGCCGGCGCCATGCCGGCCTGCAGGTGCTCGAACAGCGCGCGGATCTTGGCGGTGAAATCGCGGCGGTCGCTGACGCAGAAGTAGACCTCCATCGGTTCCGGGCGCCACGCGGTGTCGGCGCCGAACACCGCCTGCAGGCGGCCATCGCGCAGGTACGGCTCGGCCACGAATGCGGCGAGCCGGGTGATGCCGGCACCGGTCGCCGCCAGCGTCGCCAGCGCATCGATGTCATCGCAGACCATGCTCGGTGGCAGCGCGGCGTCCACGCGCTGGCTGTCCTTCAGCAGGCCCCAGCGCAGCGGCCGGCCATCGGTGGGGAAGCGGTGCAGCAGCCCGCGATGGCGACCCAGTTCGGCGGGTTCCTGCGGCGTGCCATGGGCCTGCAGGTAGGCTGGCGCGGCACAGAACACGAACGGCACGCGCGCCAGCTGCCGTGCGACGACGCCGTCTTCCAGCTGCGGGCCGATGCGGATGCTGGCATCCACCGCCTCTGGACCATGCTGCACGGCGCGGTCGGTCAGGCGCAGCTCCAGCTGCAGTTGCGGGTAGCGCTGCTGCAGTGACGGCAGCAGCGGTGCCAGCACGTGGCGGCCGAACGCGCTGCTGCTGGCGATGCGCAGGGGCCCGGCCGGTTCGATATCACCGGCAGTGACCCTCGCCTGCGCGCGCGCCAGGTCGCCCTCGATATGGCGCACCTGCGCCAGGTACAGCGCGCCGGCCTCGCTGAGGGCGAGTTGGCGCGTACTCCGGTTCAGCAGCCTTACGCCCAGATGCGCCTCCAGCCGGTGGATGTTCTGGCCGACTGCGGTAGCGCTGATGCCAAGGATGCGGGCCGCGGCGGCAATGCTGCCGGTCTCTGCGGTGCGGGTGAAGCTGCGGATCAATTGCAACAGGTTCATGGCCGACCAGCTTGCCACGGTGATGGCCAAGTATCGCTTGGGACTGAACCAAGCGGTTCGGTTGCATCGGTGATCATCCGGCTGCTGGGCAGGAAGCTGCCCTACACTGTGGCGATGCGCCCCGACTCCATCCTCACCCTGTCCTGCCCCGACCGTACCGGCATCGTCTACCGTGTGTCCGGCCTGTTGTTCGACCACGGCTGCAACATCCTCGACGCCCAGCAGTTCGGTGACGAGGAGAGCGGCCGCTTCTTCCTGCGCGTGCATTTCGACCGCGACGCCGGCCTGCCGCTGGAGACCGTGCATGCCGCGATGGCCAAACTTGCCGAAGGCTTCGGCATGGACTGGCAGCTGCATGACGGCCGCCGCCGGGCACGCCTGCTGGTGCTGGTCAGCAAGCAGGGGCATTGCCTCAACGACCTGCTGTTCCGCGTCCACAGCGGCCAGCTGAAGGTTGACATCGCGGCAGTGGCGTCCAACCACGCCGACTTCGCGCCATTGGCCGCGTCCTACCAGGTACCGTTCCACCACCTGCCGGTGACCTCCGATACGCGTGCGGTGCAGGAGCAGCAGATCATCGACCTGGTCGAGCGTGAGCGCATCGACCTGGTGGTGCTGGCGCGCTACATGCAGATCCTGTCACCCACGCTGTGCCGCGCGCTGGCCGGCCGTGCGATCAACATCCATCACAGCTTCCTGCCCAGCTTCAAGGGCGCTCAGCCGTATCATCAGGCGCACGCGCGCGGGGTCAAGATCATCGGTGCCACCGCGCACTACGTCACCGAGGATCTGGACGAAGGCCCGATCATCGAACAGGACGTGGCCCGCGTCGACCACGCCATGGCGCCGCGCGAGCTGGTGCGGCTGGGCAGCGACACCGAATCGCTGGTGCTGGCGCGCGCCGTTCGCCGCCATGTGGAGCACCGCATCCTGCTCAATGGGCATCGCACGGTGGTGTTCCGGTAATCGCCCATCCCGCGTCCGCCGGGCATGGCCCGGCACTACCGAATCCTGATTTCATCCAATGAAAAGCCCCCGGTTCGGCCGTCCCGCGATCTGTAGGGGGGGCGTAGTTAGGGGGCTGGATGAATCGATTGTGTTGTTGTGGGCAGGAGCGCGCAAGCGGCATAAGCGACGTGCGCGGTAGCGCCGGGCCATGCCCGGCGGTCACGCCTCAGACGATCGCGATCCCCGCCTTGCCCAGCGCTTCGCGCACCATCGCGTCGTTGGCTTCGGTCACCGGCCGGGTCAGGTCCCACAGGAACTTCACCCGGAAGCCGGATTTGACCGCGTCCTGCGCGCTCCACAGCACGCAGTAGTCGCGTGCCAGGCCGCACACGTGCACTTCGCGGATGCGGCGCTCATGCAGCCAGCCGGCCAGGCCGGTGGCCGGGCGTTCGCCATCGGGGCCATGGTTCTCGCGGAAGGCGCTGTACGAATCCACCTGTGGGCGGGTGCCCTTGCGCAGGATCAGGTCGGCCACGGTCCAGTCCACGCCCGGGTGCAGCGCGGCGCCATCGCTGCCCTGCACGCAATGGTCGGGCCACAGGGTCTGTGGCTGCGCGTGCAGCAGGATGGTCTCGAACGGTCGCTTACCGGGGTGCTGGCTGGCGAACGAGGCGTGGTCGGCCGGGTGCCAGTCCTGGGTCGCCACCACGGTGCGGTAGCAGCGCTGCGCCAACAGATGGGCAATCGGTGCCACCAGCGCATCGCCCTGGTCGCAGGCCAGCGCACCGCCAGGCATGAAGTCCGGCTGCAGGTCGATCACCAGCAGGGCGACATCGGCGGGCAGGGCGGTCATGGCAGATCCACTACATCAGAAGGGGCGACCAGCGTGGCCGCCCCGGCGGCACAGGTCAATCGCCCTGCGGCGCCTCAGCGTCCTGCCCGTAGTACAGCAGGCCGATCCGGATCCGCTCGCGGCCGTTCTCACGGCGATGGCGGTTGGCATCGCGCAGCGAGTACACGCAGCCGCAGTACTCCTGCTGGTAGAACTGCTCGCGCTTGCTGATTTCGATCATGCGGCTGGCACCGCCGCCCTTGCGCCAGTTGTAGTCCCAGTACTGCAGGCCCTCGTAGCGCGAGGCGGCGCGGATGCCGCAGTCATTGATCTGCGCCATGTTCTTCCAGCGCGAGATGCCCAGCGACGAGCTGATGGTGTCGTAGCCGTGTTCATGCGCGTACAGCGCAGTGCGCTCGAAACGCATGTCGAAGCACATCGTGCAGCGGATGCCGCGCTCGGGTTCGTTTTCCATGCCGCGTGCACGCCTGAACCAGTTGTCGGTGTCGTAGTCGCAGTCGATGAACGGAATGCCGTGCTGTTCGGCGAAGCGGATGTTCTCCTGCTTGCGCAGCTCGTACTCCTTCACCGGGTGGATGTTGGGGTTGTAGAAGAAGATCGCGTAGTCGATCCCGGAGGCGGTGATCGCCTCCATCACTTCGCCCGAACAGGGCGCGCAGCACGAATGCAGCAGCAGGCGCTTGCCATCGGCGGGCAGGGTCAGGGTGGGGCGTTGGAACTCGGTCATCGTGGCGTGCGTCAGGGCGTGGGAGCGGTCTGGTCGGTTACCGTGAACAGGACGCGCGCGGCCACGCCGCCTGCACATGCAGGCTGGTGATGGCCCCGGCACCCTCCCCGCGGAGAGTCCAGGTCGAATCAGGGGACGGTCGTGTCCCCCGGCCGGGGCCGGTATTCGGGCTGATGGACACGGGCCGCAGCCCACCTACTCCCTGCCGCTTCCCAGGCGCGAGCCCAGTGCTGTTGGCAGGATTCGTTTCCATTCACCGCTGCGGGGCAGCTCCGGAATGGGCGCACGAAGCGCCTTCACCGGATTCCCGTTTAACTCCCTGCCGCCATCCAGCCACGGCAGGGATACCTTCGGCGTGTGCAAGGTGGACCTGTTGGTGGCGCCGGTCAAGAGCGCAGGGTCGGAGCCCGTTGCGTGGCAACGGGCGCTGGCCCCGGGATACGCGGTCAATGCCCCGCCGCAGCCCGCGCGCGGATCTCATCCAAGCGCTGGTCGTGCAGCAGGCGCCCGTTCTCCCACACGGTCACCATCGCATCCTCGAAGCCGGTCGGCAGCGTCTCGTCACCGCTGGGAGGCAACGCCACCGTGTGCAGGCTGCCGTCATCCAGGCGCCGCAGCAGGCGCATGCGGCCACGCTTGCTGGTCTTGCCGGCATCGGTGACCGGGTCCTTGTAGACGTCGATCCACGCACCGTCGACCCGTGCCGCCGAGCACTTCAGCGCGAACTTCTGCGTGTCGCGGTCCAGTCGTTGCAGCAGGGCGCCGCCCATGCCGAAGGCCACGTTGTCGGCCGAATAGCCGTCGCCGGTGATGCGCTGCAGGATGGCGCGGATCGTATCCGGGTTGATGCCATCGCCCTGGATCACCCGCACGTGGTTGAGTACGCGGTAGCCCTTGCCGTTGAGGGTGTGGCCGAACGCTTCATCCAGCCGGCGCAGGCTTTCGGCCACCACGTCCACCGGGTCACCCGAGTCGGGGCGGATGACCAGGGTGGCGCCCGAAGCGATCACTTCATCACACAGCGTCGTGCCCCAGTGTTCACTGATCGCGCGGTAGATGTCATAGCTGTCCGACACCACTGCCACGATCGCGCCCGGCTTGCCGAACTGGCGCAGCATGTTGCGGTAGGCGTCCACTTCGCGCTCGCGGCCCCAGCTGGTGATGGTGCTGTGCTCGGCGGCAGGAATCGAGTAACCGGCCATTGGCGCGTGATAGTGCGCGCGGGCCAGGCACAGGGCCGATACGGTGTCGGTGCCGAGGAAGTTGACCAGGTGTGCGGCACCGCCCAGCGCGGCCGATTCGAGGCTCGATACACCGCGGGCGCCGAAGTCGTGCAGCTTGAACGGCAGCTGCCCCTGCGGATCGTCGCTGGTCTGCTGCAGGAACGCAGCAATGGTCTGCCGTGCATGCCAGCTGATGGTGGCCACGGTGACCGGGTACCACACGCGCAGCAGCAGTGTCTCCAGGTACGACGGCACCCAGAATGCAGCCGGGTCGGTCGACTCGACGGTCATCAGTGCCTGGTGGGTGGGTACCACGCTGCCCTCGGGCACGGCACGGATGCGCACCGGCAGGTGGCCGCCGCGCCGATCGACGATATCGCGCCAGCCGGCTTCGTTGAACGGCTCGCCATGGGCGGCGAATACCGCAGCAGCGTCGTCGATGTCGGCGTGGGTGACCGGCCGTGCCAGGGCGTCCTTGAGGATCGCCTGCAGGCCGAAGAACACCGTGCGATCGTGCAGGCCGCCACGTGATTCCACGTAGAAGAACGTGGCATCGGTACCCGGCGGGTACTGCAGCCAATGGCTGGCCTTGTAGCTGTCGGTGTTGAGGAGAAGGTTATCGAGGTAGTGCATGACGGAAGCTCCTTCGCGTCGAGTGACACCAGCGGTCTATCCGCCGGTGGGGAGAGCCGGGCAGGTCAGCCGCGGCCGAGGAAATACTCCAGGATGTGCAGGTGGTCTTCGAACAATTGCGGGCCCATGTCCAACGCCTCACTCACCGGTATCCAGCGCGCCTTGTCGGCGTCGTCGCCACCGCGCACCGGCGGCAGGTCGCCGGCCGGGAATTCGAAGTGGAAACCGTGGGTGATGGTGCGGCCGCGCTGGCTGCGGTCGGGGTGGTCGAATACCTGCTGGCCCTTCAGCGAACCCTTCAGCACCGGCAGCGGAATCTTCAGACGGGTTTCCTCGCGCAGTTCGCGCAGGCAACTGTCCAGCAGGCTCTGCTCCTGGCCAACGAAACCGCCGGGCAGCGCCCACAGGCCCTTGCCGGGCTCCGAACGGCGCCGTACCAGCAGCACGTGGCCCGAATGCACCACCACCGCATCGGTGGTGACGAAGGTGGGCGCGTAGGGCGCATCCTTCCAGGCGGCCTTGTACTGTTCGATGAAGCGGTACTCGGCCACCAGCTGGGCATACGCAGGCGCGCTTTTGCGGAACGCCTCGAGCATGTCGTACACCGGCGCCGGCACATTGCCACGCAGCATCAGCAGCGCGCCGTGGAAGTCGACGTCGCCGGCTTCGAACAGGTAGCGCCGCAGCTCGGTGGCCGACAGGGTGGCGGTGTGCTGCACGTCCACCAGCGGCCATTGCGGGAACTCCCGCAGGTAGTAGCTGGAGGCATCCTTGTCCATGCCGATCAGGCCCACCTTTGCATCGGCGGCGGCACCGTCGTTGCGCAGGGCGTCGGCCACCTGGCGCTGCACATTGGCGATCCACTGTGCTTCGTTGTACAGGTGGTCACGCAGCGGGCGGATCAGCAGGCGGTCGGTGTGGCCATCGAGGGCGGCCTGGATCATCACGGCGCGTTCGGCCACGGTCCAGGGATTGCGGAGGCTGCGGGGGGTATCGGCAGAGCCGACCAGGAAGATCAGCTTGCGGGCCCGGCTCAGGGCCAGGCGGGCAACGGCGGCGTGGCCGTTGTGGAAGGGCTCGAATCGCCCGATGAAGACGAGATAGTCGAATTCCATGAGAATCCCTCATGTCGTTGTGGCAGCCGCGGGTCTGTCCCTTGGCTTGCTGCAGATGCTACGCCGATGGTGGAGCCGGTCAAGCCTGCAGGCCTGCCATCTGCTGAACGCCGCAGATTCCTGCCCGGACTGCGGTGGTGTTCTCAGGCCCTGAGAAGCCGCTGCGCCATACTGGCATCCACGCGGCGGACGGTAGGCTCGGGGGCAAGACGGTGGCGGACAAGTACTGCGATCTGGTCATGAAAGGCGGCATCACCAGCGGCATCGTGTACCCCAACGCGGTACTGGCACTGGCACGCGAGTATCGGTTCAAGAGCATCGGCGGCACCTCTGCCGGCGCCATCGCTGCGGCGGTGGCGGCTGCGGCGGCATACGGTGATCGGCGCCAGCAGGCCGGCGAGCACCTGCCCGGTGATGCCGGTTATGGCGGGCTGTCGGCGGTGTCGGCGCAGTTGTCGCGGCGGGGGTTCATCTACAGCCTGTTCCAACCGGCGCGGGGCGCGCGCGCGGCCTATCGGCTGCTGGTGGTGCTGACCGGCAATGCAGGCCTGCCGCACAAGCTGCTGTGCCTGGCGGTGGCGGTATTCGAGATCGCGCCGCTGGAAGTGCTGGTGTCGCTGGCGCTGCTGCTCGGTCTGGGCGGGTGGGGCGGTGGCTGGAGCGGCGTGGCCGCGACGCTGCTGCCGTCGCTGCTGTGCGCCTACGGTGCAGGCGTGGCCGGAGCCGCGCTGCGCGTGGCGCGCGTGGCCCGGCGCAACCTGCTGGGCCTGTGCAGTGGCCTCGGTCGCGATGCACGTAAACCGGCATTGACCGAGTGGCTGCATGAATGCCTGCAGCAGTTGTCCGGCAAGCCGCTGGATGCACCGCTGACCTTTGCCGACCTGCATGACGCGCCGCGCTATGCCGGCGAACCGGACAGCCCGCATGCGATCAGCCTGCAGATGATCACCACCTGCGTATCGCACAACGAACCACGCACACTGCCGCTGGGCGGCGCGCAGTTCTGGTTCCTGCGCGAGGAATTCGAGCAGTTGTTCCCCGCCAGCGTGGTGCAGTGGCTGGTGACGCAGGCCGGCCCGCCGCTGGAGGTGGAAGGGCGCCGGTACTACCACCTGCCGCAGGGTCCGAAGCTGCCGGTGCTGGTGGCCACGCGCATGAGCCTGAGCTTCCCGTTGCTGATCAGCGCGGTGCCGCTGCATGAGCCCTCGCGCCGCGAACGCCGCTGCGAACCCACTGCACCTGCCGCCGATCAGGAACACAACGTGGCCGACAGCATGGAAGGGCTGACCAGCGCCGGGCAGACCTGCGGCCCGGTGATCACCGCGTTCCGCATCTGCTGGTTCTCCGATGGCGGCATCAGCAGCAACTTCCCGATCCATCTGTTTGATGCCGCGCTACCGCGCTGGCCGACCTTCGCCATCAACCTGGTCTACCCGCAGCATGCCGAGGACGTGGGCCGCGGCAGTGATGTCCGACAGGCGCTGGAACGTGCCGTGTTCCTGCCCACCGAAAACCGCCACGGATGGCAACGGCATTACCAGTCCATTGCCACGCCGCTCGCCGCAGCCGAGCTGGGGCGCTTCCTGTTCGCAGTCGTGGCGACCATGCAGAACTGGCGTGACCTGCTGCAGGCGCGCGCGCCGGGTTACCGCGACCGTATCGTGCACGTCAGCCTGCAGGGCGACGAAGGCGGCATGAACCTGGACATGCCGCAGGAGGTGCTGACCCGCATCGCCGACAAGGGCAGCCTGGCGGGTGCGCGCTTCTGTTCGTTCTCGTTCGGGAACCACTACTGGATCCGCTGGCGCAACCTGGCCTCGGCCTATCAGCGCTACACGTTGGAAGTGGCGCGTACCGACGACCCGGCGCAGCAGGTGCTGGCCTACCGCGCGGCGTACTCGATGGTTGCCCGTGGCGAGCCGGCACCGCCGTCGTACAAGCTGGGCTCGGAAGACAAGCGTCGCGGCTCGCAGCAGCTGTGGGCGCAGATGGTCGAGCAGGGCCGCGCCTGGGAAGACCTTGGCCCGGACCTGACCGACGGCGCACCGCGCCCGCTGCCGCAGATGAAGGTGACGCCGATCTACTGACCCGGTAGTAGATCCACGCCATGCGTGGATGAACGTCCATCGAAATCGAATATTTCGAACATTCATCGAAGAGCATCCACGCATGGCGTGGATCTACCGTGTCGACCAAGGTCGACACCTACCAGAGCAATACGTCGTTCCGACAGATGGAAGGAAACTGTCGAAGGCGGGGTGGTGTCGGATTGCGGGGTGTCCGCGGCATGGATGCCGCGGCCAAGCCCCCAGGGTGAAGTGACCCCCGAGACTTGGACGGGGTCAGGCGGCCGATTGGGCCTGCTCCCGGTACTTTACCGGGCTTAGCCCCTTCAATTTCAATCTGATTCGCTCTTGGTTGTAGTACTTGATGTACTCCAC
>NZ_JAXBRE020000017.1:0-16718 GCF_047520985.2 Stenotrophomonas sp. BR163
TTGACTCTGGCAACGTATCGCTTGCTTTAAAACAATTAATAGTTGCTTGATCAAACGTCTGCAAGATGGACAATCATCCTTCCTGCAGGCGCCTTCACAAGATACCTGCGCATACTTTCAAAGATCCAGGGAAGCGGCCTCAGCGCCGTTCCCGTGTGCTGCGAAGTTTCCTTCGTAGCGAGCCGCCCATTGTGCCAGACTTTTTCAGTCCGTCAACACCTTCGTTCGATCATTTCGTTCGACGGTGGTGGGCGCCCTGGTGTCGCTGAAGCCCCTTGGTGGCGACCCCTGCGACGGGGGAGGAGAAGTATGTCCCCATTCCGATCATTTGTGAAGGGGGTGTGGCGATTTTTTTCACCGGATGTTGCATCTGTTCATGCGCCGCGCTGCGGCAGGAACCCGTGAAGAGCAGCCGAGCGTGGGCTTGGCTCTACAAGAGCAGAAGGAAGGGCCGGCTGGCGCCGGCCCTTCCTTCTTATCAGCCAGCAACCAGGCGCACGCGGGCGAAGGTGCGCTTGCCGACCTGCAGCAGGCCTTCGAAGCCCGGCTGCAGCACCTGCTGGCCGTCTTCAACCACTTCACCGTCCACCTTCACCGCGCGCTCCTTGAGCTTGCGGTTGGCTTCGGAGTTGCTCGGGGTCAGGCCGGCCGCCGTCAGCAACGCGGCAATACGCAGGCCTTCGGCCGGGATCGCCACATCCTGCAGCGGCAACTGGGTGATGTCGCCCTGCCCGGTCACCGCGGCTTCCCAGCCGGCAATCGCCTGCTCTGCCGCCACGGCGTCGTGGAAACGGGTCGCCAGCTCACGCGCCAGGCGCAGCTTGACCACGCGCGGGTTCAGGTCGCCATTGGCCACCTGCTCGCGCAGCTGCACGGCCTCGGCCTGGCTGATGTCGAAGGACAGCAGCTCGATCCAGCGCCACATCAGGGTGTCGTCCACCTTCATGGTCTTGGTGACGATGTCGATGGCCGGCTCGCTGATACCAATGTAGTTGCCCAGCGACTTGGACATCTTGTTGACGCCGTCCAGGCCCTCCAGCAGCGGCATGGTCAGCACCACCTGCGGCTTCTGGCCATGGTGTTCCTGCAGGCCACGGCCCATCAGCAGGTTGAACTTCTGGTCGGTACCGCCCAGCTCGACGTCGGCCTCCAGGGCCACCGAGTCGTAGCCCTGCACCAGCGGGTACAGGAACTCATGGATGGCGATGGACTGCTGGGCGGCATAGCGCTTGGCGAAATCGTCGCGCTCGAGCATGCGCGCCACGGTGTGCTGGCCAGCCAGGCGGATCATGTCGGCCGCGCCCATCTTGCCGAACCACTCCGAGTTGAAGCGGACTTCGGTACGGCTGCGGTCCAGCACCTTGAACACCTGTTCCTCATAGGTACGGGCGTTGGCCAGCACGTCCTCGCGGCTGAGCGGCTTGCGGGTGAGGCTCTTGCCTGACGGGTCGCCGATCATGCCGGTGAAGTCGCCGATCAGGAAAATGACTTGGTGGCCAAGGTCCTGGAACTGGCGCATCTTGTTCAGCAGCACCGTGTGGCCCAGGTGCAGGTCGGGCGCGGTGGGGTCGAAGCCGGCCTTGATCCGCAGCGGGCGGCCCTCCTGCAGGCGCGCACGCAGATCCTCGAGCTTGAGGATCTCGTCGGCACCGCGGCCGATCAGGGCAAGGGCTTCTTCAATCGAGGACACGTGACTACTCCCGGCAACGCCGATTCTTGTGTGGGGTGTTAAAGCAAAGTTAACCCGATTGGCTTCACAAAAGCCAATGGGCACAAGGGTTTGACGCGGTTTTCTCAGGTGTCTATGGTAACCGCCGATCAGGCCCGCGCTCCCGGGCCGCCAGGAAAAGACCGCCGATGCACAATTCCGAACAAGGGCGCGCACGCAAGCAGCGCTTCCAGGAACGCCTTCACGTCCTGCACGACAACGCCCTG
The DNA here is from genome assembly GCF_047520985.2 of Stenotrophomonas sp. BR163. Taxonomy (NCBI): domain Bacteria; kingdom Pseudomonadati; phylum Pseudomonadota; class Gammaproteobacteria; order Lysobacterales; family Lysobacteraceae; genus Stenotrophomonas; species Stenotrophomonas sp. BR163. The sequence continues at coordinate 1,936 of NZ_JAXBRE020000017.1, forward strand.
CATCGGAAGCTCAGGCAACACCTTCCCGCCGCCTTCAATGAGCGCTGGACCCGCCGCCATTGGATGCACGCCAGCCTGTTTGCGACCATCGGCGCCCTGGTGGCGACGATCGTCCCCGGTTTCTCGCACACCATTGATGCGCCTTACGCGGACAGCCACACCAGTCTGGCGCTGCCGCTGCCGCCGTTGACCATGGCCCGCCAGCAGCAGGTGCCGGGCGACAGCTGGCAGGTGCTGCGCATCCAGCGCGGCCAGACCCTGAGCGATCTGTTCGACAAGGCCGGCATTCCGGCCACCACCCTGCACCGGGTGCTGGAGCACCCCGGTGCGCGCGAGGCGCTGACCAAGCTGCGCCCGGGCGCCGAGATCGCCTTCGACATGCCGCTGTCCGGCGATCTGCGCAGCATCCGCTTCGATCGCGACGCCGAGAACCGGGTGGAACTGAGCCTGACCGGCGATGACATCAAGGAGAAGGTGACGCGGCGCGAGACTTCCACGCGTACCGTGGTCACCAGCGGCGAGATCACCAGTTCGCTGTATGCCGCGGCCCGCCGGGCCGGGCTGTCGCCGTCGGCGATCGCGACGATGACCGACGACATCTTCAAGTACGACATCGACTTCTCGAAGGACCTGCAGCCGGGCGACCGCTTCAGCGTGGTGATGGACGAGACCTGGCGCGAAGGCGAGAAGGTGGACACCAGCAAGATCCTGGCGGCGACCTTCACCACCGGGGGCAAGACCTATTCCGGCTTCCGCTTCGACCGCAACGGCAAGTCCGAGTACTACGACATCAACGGCCGTTCGTTGAAGAAGAGCTTCATCCGCATGCCGATCCCGTTCGCGCGGCTGAGCTCGACCTTCGGCGCACGCAAGCACCCGGTGCTGGGCAAGATGCGCATGCACAAGGGCGTGGACTACGCCGCGCGTACCGGCACGCCGATCATGGCCGCCGGCGATGCCCGCGTGCAGTTCGCCGGCGTGCAGCGCGGCTATGGCAACGTGGTGATCCTCGATCACGGCCGCGGCCACACCACCCTGTACGGGCACATGTCGCGCTTTGCGAACATCAAGACCGGCCAGCGCGTGGCCCAGGGCACGGTGATCGGCTACGTCGGCTCGACCGGCCTGGCCACAGGCCCGCACCTGCACTACGAATTCCGCGTCAACGGCGAGCACCGCAACCCGCTGACCGTGACCATGCCGCCGCCGGAGCCGCTGAAGGGCGCCGAGCTGGTCGCCTTCCGCGCGCAGACCGCACCGGCGATGGCCCGCATCCAGGGCATGGAGAAGCTGATCTACGCCGATGCCAGCCCGGCACCGACCAGCCGCGACGAGGCCGCCGCCGAGGTGGCCAGCGCCAAGGACAAGCTGTCGACCGGCCGCAAGCGCGGCTGAGCGCGCTGCGTTGACGAACAAGGACGCGGCAGCCCAAGCTTGCCGCGTCCTTTTTTTATGCCCGCCATGAACACCACTGCCGACGCTGACGCCCCCCTGTACCTTGGCCTGATGTCGGGCACCAGCGCCGACGGCATCGACGCTGCGCTGGTGCAGTTTCCCGCGGGCGGTGGCTGCCGCTTCGTGCACGGCCTGACCGCCCGCTGGGAACCGGTGCTGCGCGCGCGGCTGGTGGCGCTGGGCGAAGGTGGCCCGTTGGATTCGCTGGAGGAGCTGGGCGAACTGGACGCGCGGATTGCGATCAACTTCGCCGAGGCTGCCAACCAGCTGCTGGCCGAAGCCGGCGTGGATCGCAGCCAGGTGCGCGCGATCGGCTCGCACGGCCAGACCGTGCGCCACCGCCCGCTGGCCGATCCGGCGTTCACCGTGCAGCTGGGCGACGGCAACCGCATCGCCGAACTGACCGGAATCACCACGGTGTCCGACTTCCGCCGTCGCGACGTAGCGGCCGGGGGGCATGGCGCGCCGCTGATGCCGGCCTTCCACCTCGGCATGCTGGGTGCCGCCGATGAAGACCGCGCGGTGCTCAACCTGGGCGGCATCGCCAACCTGACCCTGATCCCGCGCGAAGGCGCGGTGCGTGGCTTCGATACCGGCCCGGCCAATGCGCTGATGGATGCCTGGTGCCAGCGCCACACCGGCCGTACCTTCGATGCCGATGGCGCGTATGCCGCCAGTGGCGCGGTGGACGAGGGCCTGCTGGCCGGCTGGCGTTCGGACCCGTGGTTCGCGCTGCCGCCGCCGAAGAGCACCGGGCGCGAGCAGTTCCATCTGGCCTGGGCCGAGGCCCACATGGAGGAAGGCGAATATGCCGCTGCCGATGTGCAGGCCACCCTGCTGGAGCTGACCGCGACGACCGTGGCCGACGCGCTGCTGGCGCAGCAGCCGCAGACCCGGCGCCTGCTGGTCTGTGGCGGCGGCGTACGCAACCGGCAGCTGATGAAGCGGCTGGCGGCGCGGCTGCCGGAGGTGCAGGTGGAGTCCAGCGCGGTGCACGGGCTGGACCCGGAGTACGTGGAAGCGATGGGATTCGCCTGGCTGGCGCAGCGGACGATGGACGGGCTGGCCGGCAACCTGCCGAGCGTGACCGGAGCAAAGGGGCCGCGGATCCTGGGGGCAATCCACCTGGCGTGAGGTGGCGCCATCCACGCACGGCGTGGATTCACCGGGCAGCCGAGCGTGGCCTCGGCTCTACAAAGCCGCTAATCGAAGCCCTGCCCAGCGGGCAAGGCCTGCAGGGCGGCGATCGCATCGGAGAGGGCGTCCACTTCGGGATCGCCGAAGCCGGAGCGGACCTCCAGTTCACTGCTGAACAGGCCCTGCTCCAACAAGGCGGCGCAGGTCTGTTCATGGGTCCAGCCGCGGGCGACCGCGACACGTCGGATACGTTCCAGCAGCAGCGGGTCCAGGTCCCGCAGCACAACGTCGGCCATGCTCACTTCCCCGTTCGCAAGGCACCGCCCCCTCGGCGCGTCGGGGGCGATGATCCCGCAGTCCGGGCGGGCAGGCAATCAGGCGACCGACGGCGGCCCGCGGTCGGCGATCCGCGGCCACAGCCAGGCCAGCAGCAGCAGGGTCGGCACCACAGTGACCGAGCTGAGGATGAAGAACGTGCTGTAGGACGTCGCTTCAACGATGTATCCGGAGACACCGCCGATGAACTTGCCCGGCAGGTTGGCCAGCGATACCAGCAACGCGTACTGCGTGGCGGTGAAGTTGCGGTCGGTCAGCGACGACATGAAGGCTACCAGCACGGTGCCGGCGAACCCCTGGAACAGGTTGTCGGCACTGAGCGCGGCATAGAACGCCCACAGCTTGCCTGGGTTGTGCGCCATCAGCAGGAAGGCCAGGTTGGACATCGCTACGCCCAGTGCGGCCACCAGCAGCATGCGCCGGAAGCCGAATGCGGCCACCGCAATACCCCCCAGGAACGCACCGCCGATCCCCATCCATACGCCGAACAGCTTGGACACGGTGGCGATGTCGGCCTTGTCGAACCCCGAATCGAGATAGAACGGCCCGGCCATCACGCCGATCACCTGATCGGGGAACTTGAACAGGCCGACGAAGGCCAGCAGCACCAGTGCCAACGCCACGCCATTACGGCTGAAGAAGCTGGAGATGGGCTGGACGAAGGCTTCGGCGATATCGATGCGACGCTGCACCGCCGTGGCCGGGCGCTCCGGTTCGGCGCACAGCAGGGTAGTGACGATCGGCAGCAGCATCAGCGCGGCCATCGCCAAGTAGGCGACGATCCAGCCTTCGAACTGCGCCAGGTACAGCGCGCCGGCGCCGGCCAGGATCAGGCCGATCCGGTAGCCCAGCGTATAGGTGGCCGCCAGCGCGGCCTGCGCGGTCTGCGGAGCGATCTCGATACGGTAGGCATCGACCGCCGAGTCCTGGGTGGCGCCAGCGAACGACGCCACCAGCACCCACATCACCAGTGGCCGGACGCCCTCTTCCGGCCGCACGAAGGCCAGTGCGACCAGGCCGACCAGCACCAGCACCTGCGATACCAGCAGCCACGAACGGCGGCGGCCGAGCGCGCCCAGCAGCGGAAATGCATAGCGGTCCAGCAGCGGCGCCCACAGGAACTTGAGCAGGTAGAAGAAGCTGGCCAGGCTGATCAGGCCGATGCTGCCCAGGTCCAGGCCGACGTCACGCAGGCGCGTGGACAGCGTCTGCGAAGCGATCAGCAGGAACGGCAGGCCACTGCCGAAGCCAAGCATGGCCATGGTCAGCGCCGACGGGGTACCGAAGGCGCGCTTGATGCCTGCCCAGCCCTTGTAGCTGACCGGTGTGGCGGCCTCGGTCACAGGTCGTAGTCCACGGTGAACGGGGCGTGGTCGGAGAAGCGCTCGTCGCGGTAGATCGAACAGCTACGCAGTTTGTCGCGCAGGCCCGGCGTGATGAACTGGTAGTCGATGCGCCAACCGACGTTGTTGGCGCGGGCGGCGCCGCGGTTGCTCCACCAGGTGTAGTCCTCGCCGGTGGGATTGAGCAGCCGGTAGGCATCGGCCCAACCGCGGCCGGCGGCGACATCGGTGGCCTGGCCGTGGTCGGCGCAGAGGGCGTTGAGCCAGTCGCGCTCCTCCGGCAGGCAGCCGGAATTCTTCTGGTTGGACTTCCAGTTCTTGATGTCCAGCGCCGAACGCACGATGTTCCAGTCGCCGCACAGCACGTAGTCGCGGCCGCTGCGCGCCCACTCCTCCAGGATCGGCCGCAGCCATTCCATCACTTCGAACTTGAAGCCCTGGCGCAGGTCACCCGAGCTGCCGGAGGGAATATAGAAGGAGACCACGCTGAGATTGCCGTAGCGCGCCTCGATGTAGCGGCCTTCGTCGTCGAACGGCGCCCAGCCCAGCGAGGTGATGACCTGGTCCGGCTCGCGCTTGCTGTAGATCGCCACGCCGCTGTAGCCCTTCTTGGTGATGGCGTCGCGGTAGAAGCAGTGATGGCCATCCGGACGGAACATCGGGTCGGTCAGCTGGTCTTCCTGGGCCTTGGTTTCCTGGATGCACAGGACGTCGGCGTCCTGGGCACGGAACCAGTCCAGGAAGCCCTTGGTCGCGGCGGAACGGATGCCATTGGCGTTGAAACTGATGATGCGCATGCGGGGACCTGCGGCGGGAAACCGGGCAAGCATACCGGTTGCCCGTGGGGCTGCGCAGTCCGCCAGGCAGCGCCGCGACAGCCTTCACGCGGGGCCGGACGAGCGCGAAACGCCCAGCTGGATTAGGATTTGTGCTCCAAATGAAGATGAATCGAGTTTTGATGAGCGACCACCGCCACCGTTTCCTGCAGCTGGCCCTGACCGCCGACGCCCTGCGCTTCGGCCAGTTCACCCTCAAGTCCGGCCGGCTGAGCCCCTATTTCTTCAACGCCGGCCGTTTCGACTCCGGTTCGCTGCTGTCCCAGCTCGGCGCCTGCTATGCCGATGCCATCGATGCCAGCGGGATCAAGTACGACGTGGTGTTCGGCCCGGCCTACAAGGGCATCCCGCTGGCCACCGCGATGGCCTGCGAGCTGGCCCAGCGCGGCCGCGACCTGCCGCTGTCGTTCAACCGCAAGGAAGCCAAGGACCACGGCGAAGGTGGCCAGCTGATCGGCGCTGACATGAATGGCAAGCGCGTGCTGATCGTCGACGACGTGATCACCGCCGGTACCGCGATCCGCGAAGCGCTGGGCATCATCCGCGCTGCCGGCGGCACCCCGGCCGGCATCGTGGTAGCCCTGGACCGCCAGGAGATCGCCTCGGAAACCGACCGCCGCTCGGCGGCGCAGTCGGTGGCCGAAGAGGCCGGGATTCCGGTGATCGCCGTGGCGTCGCTGGCCGATCTGCTTGATTTCGCCTCCGGCAACCCGGAACTTGTGGGTTACCGCCAGCCGCTGGAAGCCTACCGGGCCCAGTACGGCGTCCGTTCGATCCGCTGACCGACCCAGGGGAAAGGTCATGTCCCGAGTTCCTGCCGTTCTCTTTGCCGGCCTGCTGCTGGCCGTGCCGTCCACCGTGCCGGCGCAGTCGCGCGACGGCGGCAAAGTGGAAAAGAAGCTGTACTGCTGGAACGAGGGCAAGGAGCGGATCTGCAGCGATTCGCTGCCAGCCGATGCGGTCAATCACGCCCGCGAGGAGTTCAACGCGAAGAGCGGCCTGCGCAATGCGCAGGTCCAGCGCGCGTTGACCGACGAAGAGCGCGCCGCGGCCAGCACCCAGGCGCAGCAGCAGCAGCTGGACCTGATGGCCGAGCAGACCCGCCAGCGTACCGAGCAGGCGATGCTGTCCACCTATGGCAGCGAGGAGGACCTGCGCCGGGTGTTCGCCGAGCGCCAGGAAGTGCTGGACAACAACCTCAAGACCGCCGAGTACAACGTCACCAGCCTGAGCGAATCACTGGTGGCGCTGCTGTCGGCCGCCGGTGACCGAGAACTGGCCGGTGGCAAGGTCGCCGACAAGCAGGCCGAGGCGATCCGTCAGCGGCACGTGCAGTTGCAGGCGCAGCAGCGCCTGCAGGCCGGGTTCCTGCAGCAGCAGCAGGCGCTGAAGGCGGAAATTGAAAGCACTCTGCAGCGTTATCGCGAGCTGAAGGGCGTGGCGCCAGCAAGCCAGGCACCGTGATTCGCTTGTAGAGTCGAGCCCATGCTCGGCTCCGCGTGACCTTGGGAAAGAGCAGCCCAGCATGGGCCCGGCTCTACAGTAGGCGGCGCCTGGTTACGGCTTGGCCCACGGAATTTATGCACTCTTTACGCGTCGGCACGGTCCGGCGCGTAGTGCGTTTATGGGCGGCAGGACGACGATGACGGCCTGAGGTGGAGGGGTTCCACCAGGACGCTATTGCAATGTCCCCCTGGCTGTCGTTGTTGTGTGGCGTGCTGGTGCTGGTCGCCGCCGCCTATCTCCTTTATGTCGTGCTGCGGCCCGAGTCGTTCTGAGCGGAGCCTGCCATGACAGAGATGCTTGTGATTATTGCCGCCAGCCTGTTGCTGGCGTGGCCGCTGGGCCTGTACCTGGCGCGGGTGATGCGCGGCACGCCGATGAGGGCCGACGTGCTGTTCAACTGGATCGAGAAGCCGCTGTACAAGGTGTTCGGCGTCGATCCCTCGCGCGCGATGTCCTGGCGCGGCTACGTGCTGGCCTTCGTGCTGAGCAACGTGGTGGTCGCCGTACTGACCCAGGCGGTGTTCATGACCCAGGCCTGGTTGCCGTTGAACCCGGACCAGATCCCGAACATGCGCTGGGACACCGCGCTGCACACGATGATCTCGTTCCTGACCAACACCAACCAGCAGCACTATTCGGGCCAGGCGCAGCTGTCCTACCTCTCGCAGATGACCGGCATCACCGGCCTGCAGGTGGTGACACCGATGATGGGCCTGGCGCTGGCGGTGGCCACGCTGCGCGCGTTGTTCTCGCGTGCGCCGCAGGCTGCGGCGACCACCAGCACCGGCGATGACCGCCAGGTGGCGGTGGGCAACTACTACGTGGACGTGGTGCGCCTGTGCGTGCGCTTCCTGTTGCCGCTGTGCCTGGTGTGGACCCTGCTGCTGACCAGCCAGGGTGTGCCGTCGACGATGGCCGGTGGCCCGCAGGCCACGCCGATCGATGCCAGCGCCGGCATGGCCGGACAGAAGCTGCCGCTGGGCCCGGTGGCGGCGATGGTCGCGGCCAAGCAGCTGGGCGCCAACGGTGGCGGCTGGTACGGCCCGAACAGCAGCTTCCCGCTGGAAAACCCGACCCCGCTGTCGAACGCGCTGGAGATCGTCGGCATCCTGCTGGTGCCGATGGCGGTGATCTTCATGATCGGTGCGTTCACCGGCCGGCGCCGGTTCGGCGCCCTGGTGTTCAGCTGCATGCTGGGCATGTCGCTGCTGTCCACCGGCGCGATGATGTTGAGTGAAGGGCACAGTGCCAGCGCCGCCACGCCGCTGCTGATGGAAGGCAAGGAGGTGCGCTTCGGCGCCGACGGCACGGCGCTGTGGGCGGCGGTGACCACCCAGGTCTCCAACGGTTCGGTCAACGGCATGCATGACTCGCTGGCGCCGCTGAGTGGCGGCATCGCGATGGTCAACATGCTGGTCAGCGCGATCTGGGGCGGCATCGGCTGTGGCCTGCAGCAGTTCATCGTGTACCTGCTGCTGGGCGTGTTCCTGGCCGGGTTGATGACTGGACGTACGCCGGAACTGTTCGGCCGCAAGCTGGAGACGCCACAGGTACGCCTGCTGGCCCTGCTGGTGCTGCTGCAGCCGATCACCCTGCTGGTGTTCACCGCGATCACCCTGGCCGTGCCCGGGCTGGCCGCTACCTCCAACCCGGGCTTCCATGGCATCAGCCAGGTGTTCTACGAGTACGTCTCGGCCTACGCCAACAACGGCTCGGGCTTCGAGGGGCTGGGCGACGCCACGCTGTGGTGGAACCTGAGCTGCTCGCTGGTGCTGCTGCTGGGCCGCTTCCCGCTGCTGATCATCCCGCTGGTGGTGGCCGCGCAACTGGCCGCCAAGCGCCAGGCGCCGGAGTCTGCCGGCAGCCTGCAGATCGAAACCCCGACCTTCGCCCTGACCCTGGTCTCGGTGATCGTCATCCTGACCGTGCTGCAGTTCATGCCGGCGCTGGTACTCGGCCCGATCGCCGACCACCTCAGCCTGGGACTGCACTAAGGACACCCCGATGAGTACCCACGCAAGTTCCACCCGTAGTTCCCTTGCCCCGCGCCCTGCGCTGCTTGATGGCGCCGGCCTGCGCCGTGCGCTGGTCGAAGCAGTACGCAAGCTATCGCCGATGCACCTGGTGCGCAGCCCGGTGATGGCGGTGGTGATGGCCGGCACGATCGTCGCCGCCATCGTCACACTGACCGGCAATGCGCCGCTGGGCTTCGGCCTGGCGGTGACCGCGATCCTGCTGGTGACCGTGTTGTTCGGCAATTTCGCCGAAGCAGTGGCCGAGGCGCGTGGCCGTGGCCAGGCCGCATCGCTGCGCCGCGCTCGCCAGGATCTGGTGGCGCGCCGCCTGGCCGCGCCGCAGCCGGGGGCTGCGGAAACCCAGGTACCTGCCGCCGAGCTGCGCCCGGGCGACCATGTGATCGTCAGTGCCGGTGAGCTGGTGCCGGCCGATGGCGAGATCGTGCAGGGCCTGGCCACCATCAACGAGGCGGCGGTGACCGGCGAATCCGCCCCGGTGCTGCGCGAGGCCGGTACCGACCGTTCCGGCGTGATCGGCGGCACCAAGGTGCTGTCTGACCAGATCATCGTGCGGGTGACCGCCGAGCCGGGGCACAGCTTCCTGGACCGGATGATCGCGCTGGTGGAAGGTGCCAACCGTCAGAAGACGCCGAACGAGATCGCGCTGACCCTGTTGCTGGCAGCGATGACGCTGACCTTCCTGGTGGTGGTGGCGACGCTGCCGGCGATCGGTGCGGCGGTAGGCGTGCAGGTCGATCCGCTGCTGCTGATCGCGCTGCTGGTATGCCTGATCCCGACCACCATCGGCGGGCTGCTGCCGGCCATCGGCATCGCCGGCATGAACCGTGCGCTGGCTGCCAACGTGCTGGCCAAGTCGGGCAAGGCGGTGGAAGTGGCTGGCGACGTCGACGTGCTGCTGCTGGACAAGACCGGCACCATCACCTACGGCGACCGCCAGGCCAGCCACTTCCATCCGTTGGCCGGCATCGACGCCAGCCAGCTGCGTGAAGCGGCGCTGTTGTCCTCGCTGGCCGACCCGACCCCGGAAGGCAAGTCGATCGTGCGTCTGGCGCGCGAACAGGGCTGCGCCACCGCCGAACCGGACCACGCCGACTACCTGGCGTTCAGTGCGCAGACCCGCATGTCCGGCGTGGATCTTGAACATGGGCGGCAGATCCGCAAGGGTGCCGCCGATGCGATCCGTGCCCACGTACAGGCGCTGGGCGGCAACGTGCCGGCGGAACTGGCCGGTCGCGTCGAGCAGGTGGCGCGCAATGGCGCCACCCCGCTGGTGGTGGCCGAGGGTCGCCACCTGCTGGGCGTGATCGAACTGTCGGACGTGGTCAAGCACGGCATGCGCGAGAAGTTCGCGCAGCTGCGCGCGATGGGCATCCGCACGGTGATGATCACCGGCGACAACCCGCTGACCGCCGCTGCCATCGCTGCCGAAGCCGGCGTCGATGACTACATCGCCGAGGCCCGCCCGGAGGACAAACTGGCGCGCATCCGCCAGGAGCAGGCCGGCGGCCGGCTGGTGGCGATGGTCGGCGACGGCACCAACGACGCTCCCGCGCTGGCCCAGGCGGACATCGGCCTGGCGATGAACTCCGGCACGCAGGCGGCGAAGGAGGCCGGCAACATGGTCGACCTCGATTCGGACCCGGCCAAGCTGCTGGCGGTGGTGGAGGTGGGCAAGCAGCAGCTGATCACCCGCGGCGCGCTGACCACCTTCTCGCTGGCCAACGACGTCTCCAAGTACTTCGCGATCCTGCCGGCGCTGTTCGCCGCTGCCGTGCCGACCATGGCCGCACTGAACGTGATGCAGCTGTCGAGCCCGCGCAACGCGGTGCTGGCGGCACTGATCTTCAACGCCCTGGTGATTCCCGCCCTGATTCCGCTCGCCCTGCGTGGCGTGCGCTTCCGCCCGGCCACCGCAACGGCGCTGCTGCGCCGGAACATGCTGGTGTACGGCCTCGGCGGCGTGCTGCTGCCGTTCGCGGCGATCAAGGCGATCGACCTCCTTCTTGTCCTGGTATTCGGCGCATGAACCGTACTGTTTCCACTTCGTCTTCCCTTCCCCGCGAACAGAAAGCCGAGGCCCGCGTGGCGAGCCTGCAGGATGGCGCAAGCTGGCGCCCGGCGATCGGCCTGGGCCTGGCTACCCTGCTGCTGGCCGGCGCGGTCTACGCCGGCATCGCCACCGGCTTCGCCGGCCTGGCCTACCCGACCCAGGCCGAGGGCAGCCTGCTGCGCGACGGCAACGGCCAGGTGCGCGGCTCGGCGTGGCTGGCGCAGCCGTTCACCGGTGATGGCTACTTCCAGGCGCGTCCGTCGGCGGCCAACTACGACCCGATGGCCGCGGCCGGTTCCAACATGGCGCGCAGCAACCCCACGCTGGCCGAGCGCGTCGCCGCCAGCACCGCTGCGGTGGCCGCACGCGAAGGCGTTGCCCCGGCGCAGGTGCCTGCGGACCTGGTCACCCAGTCCGCCGGTGGCCTGGACCCGCAGCTGTCGCCGGCGGCGGCGCAGCTGCAGGTGGCGCGCGTAGCGCGTGCCCGTAGCCTGTCGGTGGAGCGCGTGCAGGCACTGGTGCAGGCGCATACCGAAGGGCGCCAGTGGGGCCTGTTCGGCCAGCCACGGGTGAACGTGGTGACGCTGAACTTCGCGCTGGACCATGCAGCCAAGACGCCGTGATGCCGGGCTGCACCGGCTGCGCGCACAATGGTGGCCATGACAGCGGCCCCCATGACTGATGCACGTACCCGCCAGGCCGATGCCCTGGTTGAAGGCCTGCAACGCGAAGCCGGCGGCAAGCTGACCGTGTTCCTCGGTGCGGCGCCGGGCGTGGGCAAGACCTACACCATGCTGACCCGCGCGCAGGAACAGCTGCGCCGCGGCGTCGACCTGGTGGTGGGCCTGGTGGAAACCCATGGACGCACCGATACCCAGGCCCTGCTGGAGGGCCTGCCGCAGCTGCCGCTGAAGGACGTGGCCTATCACGGCCATGCCCTGCAGGAGATGGACCTGGATGCCGTGCTGGCACGGCATCCGGCGTTGGTGCTGGTGGATGAACTGGCCCATCGCAATGCGCCCGGCAGCCGCCATGAGCGGCGCTGGCAGGATGTGATGGAGCTGCTGGACGCCGGCATCGACGTCTGGACCACGGTCAACATCCAGCATCTGGAAAGCCTCAACGATGTGGTGATGCGCATCACCGGCGTGCGCGTCAGCGAGACCGTGCCCGACGGCGTGCTCGACCGCCTGCACGACATCGTGCTGGTCGATCTGCCGCCGCGCGAACTGATCGCTCGCCTGCAGCAGGGCAAGGTCTATGTGCCCGAACAGGCCGCGCAGGCACTGCAGGCGTTCTTTTCACCGGCCAACCTGACCGCGCTGCGCGAACTGGCGATGCAGGAAGCCGCCGACCGCGTCGACAGCAGCCTGCGCGAAACCCGCGCCGCGCGTGGCGAAGGCAATCTGCCCCTGCGTCGCGGCGTTCTGGTGGCCATCGACGGGGGCGGCCAGAGCGAATACCTGGTGCGCGTGGCGCGGCGCATCGCAGAGCGCCGTGACGCGCCGTGGACGGTAGTGACCGTGCAGGGCCGGCGCCAGGACGAGGCGACCCGGCGCGAGATCGATGCGGCCTTTGCGCTGGCAAGGCGGCTGGGCGGCGACGCCGAACTACTGCATGGATCGAGCATCGCCGATGCCCTGCTCGACCATGCCGCACACAACGGCGTGTCGACCCTGGTGCTGGGCCGGACCCGCGAACGTCCACTGGCACGGATGTTCAACCGCACCCTGACCCAGCAGCTGATCCAGCGTGGCGCGCATTACGAGATCACCATCATCAGCACGCCGCAGGCACGCGCACGCTCGCGCCGCGAGAGCCTGCTGCCGCCAATGCGCGGTATCAGTCATGAACCGGCACAAGCCCTGATCGCTACCGCGCTGGCCTGTGCGGTGGCGTGGCTGGCCGAACACTGGGTGGGCATGGCCGACCTGTCGATGGTGTTCATCGTCGCGGTGGTGCTGGTGGCTGCACGCACGCGCGCCAGCGTGGCGGTGATGGCCGCGATCCTGTGCTTCCTGGCCTACAACTTCCTGTTCATCGCGCCGCGCTTCACCTTCGCCATCGGTGCACGCCAGGGCGTGATCACCGTGTTCCTGTTCCTGGCCGCGGCACTGGTGGCCGGGCGCCTGGCCTCGCGCCTGCGCATGCAGGTGATTGCGCTGCGTGCGGCCAACCGCCATGCGCGTGCGCGCCAGCAGCTGGGCCGTCAGCTGGCCAGCGCGGCCGGCAACGGCGAGGTGGCACAGGCGGGCCGGCATGCGCTGGAGCAGGCCCTGGACGTGCCGGCGTGGCTGCGGATCGGCACCGATACCGCCGCCGGCGGCCGCAGCCAGCCCGGCGATACCGACCTGGCTGCCGCCGACTGGGCGCTGCGCCACGGCCAGCCCAGTGGGCGCTTCACCGATACACTGGCCGGTGCGCAATGGTGGTTCCTGCCGCTGCTGGACGGCGAAGACCGTGCGATCGGCGTGGCCGGCCTGTACCTGCCCGGCGCACAGGCGCGCCTGCTGCCCGAGCAGCGGCAGCTGGCCGAAGCGATGGTCGATGACATCGCACAGGCGGCGCTGCGTACCCGGCTGGTGGCGGAACTGGAGCAGGCACACGTCAGTAACGAGACCGAGCGGCTGCGCTCGGCGCTGCTCTCCTCGGTGTCGCACGACCTGCGCTCGCCGCTGGCGGCGATGATCGGGTCGGCCGACAGCCTGGCCAGCTACGGTGCGGCCATGGATACAGCCGATCGCCGTGCTTTGCTGGACACCATCCTGGTCGAGGGCGAACGGCTGGACCGCTACATCCAGAATCTGCTGGACATGACCCGGCTGGGTCATGAAGGGCTGAAGATCAACCGCGACTGGATCGGCGTGGACGAGCTGATCGGCTCGGCGGCACGGCGCCTGCAGCGCTACCAGCCAAAGGTGCGGCTGGAGCTGGACATCCCAGCCACGCTGGCACCGATCTGGGTGCACCCGGCGCTGGTCGAACAGGCCGTGTTCAACGTGATGGAGAACGCGGCCAAGTTCTCGCCGCCCGACGCCGCCGTGCAGGTACAGGCGCGCGAGCTGGACGGCCAACTGCGCATCGACGTGATCGATGCCGGCCCCGGCATTCCCGATGACGAGCGCGCGCGCATCTTCGACATGTTCTACAGCGTCGAGCGTGGCGACCGGGGCCGCCACGGCACCGGCCTGGGCCTGACCATCTGCCAGGGCATGATCGGCGCACATGGCGGCAGCGTGCAGGCGCTGCCCGGACGCGACGGTCGCGGTACCCTGATCCGCATCACCCTGCCCCTGCTCAAGCCAGCCTCCCACGATGAGCCCGACCCCGATTGATGCCAGCGTGCCGGCCGCACGCGTGCTGGTGATCGATGATGAAACCCAGATCCGCCGGTTCCTGGACATCAGCCTGCGCGCGCAGGGCTATCAGGTGCGGCAGGCCGCCACCGGCCAGGAAGGCCTGCAGCTGGCCGCCAGCGAGGACATGGACCTGGTGATCCTCGATATCGGCCTGCCGGACATGGAAGGCCACGAGGTCCTGGAACAGCTGCGCCAGTGGAGCCAGGTGCCGGTGATCATGCTGACCGTGCGCGCCGGCGAAGCCGAGAAGGTGCGCGCACTGGATACCGGCGCCAACGACTACGTGACCAAGCCGTTCGGCACGCAGGAGCTGATGGCGCGCGTGCGGGCGCTGCTGCGCACGCGCAGCGTGCCGACCGATGGCACGCCGCCGGTGTTCGACGATGGCCACCTGCACGTGGACCTGGTGCGTCGCGAAGTCGCCCTGCAGGGTGAACCGGTGGCGTTGACCCGCAAGGAATACGCGCTGCTGTCGCTGCTGCTGCGCAATGCCGGGCGGGTGGTGACCCAGCCGCAGATCCTGCAGGAGATCTGGGGGCCGACCCACCAGCACGACACCCACTACCTGCGCATCCTGGTCGGCAAGCTGCGGCACAAGCTGGGCGATTCGGCGCTGGATTCGCGCTACCTGTTCACCGAGCCGGGCGTGGGGTTGCGGTTCAAGGGGTAGTGCCGGCCGCTGGCCGACCAGGATGCGCAGGTAGTGGGTGTCGTGCTGGTGGGTC